>CAVISR010000001.1:0-58870 GCA_963645405.1 Acutalibacteraceae bacterium
CGTGGGACCATACCTGTTGTCCGTCCCACGAATCGAGGCTCTAGCAATCGCCTATCACAGTTGAACAGACAACGTCAGAGCCCACGCCGATATGAAAATACAATCCATATGGCATTTGTATGCAACCAGACATTGCATCCAAAAGAATACAATGATGGCTTACACGAAACCATACGGGAATGATAATCACACCCGGGGCATCTACCGTTGCTAAGTTCATGACTACAATTTGGTAATTTGCTAGATTTCCGATTCGTCAAGAACAGAGCGTCAAGTAAACGCCTTCATTATGTTGTGCCTCGTTACCCGCCCATCTCCTTGTCGCGGAGCTTGTACTCCACTAAAGGCTCGGCGTGAGCTGAGGCATGGACTGTTTGCGCATCTACAGAATGGGTTGTGACACCCGAACTGATTGACTTGCTCGCAATCCGATTGCAAATATACAAACTTTTTTATCAATGCAATGCTTGATGAGCCAGATTTTTTGAAAAATTGTTGCAGGTAGCGTGGAAATGATTGGAAGAAAGGGGCGTTTTGTGTTAGCCGGATGGTAGGAGCCAGCGCTCTCCGAGCGCGTCGGCGATGACACTCGAGCGTCAGCTCGCTATATTTACAGCCCACATTCCCGCGCTCGCTTTAACGCTCTCGGAGAGAGCTAGCTCCTATTGCGATTGCGCTCGAGCGCAATTCGCAAATATCATCGTTCGAACTTCGCTCGCTATGTAGGAGCCAGTGCTCGCTATGTAGGAGTCAGCTTTCTCCGAAAGCGTGTACGATGACACTCGAGCGTTAGCTCGCTGTGATAGTAGTAGTGTTTGTGACAAATGTGACCAGTAAGTTTTATGTGTCGGATTGCATTTGACTTTGAATATGGCGTTATTAGTCTGTGAATATGACGGATTCCTTTCGTGTAACTATGTGTGTTTGTTGTTTTGCACCTCTGAACCTACGTTCAAAGCCTTTGAACGTAGGTTCAAAAGTTTTGAACGCAGGTTCAAAGGCTTTGAATATAGGATGTGACTAGTCTGCTTTTAGACGGTGCCTAACGCAACATCAAGTTCTCCAATGTTGTGCCGTTCTCCAATTTTATCAGGTCCACATCCTCATCTATGCCATTCACATGACTTTGCTCGGAGGAGTATTCTACTGCAACTTCGCTCGGAGGAGTATTCTACTGCACTTCCAACTTGAGCCCGACGCTGTTGATTCCCTTGATGGTACTGGGTTTCATTATGTGGCAGATTCTGTAAGTGTATGTGAGTCCTGAGTCTACGTGGATTGCCGGTGCGTCCTTCGTGACGGTGGCGTAGGGGAATCCTTTGCCGTTGTTGTTGCCGTCGGTATCGTAGATGCTGATTTTCAGTGTGTCGTAGCTTATTTCTTCGTCTTCGCACATGAGGACGGCTGTCACGTAAAGGTCTTTGTATTCGTAGTCGTCGGTTGACCTTATGCCTATTCTGACATTGAGGTCTGCGCTGCTTGTGGTCTTTGGCAGGTCGAAGGTCACGGTATCGGCTGATGTCCAACCGCTTGTCTTCACATCTTTGAACTCGTTGAGTATCGTGCCGTTATGGCATGATGTGAGGGCTGCAAGGAGAAGAACCGACAGGAATGCAACTGCATTGTGTCTGGTGGACTTCCTGTCGGTACAAGTGTGTTCCTCGCTGATTGGGTTCTTGCTAGTGGACTTCCTGTTAATGGTTTTCTTGCTGCTTCTGACCATTGTTTCCCTTGTGTTTCTTCTTGCGCTTCCTCTTGGAATTGTCGAAACGGTTGATGTTGTCTTGGCTGAGCAGGTCGATTGTGTGGTCGTCCTTCACTTCCTCCACATCGCTCAATGTCGCAGGTTTCTTTCCTTCCTTGTTCATGCTGATGATTTCGAACGCGCGTTTTGCCGGGATGGTCACTTCTCTCACGAGCATTCGCTTGTCGGTGGAGTAGGTGATTTCCTTGGCGAGGATGTCGGACTTGAAGTAATAGTAGTCGCAGTCTTTGGTCTGCAGCACGATTTCGCGTGACGGCAGGTCTTTCAGTGCTTCCACATACTGGTCGACTTCGTAGTTCATGCAGCACTTCAGTTTGGCGCATTGACCGGCCAGTTTCTGTGGGTTGAGCGAGATGTCCTGGAAGCGTGCTGCGCTGGTTGACACACTGACGAACCGTGTCATCCATGTGGCGCAGCAGAGTTCGCGTCCGCATGGTCCGATTCCGCCGATGCGTCCTGCTTCCTGGCGTGCGCCAATCTGCTTCATCTCGATACGTACTCTGAACCGCTCTGCAAGTACTTTTATCAGTTGCCGGAAGTCTACTCGGTCGTCGGCAATGTAGTAGAATATTGCCTTGTTGCCGTCGCCCTGATACTCCACGTCTCCGATTTTCATCTGCAGTCCCAGGTTCTTGGCAATCTGACGTGACTCAATCATGGTGTCGTGTTCGCATGACTTTGCCTCGTTGTATTTGTCCATGTCCACTGGGCGTGCCTTCCTGTATATCCTCTTGAACTCGGTGCCGGGACGCAGGTTCGCCTTCTTTATCTGGAGTGCGACGAGTCTGCCCGTCATGGTGACCGTTCCTATGTCGTGTCCGGGATTTGCCTCCACTGCCACGATGTCGCCTTTCTCGAGTTGCAGGTTGTTTGAGTTTATGAAATAGCCTTTGCGTGGGGGCTTGAATTGCACCTCCACCAGGTTGGTTGCCTTGTCGTTGTCGGGCAGGTCAGCCAGCCAGTCATATGTGTTTAGTTTGTCGGTGTGCTTGTTGCAGCCTTTCTGGCAAAGTCCGCAGCAGCCGTTGCCTACTTTGAATTCGTTCATACGCTTATGTGCATATTATGCTTTGAAATGCAAAGTTACGGCAAAAAAACGAGATATAAAAATTGTTCGTTACAAATTTGCAGAACAAGCCTAAAGACTGTGCTTGGTCATGCCTGTACGGTGCTTTCATCTGGTCTGTGTTTTCACCTGCTTGTATGGCAAAAGTTCTCTGGTCAGGGAAATTTTGTTCCCTGGTCAGAGAAAAAGTTTTTCCTGGTCAGCGAGCAAAAATTCTCTAGTCAGCGGACTCGAGTTCTCTGGTCAGCGGACTGGAGTTCTCTGGTCGGAGGACTCGAGTCCTGCACTAAGGAAATTTGTATTCATGACTGAAGGCTTTAACTTGCTTGACGAGCGGGTTTTATGCGAATGAACGCAGGCTGATGCTTTTGTCTGCAATTCGAATGGATGGATTAGAGGGAATGCTTGACTCAAGACAACGAAACCTTTGACTTTGAGCGTCTGATAAGTCGGTCCATGATGGATTTTGAGGTTAAATTTGCCTTAAATGACGGATTGGTTCTTTGAACGTTTTGCCGTATCGGGATTTTGTAGTAAATTTGTGGTCTGAAATTAACTGACAGAATATTATGAACAAACTAAAACTTATTCTTACCTTGGCTTTGTTCACCATCGTGGGGCTTGTGAATGCTCAGATGCCGACTCCAGTCCAGGTAAAGACTCAGTTCAAGGAAATCTCTGCCACTGAAGCGGAGATTATTTTCTCGGCTTCGATTCAGTCGGGCTGGCACATGTATTCAACGAATGTAGTTGAGTACGGACCTACTCCAACGACGATTACCGTCGAGAAGATCAGTGGCGCAAAGCTGGACGGGGCTTTGGCTCCGAAGACATCGCCTATAAAGAAATATGAGGAGATGTTCGAAGCCGACGTGTATTACTTTGAGAATTCAGCCACTTTCATTCAGAAGGTAAAACTCGAGGGCGGCAAGTATCATGTCGAGGGCTACCTTGAATATGGTGCATGCAACGACAAGAACTGCACTCCTCCAACGAAAGTGGATTTTGCTTTCGACGGTGAGGCAAAGGCTGCTGCCAAAGATAAAAAAAAAGATGAGGAACCTGTAGCGGAAGAGAATGTTGAGACTGAAAAGGCAGAGGAAACTGCTGAGGTTCCCGACTCTTCGGCTGTTGTTGCCGACACGGCTTCTGTAGCCGAGATTGTTGGAGGCGACGGCGATTTGTGGACTCCGGTTGTAGACCAGCTCAAGGCTTTTGAGAACAAGGCGGCAGAGAACAATACTCTGTGGCACATCTTCGTGCTCGGACTTCTGGGCGGACTCGTTGCTTTGGTCACTCCGTGCGTGTGGCCAATCATACCGATGACAGTGAGTTTCTTCCTGAAACGCTCGGGCGACAAGCGCCAGGGCATCCGCGATGCAGTCATCTACGGACTGTCCATCGTGGTGATTTATCTTGCTCTCGGACTTATCGTAACTGCACTGTTCGGCGCGAGTGCGCTCAATGCATTGTCTACCAATGCGATATTCAACATCTTCTTCTTCCTGATGTTGGTGGTGTTTGCCGCTTCGTTCTTCGGAGCATTTGAATTGCAACTGCCGTCTTCATGGAGCAATGCAGTCGACAGCAAGGCGGAAAAGACCGGTGGACTGCTTGGCATTTTCCTTATGGCATTCACCCTTACGCTTGTCAGCTTCTCATGCACCGGTCCAATCATTGGTTTCCTGCTCGTGGAAGTTTCGACTTCTGGCGACATCCTTTCGCCTGCAGTCGGAATGTTCGGCTTTGCCATTGCACTGGCGCTGCCGTTCACCATCTTTGCCATCTTCCCAAGCTGGCTCAAGTCGATGCCAAAGAGCGGAGGCTGGATGAACACGGTGAAAGTGGTGCTCGGATTCATCGAGCTGGCTTTCGCATTGAAGTTCCTCTCAGTTGCCGACCTCGCCTACGGATGGCATTTGCTCGACCGCGAGACCTTCCTCGCTTTGTGGATTGGACTTGCAGTGTGCCTTGCCCTTTATCTCTTCGGGCTGATAAAGTTCCCTCATGATGATGCCGACGAACGCAACATCAGTGTTACCCGTTTCTTTCTTGGACTCATCTCGCTGGCATTCGCCATTTACATGGTTCCTGGTTTGTGGGGCGCTCCGCTGAAGGCAGTCAGCGCATTCTCTCCTCCAATGTCAACCCAGGATTTCAATCTCCAGTCATCAGAAGTGAAAGTGAGGGCAAACGACTATGAAGCCGGAATGCAGATTGCGAAGGCTGAAGGCAAACCGGTAATCATCGACTTCACCGGTTTCGGTTGTGTGAACTGCAGAAAGATGGAAGCTGCCGTGTGGACTGATGCTGAAGTGTCCGACATCCTGTCGAACGGTTATGTACTCATCCAACTTTTCGTCGACGACAAGACTCCGCTTCCAAGCACACAGATTGTGAAAGTGAACGGACAAGACCAGAAACTGCGTACCGTAGGCGACAAGTGGAGCTACCTGCAGAGCAGTAAGTTCGGAGCCAATGCCCAGCCTTTCTATGTTCTGCTCGACAACGAAGGCAATCCGCTTGCAGCAAGCTACTCGTTCGACGACAATGTGGAACACTACAAAACATTCCTCAAATCGGGGCTTGATGCTTACAGAAACAAATAAAAACTGGAGCTCGATACACCTTATTATATATACGCGCGCGAGGACTCATTAAACAATAAAATATGGACAACGAAAACAAGAACAACGACGGCCAGATCCAATTGGAGCTGAAGCCGGAAACAGCAGAGGGCAAGTATGCCAACTTTGCGATTGTAGCCAGTGCAACTTCGGAATTCGTCATTGATTTCGCATCATTGCTTCCTGGCATGCCAAAGGCATCGGTACTTTCACGAATCATCATGGCTCCAGAGCATGCAAAGCGTTTGCTTTTTGCCCTGCAGCAAAGAGTGGAAGACTATGAAAACCTGTATGGAAAGATTGAACTGAAGAAGCCTGCTCAGCGCGGCTCGACAATCGCACCATTCGGAACAGGTGAGGCATAAGGCGAAAGCCCAAACCAATGCTGAACGCTGAAAACGCGGAAGCCGGACAAGTCAGAATGTGGCTCAGTCCGGCTTCAGTGTCCTTCCCGATGGCACTTGTTGCGGTCCGTTTTTCATGCAAATAGGGCAGATAAAATGAAAATGCAGGTAGTAAACAACGAAAATCAGTGCTTTAACTGATAAAAAGTGAGAAAGATAGGTGCTGTCTAAAAGAATTTTACTAACTTTGCACCGCTTTTTGGACTATTGTGCCCGGACTTCAGCACGTTCGGCACGGGTCTTAGGCGTGTCTGGACGGAAGGACAGACGAAAGACAGTATATAACAAAACAAATAATATAATAAAATTAAAACGAAATGCCTACTATTCAACAACTAGTAAGAAAAGGTAGAAGAGTGTTGGTTGACAAGAGCAAGTCACCGGCTTTGGACTCATGTCCACAGCGCCGTGGTGTTTGCGTACGTGTCTACACAACAACTCCGAAGAAACCTAACTCAGCGATGCGTAAAGTAGCACGTGTTCGCTTGACAAACAAGAAGGAAGTTAACTCCTACATTCCAGGAGAAGGTCACAATCTGCAGGAACACTCAATCGTTCTTGTTCGTGGTGGTCGTGTAAAGGACCTCCCAGGTGTACGTTACCACATCATCCGTGGTGCACTCGATACAGCTGGAGTTGAAAGCCGTACACAGCGCCGTTCTAAGTATGGAGCAAAGCGTCCAAAGGCTAAGAAGTAAAACAAAGGAAATTCAAATCAGTTGGTTTGATGGACGCTAAGAAGGTTGAGTAAATGTTCAAGTGAGAACATTGAAGTAACACAATTTGCAACCTCAGACTAAAATTCAAACAAACAAAGCAATGAGAAAAGCTAAACCAAAGAAACGCGTTATTCTGCCAGATCCAGTGTATGGAGACGTAAAGGTGACAAAGTTTGTGAACCACCTTATGTATGACGGAAAGAAAAGTATCGCATATTCAATCTTCTACAATGCCCTCTCAATCGTAGAGAACAAGATGAAGGATGGAGAGAACACTCCAATCGAAGTATGGAAGAAGGCTCTTGACAATATCACTCCACAGGTGGAGGTGAAGTCACGCCGTATCGGTGGTGCCACATTCCAGGTTCCTACAGAAATCCGTCCCGACAGAAAAGAGGCAATCTCAATGAAGAACATGATTTCTTTCGCACGCAAGCGTTCAGGCAAGAACATGGCAGAGAAACTCTCTGCAGAAATCATGGATGCATTCAACGAGCAGGGTGGCGCATTCAAGCGTAAGGAAGACATGCACCGCATGGCTGAGGCTAACCGCGCATTCGCGCATTTCAGATTCTGATATTAGATATAAAGGTAAAAAGGTTATTAGGAAAAGAGAAGATTTATGGCTAAACGTGATTTGCATTTGACGCGTAATATCGGTATCATGGCGCACATCGATGCGGGCAAGACAACCACTTCTGAGCGTATCCTTTACTACACTGGATTGACCCACAAGATTGGTGAGGTTCATGACGGTGCTGCAACAATGGACTGGATGGCACAGGAGCAGGAGCGCGGTATCACTATCACTTCTGCAGCAACTACTACGTTCTGGAACTGGAACGACAACAAGTACAAGATTAACTTGATTGACACTCCGGGACACGTTGACTTCACTGCAGAGGTTGAACGTTCACTCCGTGTGCTCGACGGTGCCGTTGCTGCATACTGTGCAGTAGGTGGTGTTGAACCGCAGTCTGAGACTGTATGGCGTCAGGCAGACAAATATAATGTACCCCGTATCGGATACGTGAACAAGATGGACCGTTCAGGTGCAGACTTCTTCGAGGTGGTTCGCCAGATGAAGGAAGTGCTCGGCGCAAGACCTTGTCCAATCGTAATCCCAATCGGTGCAGAGGAAACATTCAAGGGAGTTGTCGACCTTATCAAGATGAAGGCAATCCTTTGGCATGACGAGACAATGGGCGCTGAATATGAGGTAGACGATATCCCGGCAGATTTGCAGGCAGAGGCTGACGAATGGAGAGACAAGCTCCTCGAACTCGCTTCAGAGTTTGACGAGGCTCTCATGGAGAAGTACTTCGATGACCCTTCAACAATCACTGAAGAAGAAATCATCGCTGCAATCCGCAAGGGAACAGTCAGCATGGAAATCACTCCAATGCTTTGCGGTTCTTCATTCAAGAACAAGGGAGTCCAGACATTGCTCGACTATGTCTGCGCATTCCTTCCTTCACCACTCGACACTCCAAACGTTGTAGGTACAAACCCATCAACCAAGGAAGAGGAAGACCGTAAGCCAGACGAGGCAGAAAAGACTTCTGCTCTTGCATTCAAGATTGCAACTGACCCATACGTCGGTCGTTTGACTTTCGTCCGTGTTTATTCAGGTAAGATTGAAGCAGGTTCATATATCTACAACAGCCGCTCAGGCAAGAAGGAACGTATCTCGCGTCTGTTCCAGATGCACTCAAACCACCAGAACCCAGTTGACGTAATTTCAGCCGGAGACATAGGTGCAGTAGTGGGTTTGAAGGATATCCACACTGGTGATACTCTCTGCGACGAGGATGCACCAATCGTATTGGAGTCAATGGACTTCCCAGAACCGGTTATCGGTATTGCAGTTGAGCCAAAGACTCAGAAAGACCTCGACAAGCTTTCAGTAGGTCTTGCAAAACTCGCAGAAGAAGACCCGACATTCACAGTTCGTACCGACGAGCAGAGCGGACAGACAGTCATCTCAGGTATGGGTGAGCTTCACCTCGATATCATCATCGACCGTCTGAAGCGTGAGTTCAAAGTTGAGTGTAACCAGGGTAAGCCGCAGGTTAACTACAAGGAAGCAATCACCAAGAGCGTCAACCTCCGTGAGGTCTACAAGAAGCAGTCCGGTGGTCGTGGTAAGTTTGCCGATATCATCGTTGAGGTTGGACCAGTTGACGAAGACTTCAAGGAAGGCGGACTTCAGTTCATCGACGAAGTCAAGGGAGGTAACATTCCTAAGGAATTCATCCCGTCAGTACAGAAAGGATTCGCCAATGCAATGGCAAACGGTATTCTTGGCGGATTCCCAATGGATTCACTGAAGGTCCGTCTGATTGACGGTTCATTCCACCCGGTAGACTCCGACCAGCTCTCATTCGAAATCTGTGCATTGCAGGCTTACAAGAATGCATGTGCTCAGGCTAAGCCAGTTTTGATGGAGCCTATCATGAAGCTGGAAGTAGTAACTCCAGAAGAGAACATGGGTGATGTCATCGGTGACTTGAACAAGCGCCGTGGACAGGTTGAAGGAATGGACACAAGCCGTTCGGGTGCAAGAATCGTGAAGGCAATGGTTCCACTGTCAGAGATGTTCGGATACGTAACAGCTTTGCGTACCATCACTTCAGGCCGTGCAACATCAACAATGTCTTATGACCACCATGCTCCAGTATCAAGTTCTGTTGCAAAGGCAGTTCTTCAGGAGTGCGGAGGTAGAGCAGACCTCGTTTAATCAACAATAAAAAAAAGGTGCGGGCTAGCAAACGACTCTTAGCCCGCACATTATCATAAACAGTCAATAAAAAAAACAAACAAAACAATGAGTCAGAAGATTAGAATCAAGCTGAAATCCTACGACCACAACTTGGTGGACAAGTCAGCCGAGAAGATCGTAAAGACAGTAAAGGCAACAGACGCTACAGTCAGTGGTCCTATTCCATTGCCAACTCGCAAGCGTATTTTCACAGTCAACAGAAGTACATTCGTAAACAAGAAGTCTCGTGAGCAGTTCGAGCTCAACACATACAAGAGACTTATTGACATCTACGATGCAACTCCTAAAACAGTGGATTCACTTATGAAGCTGGAATTGCCAAGCGGTGTAGAAGTAGAGATTAAGGTATAGTATTCAGAGAACAATTAAACAAATTAAGAAATGCCAGGATTATTAGGAAAGAAAATCGGAATGACATCCGTTTTCAGTGCTGATGGTAAGAATCTTCCATGCACTGTTATCGAAGTAGGTCCTTGTGTTGTAACCCAGGTTAAGACCGTAGAGAAAGACGGTTATGCGGCTGTTCAGCTCGGCTTCCAGGAAGCAAAGGAGAAGAACACCTCAAAGCCAATGATGGGTCATTTCCAGAAAGCAGGTACAACACCAAAGAGACACTTGGCCGAGTTCGCATTTGATGAGGAACACAACCTTGGAGATGTAATTACGGTAGAACTCTTCAATGATGCCACTTATGTAGATGTTGTTGGAACATCAAAGGGTAAGGGCTTCCAGGGAGTTGTAAAGCGCCACGGATTCGGTGGTGTAGGTCAGGCTACTCATGGTCAGGACGACCGTTTGCGCAAGCCAGGTTCAATCGGTGCTTGTGCCACTCCGTCTCGTGTGTTCAAGAACTTGAGAATGGGTGGTCAGATGGGTAATGTGCAGGTAACTACACACAACCTTCAGGTGATTAAAGTTATTCCAGAACACAACCTTCTTCTTTTGAAGGGCTCAGTTCCAGGATGTAAAGGTTCAATCGTAACAATCAAGAAGTAATGGAAGTTTCAGTTTTAAACATTAAAGGTCAAGAGACTGGTAAGAAGGTTGAATTGAATGACGCTATCTTCGGAATTGAACCTAACGACCATGTTATCTATCTTGCAGTTAATCAGTATTTGGCTGCACAGCGTCAGGGCACACACAAGTCAAAGGAAAGAAGTGAGATTACAGGCTCAACTCGCAAGCTCATCCGTCAGAAGGGCGGCGGCGGTGCACGTCGTGGTGACATCAAGTCTCCAGTGCTGAGAGGCGGTGGTCGCGTGTTCGGTCCAAGACCACGTGACTATTGGTTCAAGCTCAACAAGAAAGTCAAGAATCTTGCTCGTAAAAGTGCTTTGACATACAAGGCTCAGCAGAACGCAATCATTGTAGTGGAAGACTTCGATTTCGAAGCTCCAAAGACAAAATCCTTCGTTGAATTGCAGAAAAATCTTAATGTAGAAGGAAAAAAATTGCTTCTCGTTTTGCCAAGTAATAATAAAAACGTATATTTGTCGGCTCGTAATATTCAGCGTGTTGAAATCGCGACTGCCAGTGCACTCAATACATACAATGTGATGAATGCAAATGTGCTCGTTGTGACAGAAAATGCACTGAAGTTGGTTGACGAAACTTTTAACAAGTAAGGAGGTACAATATGGCATACATTATTAAACCATTGGTAACAGAGAAGATGACAACTGTATCAGAGAAGCAGAACAACAAGTTCGGCTTCATTGTGCATCCTAAGGCCAATAAGATCGAGATTCAAAAAGAAGTAGAAGCAAAGTATAATGTAAATGTAGTTTCAGTTAACACCATCAAGTACGCTGGCAAGCGTAAGAGCCGTTACACACGTGCGGGTGTTATCAAGGGTCAGGCAGATGCTTTCAAGAAAGCCATTGTCACCCTTAAGGAAGGTGAGACTATCGATTTCTTTAGTAACATTTAATTGAAAAATGGGTATTCGTAAATTTAGACCAACTACTCCAGGTCAAAGACACAAAGCTATTGGTACTTTTGATGATGTTACTACATCAGTACCAGAAAAGTCTCTTGTATTCGGTAAGAGAAGTACAGGTGGACGTAACAACTACGGAAAGATGACTGTTCGTTACAGAGGCGGCGGTCACAAGAAACTTGTTCGTATTATCGACTTCAAGAGAGACAAAGATGGAATCCCAGCTGTTGTAAAGACAATCGAGTATGATCCAAACAGGTCAGCTCGTATTGCACTTCTATTCTATGCAGATGGTGAAAAACGTTACATCGTTGCTCCAAATGGATTACAGGTAGGCTCTACTCTGATGTCTGGCGACAATGCAGCTCCAGACCTCGGAAACACCCTCCCTCTCCAGAACATCCCAGTCGGTACTGTCATCCACAATATCGAGATTCGTCCTGGACAGGGTGCCAAGATGGTTAGATCCGCTGGTAATTTTGCTCAGTTGACTTCACGCGAAGGACGCTATTGCGTAATCAAGTTGCCTTCAGGTGAAATTAGAAAAATTCTTTCAGTATGTCGTGCTACAATCGGTAGTGTAAGCAACTCTGACCACGCACTTGAGTCTTCAGGTAAGGCAGGTCGCTCACGCTGGTTGGGACGTCGTCCTCACAACCGCGGTGTTGTTATGAACCCACACGATCACCCAATGGGTGGTGGTGAAGGCCGTCAGTCAGGTGGTCACCCACGTTCACGCAACGGCTTGTACTCTAAGGGACTCAAGACACGTGCTCCTAAGAAGGGCTCAAACAAGTACATTATTGAAAGACGTAAGAAGTAATAAAGTTAACTAAGTAGAATATGAGTCGATCATTAAAAAAAGGTCCATATATTAACGTCAAGCTCGAAAAGAAAGTTCTCGCAATGAACGAGAGCGGCAAGAAAAGCGTTATTAAATCTTGGGCAAGAGCTTCAATGATTTCCCCTGATTTCGTGGGTCATACTATTGCAGTTCATAACGGTAACAAATTCATCCCTGTTTACATTACTGAGAATATGGTAGGTCACAAACTTGGAGAGTTTGCACTTACACGTACTTTCCGCGGTCACGCAGGTAACAGAAAGAAGTAAACAGTTATTTGAAATAAAGAAAATTATATAATGGGATCAAGAAAGAAAATAATGGCCAATAAACAAAAGGAGGCCAGAAAGACTACCTACTTTGCTAGGCTTTGCAACGTTCCTTCATCTCCTCGCAAGATGCGCTATGTGGCAGATCTCGTGAGAGGCATGGAAGTTGGAAAGGCTTTGGCTACTCTTAAATTCTGCTCAAAGGATGCTTCAAATGATCTCGAGAAGTTGGTACGCTCTGCAATTGCCAACTGGGAGCAGAAGAATGAAAGAAAAGCTGAGAATGGCGAATTGTTTATCACACGAATCTTCGTTGATGAAGGCGCAACTCTCAAACGCATGAGACCTGCTCCACAGGGACGTGGATACAGAATTCGTAAGCGCTCTAATCATGTTACAGTATTTGTGGACACTAAAACTAATGGAGAGAATTAATTATGGGACAGAAATGTAATCCAATAAGTAACCGTCTCGGAATTGTCAGAGGCTGGGATTCAAACTGGTTTGGAGGTAAGAATTTCGGTGACAATATCCTTGAGGATAGTAAGATCCGCAAATATCTCAACGCACGTCTTGCTAAGGCAAGCGTTTCAAAAATAGTAATTGAGCGTACACTCAAGCTTGTTACAATCACCGTTTGCACTGCCAGACCGGGTATCATCATCGGTAAGGGCGGTCAGGAAGTTGACAAGCTCAAGGAAGAACTCAAGAAATTGACTGACAAAGACGTTCAGATCAATATTTTTGAAGTAAAGCGCCCGGAACTTGACGCAGTAATCGTAGCAAACAACATCGCACGTCAGATTGAAGGCAAGATTGCCTATCGCCGTGCAATCAAGACTGCTATCACCAATACAATGCGTTCAGGTGCAGAAGGTATCAAAGTCCAGATTTCTGGCCGTTTGAATGGTGCGGAAATGTCTCGTTCAGAAATGTATAAGGAAGGAAGAACTCCACTCCATACACTTCGTGCGGATATCGACTATTGTCTTGCAGAAGCTCTGACCAAGGTCGGTCTGCTTGGCATCAAAGTGTGGATATGCCGTGGTGAGGTATTTGGCAAGAAAGACTTGTCACCTAACTTCACTCAGACAAAAGAGGCAGGACGTAACAACAACGGAGGAAGAAAGTTCAGAAACAAGAAGTCTAACCGTTAAATTCGTGGAACATGTTACAGCCTAAAAGACAGAAATATAGAAGACCGCAAAAAGGCCGCGGTCGTTTGAAAGGCGTTTCTCACAGAGGAACAGAGCTTTCATTTGGAAGTTTTGGAATTAAAGCGCTACAGACACGTTGGATTTCAGCTCAACAGATTGAAGCTGCCCGTGTTGCAATAACTCGTTATATGCAGCGTCAGGGACAAGTTTGGATTCGAATCTTCCCTGATAAACCAATCACAAAGAAACCGGCAGACGTCCGAATGGGTAAAGGAAAGGGAGACCCATACAAGTATGTGTTCCCAGCTAAGCCAGGACGCATCCTCTTCGAGGTCGAAGGTGTTTCTTATGAGATAGCAAAGGAGGCTCTTCGCCTTGGTGCGCAGAAACTCCCGACTACAACTAAGTTTATTGTAAGACGTGATTACGACAAAAACGCTTGAGAATTATGAAAATTGCAGAGATAAGAGAATTGACAACTGCCGAACTTACAGAACGTATTGAGGCAGAGGTAGCGAACTACACAAACTTGAAGTTCAACCACCATATTTCTCCTGTAGAGGATCATTCACAGATTAAGAAGCTTCGTCGTGATATAGCTCGCATGAAAGGCGAGCTCCGTCAGAGAGAACTTAACAAATAAAATTGTATCTACATGGAAGATAGAAATTTAAGAAAGCAAAGAACGGGTGTTGTGATTAGCAACAAGATGGACAAGACAATCGTCGTTGCCGCTAAGTTCAAGGAGAAGCACCCTATTTATGGTAAGTTTGTCAGCAAGACGAAGAAGTACCATGCTCACGACGAGAAGAATGAGTGCAATGTAGGCGATACAGTACTGATAATGGAAACTCGTCCTTTGAGCAAAACAAAGAGATGGAGATTAGTTAATATCGTAGAAAGAGCTAAGTAATTATGATACAGGTAGAATCAAAATTGACAGTTGCTGACAACAGTGGTGCACGTGAGGTACTCTGTATTCGTGTGCTTGGTGGTACTCGCCGTCGTTATGCTTCTGTTGGCGACGTGATTGTTGTCGCAGTGAAGAACGTGATTCCTTCAAGCGAGATTAAGAAGGGTGCTGTTTCAAAGGCACTCATCGTCCGTACAAAGAAGGAAATACGTCGTGCAGACGGATCTTATATCCGCTTTGATGATAATGCATGTGTTCTTCTGAGTAATACTGGTGAAATGAGAGGTAGCCGTATCTTCGGCCCTGTTGCTCGTGAACTCCGTGCTGCTAACATGAAGGTAGTTTCTTTGGCTACAGAGGTTCTTTAATTTTAGAATTAAACAGTAATGAGTAAATTACATATTAAGAAAGGTGACACGGTTATCGTTAATGCCGGCAACTCAAAAGGACAGACCGGAAAGGTCCTCTCTGTCCTGATTGACAAGCAGCGTGCCGTTGTCGAGGGTGTAAACATTGTATCCAAGAGTACAAAGCCAAGCGCAGCACACCCACAAGGAGGTATTGTTAAGCAAGAGGCCCCAATACACATTTCTAATCTTAATGTAGTTGATCCAAAATCAGGCAAGGCTACACGCATAGGTAGAAAAATCGGGGCTAACGGCAAGTTAGTTCGTTATGCTAAAAAATCAGGGGAGGAGATTTAATGAGTACAACTGCAGGTCTTAAAAATGTATATGCAGAGCAGATTGCTCCTGCGTTGATGAAACAGTTCAACTACTCTTCTCCTATGCAGATTCCTGTACTTAAGAAGATTGTAGTTAATCAGGGTCTTGGTATGGCCACTGCTGACAAGAAGGTAATTGAGGTAGCAATGCAAGAGATTGCACAGATCACAGGTCAGAAGCCTGTCGCTACAATGTCTAAGAAAGATATCTCAAACTTCCACCTTCGTAAGAAAATGCCAATTGGCGTTATGGTAACTTTGCGTCATCAGAGAATGTATGAGTTCCTTGAGAAACTCATCCGCGTTTCTCTTCCTCGTATCCGTGACTTCAAGGGTATCGACAGCAAGTTCGACGGTCGTGGCAATTATACTTTGGGTATTCAGGAGCAGATTATCTTCCCGGAAATCAACATCGACCAGGTCGACAAGATTATGGGTATGAACATCACGTTCGTAACATCTGCTAAAACCGATGAAGAGGGCTATGCTCTTCTCAAGGCATTTGGTTTACCATTTAAGGATGCTAATAATAAATAGTTGATATGGCAAAAGAATCAATGAAAGCACGTGAGGTAAAACGTGCAAAGCTTGTCGCTAAGTATGCTGCAAAGCGTGCAGCTCTGAAAAAAATCGTAGCTACAGGAGAACCGGTTGAGGCATATGAGGCAGCTCGCAAACTGCAGGCTATCCCTGCTAACGCGAACCCAATCCGTCTTCACAACCGTTGCAAGATTACTGGACGTCCAAGAGGTTATATCCGTCAGTTCGGTATTTCCCGTATCCAGTTCCGTGAGATGGCTTCTGCAGGCTTGATTCCAGGAGTGAAGAAAGCAAGCTGGTAATAGAAAATTATTCATTTTAAATATTGTCGGGGTGTCCCGATTAATTTAAGTATTATGACAGATCCAATAGCAGATTATCTAACGAGAGTAAGGAACGCAATCATGGCTAAGCACAAGATTGTGGAGATTCCTGCCTCAAATTTGAAAAAAGAAATCACTAAGATTCTTTTTGACAAGGGCTATGTACTTAATTACAAGTTCGTCGACGAGGGTCCTCAGGGTACCATCAAGATTGCGCTCAAGTACAATGCCGAAACTAAGGCAAGTGCTATTCAGAGCTTGCAGCGTGTGTCTAAACCAGGTCTTCGCAAGTACACTGGTTACAAAGACATGCCAAGTGTTATTAACGGATTGGGTATAGCAATTATATCTACATCCAGAGGTGTAATGACAGACAAGGAAGCCTCAGAGTTGAAAGTCGGCGGTGAGGTGCTTTGTTATGTATATTAATAATAGGAGGGTATATAATGTCTAGAATTGGTAAGTTACCTATTATTATTCCTGCAGGAGTTCAGATTACTCATAAGGATGACATTGTAACAGTGAAGGGTCCTAAAGGAGAACTTTCACAGTATGTCAACCCTGCAATCTCAGTTGCAGTGGAAGACGGAAAGATTGTTTTGGAGGAAAAGACAGACGTGATGCTTGACAATACAAAGCAGCGTCATGCTTATCACGGTCTGTATCGTGCACTCCTTCACAATATGGTTGTTGGTGTGTCTGAGGGCTATAAGAAGACACTTCAGTTAGTGGGTGTCGGTTACCGCGTGTCAAACGCAGGTAACGTCCTCGAGTTCGCACTGGGTTATTCTCACTCTATCTTGTTCGCTCTTCCTAAGGAAGTGAAAGTCGAGACTAAGTCTGAGAGAAACCAAGATCCTCTTATTTTCCTTGAATCATGCGACAAACAGTTGCTTGGTCAAATTTGTGCTAAGATTCGTTCTCTGCGTGCTCCTGAACCATACAAGGGTAAGGGTATCCGCTTCCAGGGCGAAGTTATTAGAAGAAAGTCTGGTAAGTCAGCAAGTGCTAAATAATTTTTAATTGTACGGATATGATAACAAAGATTGAAAGACGTATCAAAATCAAATATAGAGTACGTAATAAAATTTCTGGTACTGCTGCACGTCCACGTATGTCTGTATTCAGAAGCAATAAGCAGATTTACGTACAGGTAATCAATGATGAAGAGGCAAAGACTCTTGTCGCTGCATCTTCACTTGGACTTGAGAAATGTAGTAAGAGTGAACAGGCTGCCAAGGTTGGCGAGATGATTGCGAAGAAGGCTCTCGAAGCTGGAATCACAACTGTCGTGTTCGACCGTAACGGTTACTTGTATCATGGTAGAGTTAAAGAAGTGGCAGACGCTGCCAGAAACGCAGGACTTAAATTTTAATTAGGATTATGGTTAATAGAGTGAAAATAGGAAACGACGTCGAGCTTAAAGATCGATTGGTGGCTATTAATCGTGTTACTAAGGTTACAAAGGGTGGTAGAACTTTCACATTTGCTGCCATTGTAGTTGTTGGTAACGGTAATGGTGTAATTGGATGCGGTCTTGGTAAGGCAGGTGAAGTTACAGCTGCAATCGCAAAAGGTGTAGAGGCTGCAAAGAAGAACCTGGTAAAGGTACCGGTTCTTGGCGGCACTATCCCTCACGAGGCTTATTCTAAGTTCGGTGGAGCACGCGTATTGATTATGCCTGCTTCAGAAGGTACTGGAGTCGTAGCTGGTGGTGCGATGCGTGCAGTTCTTGAAAGTGTTGGTATTACAGATGTCCTTGCAAAGTCAAAAGGCTCTTCAAACCCACACAATCTTGTAAAGGCTACAATCGCTGCCCTTACTAGTCTTCGTGATCCAAAGGCTGTTGCAGCCGACCGTGGTGTTAGTTTAACAAAGGTGTTTAGAGGATAAGGAGATTATATCATGGCAACAATAAAGATTAAGCAGATTAAAAGTCGTGCTAACCAACCTGAAGATCAGAAACGTACATTGACTTCTCTTGGTCTCTCCAAGATGAATAAGGTGGTTGAACATGAGGATACTCCTTCTGTACGAGGCATGATAAACAAGGTAAAGCACCTTGTTGAGGTTGTAGACTAAAGTTATTTACTTCAAAAAATTGAAACAATGGAATTACATAATTTAAAACCAGCGGAAGGCTCTATACACAACAGCAAACGTGTTGGACGTGGTTATGGCTCTGGTAAGGGTCGTACTTCTACACGCGGACACAAAGGTGCTAAGGCTAGATCTGGTTACAAGAAGAAGATTGGTTTCGAAGGAGGTCAGATGCCTCTTCAGCGTCGTGTGCCAAAGTTCGGTTTCAAAAACATCAATCGCGTAGAGTACAAGGCAATCAACTTGTCTGCTCTGCAGAAGCTTGTTGATGACAAGAACCTTACAAAGATCGGTATTGCTGAACTTATCGAAGCTGGTTTCGTAAACTCTAAACAGTTAGTCAAGATTCTTGCAAAGGGTGAACTCACAGCAAAGGTTGATGTTGAGGCACATTCTTTCTCAAAGAAGGCAGAAGCTATTATAACTGAAAAAGGTGGCAATGTTGTAAAACTCTAGACAAATGGGAAAAGCAATCGACAAACTTAAGAATGTCAAGTTTATAAAGACAATCTCAAACATCTGCAAGATAGAGGATCTGCGTACACGTATCCTGATTACAATCGGGTTTATTGCAGTTTACAGATTCGGATCATTCATCGTGCTTCCTGGTATCAATACCGATGCACTTCAGAAACTGTCTGAGCAGACTGAGGGAGGTTTGATGTCTTTGCTTGATATGTTCTCGGGTGGAGCATTTTCCAAGGCATCTATCTTTGCTCTTGGAATCATGCCATACATCTCGGCATCAATTGTCATGCAATTGTTGGGTATTGCTGTTCCTTATTTCCAGAAGATGCAACGTGAGGGTGAAAGTGGAAGAAGAAAGATGAATCAGTACACTCGTTACTTGACAGTCTTGATTCTTATCTTCCAAGGACCTATGTACCTCGTAAATCTTAACCTGACTACACAAGGTGCGGCAATTTACCAGAGCCTTGATTGGGCGATGTTCTACATCACTTCTACAATCATCCTCGCTGCTGGTAGTATGTTCATCTTGTGGTTGGGTGAAAGAATTACCGACAAAGGTATTGGTCAGGGTGTATCGCTTATCATCATGATTGGTATTATCGCAAGATTCCCAAATGCGCTTGTCCAGGAATTCATCGCCCGTTTCACAACACAGGGCGGTCTGGTAGGCTTCTTGTTGGAAATCGTCGTTTTGCTTGCTGTGACTGCAGCTGCTATACTCTTGGTTCAGGGAGTTCGCAGAGTGCCGGTTCAGTACGCTAAGCGTGTTGTCGGTAACCGCCAGTATGGTGGTGCTCGCCAGTATATCCCTTTGAAACCTTATGCTGCCAACGTGATGCCAATCATTTTTGCACAGGCAATAATGTTCATCCCTATTACGGTTGCTGGTTATTTGGGAGCAAATCAGAGTGGAACTATGATGCAGTTGATGGATAACACAAGTGTATTGTACAATGTGATATTCGCAGCCCTCATCATTATCTTCACATATTTGTATACAGCTATTACAATCAACCCTACTCAGATGGCTGAGGACATGAAGCGCAACAACGGTTTCATTCCTGGTGTCAAGCCAGGCAAGAGCACCGCTGACTATCTCGACAGAATAATGTCACACATTACTCTTCCGGGTTCATTGTTCCTTGCTTTCATTGCAATCATGCCTGCTTTCTCAAGCATATTCAATGTTCAGAAGGAATTTGCGCAGTTCTTTGGTGGAACCTCGTTGCTGATTCTCGTGGGTGTTGTACTTGATACGCTCCAGCATATTGAAAGCCATCTTTTGATGAGGCACTATGACGGACTGCTTGATTCAGGACGTATCAGAGGTGCTCATTAAGTAGGTGCTAAAAGATATTTCGATGATTTATCTTAAGACTGATGACGAAGTGGAACTTCTGCGGGAGGCAAACCTGTTGGTAGGCAAGACTCTCGCAGAAATTGCCAAGATAATAAAACCCGGTGTGACTACTCGTCAACTGGATACGCTGGCAGACACTTTTATAAGGGACAATGGGGCAATACCTACCTTCAAGGGATTTCCGAATCCTTATGGTGGTCCGTTCCCTGCGAGTATCTGCACTTCGGTGAACGAGCAGGTTGTACACGGCATTCCTGACGACCGTCCACTTGTGGATGGTGATATCGTGTCCGTAGATTGCGGAACCAAACTGAACGGCTATTGTGGTGACTCTTGCTACACCTTTGCTGTCGGTGAAGTTGCTCCTGAAATCAAGGAGTTTCTTAAGGTCACGAAGGAATCGTTGTATAAGGGAATTGAACAGGCTGTGGTAGGTCACCGGTTGGGTGATGTTTCCTATGCAGTACAATCTCATTGTGAAAGTCATGGTTATGGCGTTGTACGTGAGTTTGTGGGTCATGGAATTGGTCGTGAGATGCATGAGGATCCGCAGGTCCCCAATTATGGCAGACGTGGAAACGGCATGCTGTTGAAAGACGGACTGTGCATAGCAATCGAACCTATGATAACGCTCGGCACAAGGGAAGTCTACATGCTGCCCGACAAGTGGGGGATAATAACCCGCGACAAGAAGGCAGCAGCCCATTTTGAGCACTCTATATGTGTGCGGAAGGGTAATGCAGATATTTTGTCATCGTTTGAAGAAATAGAAAAGGTAATTCAAGAATAATCATTAGAGTATGGCTAAACAGTCAGCAATAGAGCAGGACGGTACAATAGTAGAGGCATTGTCGAATGCAATGTTTCGTGTGGAACTGGAAAATGGTCATGAGATAATAGCTCATATATCCGGAAAGATGAGGATGCACTACATCAAGATTCTTCCTGGAGATAAGATACGGGTTGAGATGTCTCCATACGACCTTTCAAAAGGAAGAATAGTTTTTAGATACAAATAAACATTCAACATATATGAAAACAAAAGCATCTTTAAAGAAACGTACTCCTGATTGTGTCATCGTAAGACGTAAGGGTCGTCTGTTTGTAATAAATAAGAAGAACCCTAAGTACAAGATGCGTCAGGGATAATTCAAGCCAAGTAGATAATAAATAGATTTAAGATATGGCAATAAGAATTGTTGGTGTAGACCTCCCACAGAATAAGAGAGGCGAGATAGCGTTGACATACATTTTTGGTATAGGACGCAGTAGTTCAGCTAAGATATTGGAGAAGGCTGGAGTAGACAAGGATTTGAAAGTAAAGGACTGGACAGATGACCAGGCTGCCAAAATCCGTGAGATTATAGGCGCAGAGTTTAAGGTAGAGGGTGATTTGCGTTCAGAAATCCAGCTTAACATCAAGCGATTGATGGATATCGGATGCTATCGTGGAATCCGCCATCGTATTGGTCTTCCTGTACGTGGTCAGAGTACAAAGAACAATGCACGTACTCGTAAGGGAAAGAAGAAGACAGTTGCAAACAAGAAGAAAGCTACTAAATAATAATCAGATATGGCAAAGAAAACAACTACTGCTAGAAAGAGAAATGTCAAGGTTGGTGCTCAGGGACAGCTTCATGTTCACTCATCATTCAATAACATCATTGTTACTTTGGCAAACAGTGAAGGTCAGGTCATCTCATGGTCTTCAGCAGGAAAAATGGGATTCAGAGGCTCAAAGAAGAACACGCCATATGCTGCTCAGATGGCAGCACAGGATTGTGCAAAAGTTGCGTATGATCTCGGTCTGAGAAAAGTAACCGCTTATGTGAAAGGACCGGGCAATGGTCGTGAATCAGCTATCCGTGGTTGCTATGGTGCTGGAATTGAAGTGGTAGAAATCATCGATGTTACTCCACTTCCACACAATGGTTGTCGTCCTCCAAAAAGGAGAAGAGTTTAATGAGTAAATAACTGCATGACGGAGTGTATTAAGGTGACATCTTTCCTTTCTGTCACTGCTGCTGCACACAATGTCAATGCGTAAATCAGATTTAATATGGCAAGATATATTGGCCCTAAATCAAGAATCTCTCGTCGTTTCGGAGAGGCAATTTTTGGACCTGACAAAGTTCTTTCAAAGAGGAATTATCCTGCAGGTCAGCATGGTAACAATCGTCGCAAGAAGTCTTCAGAATATGGACTCATGCTTGCTGAAAAGCAGAAAGCAAAGTACACTTATGGAGTTCTTGAGCGTCAGTTCCGTAATTTGTTCGAGAAGGCAGCTTCTGCAAGCGGTGTGACTGGTGAAGTCCTCCTTCAGCTTCTTGAAGCTCGTCTTGATAATGTGGTATACCGTTTGGGTATAGCTCCTACTCGTGCAGCTGCTCGCCAGCTTGTAAGCCACAAGCACATTACTGTAGATGGTGCTGTTGTCAACATCCCATCTTATTCAGTTAAGCCTGGACAACTGGTAGCAGTTCGTGAAAAATCAAAGTCTCTCGAGGTTATCGCTGCTTCATTGGCAGGCTTCAACCATAGCAAGTATCCTTGGACCGAATGGGATGAGGAAGCTAAAGGCGGTAAGCTTTTGCACTTGCCAGAACGTGCAGATATTCCAGAGAACATTAAGGAGCAGATGATAGTCGAGTTATACTCTAAATAATAAATAAACAATGGCGGTATTAGCATTTCAAAAACCAGAAAAAGTAATAATGTTGGAAGCGGACGACAGGTTCGGAAAGTTTGAGTTCCGTCCTCTGGAGTCAGGTTTCGGAATTACCATAGGTAACTCCCTTCGTCGTATACTTCTCTCTTCATTGGAGGGTTTTGCGATCAATACAATTCGCATAGCCGGTGTTGAACATGAGTTCTCCACTGTTCCGGGGGTGAAGGAAGACGTAACCAACATTATCTTGAATCTCAAGCAAGTGAGATTTAAGCAACTAGTCGATGATGTGGAGACTGAAAGGGTTTCTATTTCAATCGCAAATTCCACTGAGTTTAAGGCCGGGGATATAAGCAAATATCTGAATGGATTTGGAGTGTTAAATCCTGAATTGGTAATTTGTCATTTAGATTCTCAAGCAACACTGGATATTGAATTGAATATCAACAAAGGTCGTGGTTATGTCTCTTCCGAAGAGAACCGGCAGTATTGCAGGGAAATCAACGAGCTCGCAATCGATTCAATATATACACCGATACGTAACGTGAAATTCTCTGTTGAACCTTATCGTGTGCAGCAGAAGACCGACTACGACAAGTTGATCCTCGAAATCACTACAGACGGATCCGTTCATCCGAAGGAAGCTTTGAAAGAAGCTGCAAAGATCTTGATTTACCACTTCATGCTCTTCTCCGACGAGAAGATTACATTGGACAACAATGACATGGATGGTGCAGAAGAGTTCGATGAAGAGGTTTTGCGTATGCGTCAGTTGCTTAAGACTAAACTCACTGATATGAATCTTTCTGTTCGCGCCCTTAACTGTTTGAAGGCCGCAGAGGTGGAAACTTTAGGTGATTTGGTGAAATACCAAAAGAACGATTTGCTGAAGTTCCGTAATTTCGGTAAGAAGTCTCTGACCGAACTTGATGACTTGCTCGACCAGTACGGCTTGTCATTTGGAACTGACACTTCTAAGTATAAATTGGATAAAGATTAATCAACGATGAGACACAATAAGAAATTTAATCATCTGAGTCGTAAGTCTGCACACAGAGCTGCAATGTTGTCTAATATGGCAACCTCTTTGATTCTTCACAAGAGAATTACTACGACTCTTCAGAAAGCGAAAGCTCTTCGTGTATATGTAGAGCCACTGATTACAAAGTCAAAGGAAGATACAACTGCTTCACGCCGTGTTGTATTCAGCTACTTGCAGAACAAGTATGCAATTACTGAACTGTTCGGTACTGTTGCAACAAAGATTGGTAACCGTCCGGGTGGATACACTCGTATCATCAAGCTTGGAAAGCGCCCTTCTGATGATGCAGATATGGCTTTCATTGAGTTGGTGGACTTCGACGAGAACATGGCAAAGGGCGAGAAGAAGACAACTCGTACACGCCGTTCCAAGAAATCTGCAGCTAAGACTGAAGCTCCTGCTGCAGAAGAAGCTCCTGCTACTGAAGCACCAGTTGCTGAGGCATCTGAAGCTGAAGAGAAGACTGCTGAATAAATCATTTGTTACAATAACTCCATTAATGGCCGTATGTTCTTGCATACGGCTATTTTTTTGCCTTATGCAGAGTCGGTCATAAGTCATGAGGGCTTTTCCGTAAACCGTTTGTTGTCGCGGGTTATGGTATACCGTGTCTCGTCATCAGATGAGCGTTTTTCCATCGCCCGACGAGCGTTTGTCCATCGCCCGACGAGCGTTTGTCCATCGCCCGACGAGCGTTTGTCCATTGCCCGACGAACGTTTGTCCATCGCCCGACGAGCGTATGGCTCATTGCCCGATGAGCGTATGGCTCATTGCCCGATGAGCGTATGGCTCATTGCCCGATGAGCGTATGGCTCATTGCCCGATGAGCGTATGGCTCATTGCCCGATGAGCGTATGGCTCATTGCCCGATGAGCGTATGGCTCGTTGTCGATTGAGCGTATGGCTCTTCTCAAATCAATCCTTTGTGTTACTTTGCGGACCTACTTTCATGAACGAGTCTGACTGCAGATTGGAGGTCTTGATTTCGAATGTTCGGGGAAGTGGTTGATGAAATTGAAACTTCATCGTTGTTTCATCCGTAGGATGATGATGCTTCATCCGTAGGATGACAATGCCGCGTTTGTTTGCCCCTAATACTGCAAATCCTACCCGTTTCCCCAAAAAATAGAGCCTTCAAGCGATTTTTTTGTTAAAAGGCTCTACTGACAAGAAAAAAATAACTATGTTTGTAATGTATTTGAAATACTCTCATATACCAATAACGTTATAACGAACGATTGATGAAACTTGCAAGCAAAATATTAACACTTATGACCGCCGCCAGCGTGGTCCAACCTGCTATTGCACAAAATTGGTATAGGGTTAGTGTGAATCGTGAATCCGACTGCGACTATGAATGGAGCTTCCCTTATGCGGTAGACCAATTCTCTTACTTCGATTTCTCTTCAAAAGACGGTGAGATTCGTGCTCATCGTGTTGATGAAGAGGAAGGTACTACTACTTATGTGCCTTTCTCTGTGGATTATATTGACAGCATTACGTTTGTCAATGATTTGGCAGAGGAAGAGCAAACTCACAACAAGTATCAAGTCTATACACTCAACATCACTACCAATGGCTCGGTAGGCGTCACTTCCAAGGAAGATTACGTTGATTGCTATATATCCCTCGACGGAAAGGACGGCTACAACAGCTATTCTGGTTCAGGACGTATCCGTGGACGTGGTAACTCCACTTGGGCTTGGTATGACAAGAAACCTTATCGCATCAAGCTCGACAAGAAGAACAAGATGCTTGGTGTTGGCAAAAGCAAGGATTGGGTCCTTCTTGCAAACTATCGTGATGTTACAGACTTGATGAATGCGTTCATGTTTGAAACAGCTCGTTGGATGGGTATGGCTTATGTCAATCACACTCGCTTCGTCGAACTCTTCCTCGATGGTGACTACAAGGGCGTTTATCTGTTGACAGAACAGGTGGAGCAGGGTAAGAACCGCGTGGAAGTTGCTGATAACGGCGGTATCCTTCTTGCGATGGATTATGACGACGGACCGAATGGAGATACTCGTTCAGATGCCAGCTTCGCATCTTCAGTATTTGAGATGCCAATGTGTGTGAAGTATCCGAAGGATGCTACTTCAAGTCAGGTTGATTCAATCAAGGGACTTCTTGCTACACTGGAAACAACAATTGAGAATGCCGATTATGAAGCACTTGACGAGATAATGGACATGAAGTCGTTCATGACAATGGCAATGCTTCAGGAGTATGCAGAGAATGTTGAGGTTTGTGCTCCTCGCAGCGTGTACATGTACAAGGATGCAGACGGCAAATGGTTTATGGGACCTTTCTGGGACTGGGACGCAGGCTTTGATTTCGACTGGAGCGACATGACCACAGGACACACTTACTTCCAGAACTACAAGGAACTCGTTCTTGGAACAGACCCTGCCAATCGTGTCGGAATGTATGGTGCTACTCCACGTTTCTTCACTGACATGTTCAAGTCTGAAACATACACTCAGGCTTATCAGGATCTTTGGAACTCAGTCAAGGACTCGATCTTCACTCGCAACTGGGCAGAGATGGAGAAATACGTTGCTGAGTTGAACAAGGGTGCATACGACCGTGACATCAAACGTTGGCCTTTGACAAATTCTTGGGGAGAGAAGTTCAGGGTGTCTGAAGAAATCTCAAAGATGAAGACTTGGCTTCAGAACCGTACAGCTTATCTCGACAAGGTTATCAATGCATATTCAAAGAACGGGACATCAGAGTATACAGTTTCAGGCAATGTGATGACAATAAATGTTGAGCTTGATTATGAAGCAGGCTATACGCAGAGTGTTGGCGTCGTAGTTGACCACGCTAAAATAGCAGAGATGCTTGGCATATCAGAAAGTGCACTGGCGTCATCAGCTGTCAAGTGCGTTCCTCTCAATGCAGATGGTTCTGTCGGACGTAATACTGCAGGCAAGACATACGGCGCTTGGTTCGGTAAAACCGGCAACACTGTAGATTGGGGCGATGGTCATGTCTACCTCGAATCAGATGCCATGTTCAACTTCTCTTGCGGATGTCATCCTTGGAATTGTAGTTATGGCGATACACATACTGTCAGGGTGCAGTATTCAATAAAAGTCAATGGAACGACAAAGACTGCAATTGTCAGGGTCAACTTTGGCATCAATACTGACCCGGAGGATGATGGAACAGATGTTTCATGCAATTGTCGCCAATCAGATGCGAACGACTTCATCGGTATCGATGAAATCAAGTCAGGCAAGAGCGAGATTCGTGTAGACGATGAAATCGCGACACGGGCTTACAGCTTGAGTAACACGGAAATAATCAGAGAGAACAAAATATAAATATTCAAATTAATTAATGATTCAAAAAATTATGTTGTTAAACTTTCAGAGTAACAAATTATGCAGACATCTCCTGATGGGAGGTGCTCTGTATGCTGCCGCTCTAGGTTTCAATGCATGTACGCCGGATTATAATCTGGATGAAGATCAGCCTACAGGGTTGAACACCATCTACGGTTATATGGCTGATGCAGGAAACTATAAGAATTTCTTGCAGCTAATTGACGACCTGGGCGAGACTGAGACATTGTCGAAGACAGGTAGTAAGACTCTGTTCATTGCAGACGATGATGCTTTCGCAGAATTCTATGCAAACAATGAATGGGGCGTTAAGAGTTATGATCAGTTGTCAGAAGCACAGAAGAAGGTAATTCTTCGTTCTGCAATGATTGACAACCCTTATTCAATCAGCTTGATGTCAAGTGTCAAGGGACCTATTGAAGGTGAGTGTATGCGTCGTACTGCTTCACTTCAGGTGTATGACACAGTGTCAGTAATCCCAATGAACTCTCCTGAGATTCCAAACACATCTTACTGGAAAGTTCTTGCACAGACACACGACACTATCTACATGGTTAAGGATGCTTCCGGTGCAGCACCTATGATTCATTTCCTTCCTCGTTTCTTGGAACAGAACATGATTATAGGTACTGATGTTGACTTCCTTTACAATGATCCAGCAGGAACACATGTATCTGATGATGCTTATGTCAACAGCTGTAAGGTCGTAGAAGCAAACATCTTCTGTAAGAACGGATTCTTGCACAAGGTAAATAAGGTTATGCTTCCTCTCGACAACATGGCAGAAATCATTCGCAAGCAACCTAATGCCACTCAGTACAGTGCTTTGGTTGAGCGTTTTGCTGCTCCAATCAGTTCTGGTATCACAAACACATTCAATCAAATCAATAACTTGGATGTTGATACCGTTTACCAGAAATCTTATTTCGCTACACGTGGTAGCGCTAGCTCTGGTATTACTTCAACTGAACGTAGTACAGACAAGGACGGTAATTCCATTGAGGCACTTCTTAAGTACGATCCAGGATGGAACCGTTACTGCCCGGGAAGTATCAGCGACAATGCCCGTGATGAAGTGATGGAGGATATGGGTTGTATGCTTGTTCCTACCGACGCAGCACTTCAGAACTGGTGGGACAATGAAGGCGGTAAGGTTCTTAAAGACAACTATGGTACATGGGAGAATGTTCCTAACAAGGTTGTCAGAGAGCTTATCAAGAACAACCAGCTTGTGTCATTCGTTTCTTCTGTTCCTTCAAAGTTCAACACCATTCTCAATGATGCTGCAATGGAAATGGGAATTGAGACAACTGACGTAGACAGCGTCATCCTTGGATGTAACGGTGCCGTCTACCTTACTAATAAGGTGTTCGCTCCTACAAGCTATTCTTCAGTTCTCTTCCCTGCATTGGTTACAGAGGCAATGAGCGTAATCTACAATGCAATCAGCGTTCTGCAGTTCGATGCATATCTGAACTCAATGGTATCAACTTATAGTTTCTTCATTCCATTGAATGATGGTCTGCTCACATATATTGATCCAGTTTCTCTCGGACAGAACGAAACTCACATGTGGAAATTCCGTTATGACCCAGAGGGCGCTAATCAGTATGCACGTATCAGAGCTTCTGTCTTTAAGGCAACAAAAGCTGAAGACGGAACTTGGGTTCAGGGCGACTCCCTTAAAGTAATCGTTGGTTCATCCAAGACCGACCAGGTTTACGACCGACTTGAGGATATCCTTGACAACATCATCGTAATCGGTGCTATCGAGCAAGGCCAGTCTTATTACAAGACCAAAGGTAACAACTTCGTAAAGGTTGGCGGACAGGTTAATGTTGTCGGTTCTATGACAGCAGCCGGTGGATGGCAAATCGACAATGATGCTCCACTGCCAGTTCAGCAGATATATGATATGGAGAATGGTAAGTCTTATGTTGTTGAGTCTCCGCTTTACACAAGCCACAATGCTTGTAGCGATGTCCTCAGCTCAAACGATGACTTCTCGGAATTCTATTCTATACTTGTAGCTTGCGGCGCTTTGTCAACAAGTACAAGCTCAAAGATCAACTGGTCATCAGTATCAAAGAAAGGTAACTTGATTTACATCCCTGAAAATTCAAGCGAGAGTGTCAACTACCTTTTGAACACTTATCATTACACCATCTACGCACCTACAAACGAGGCAATGGAAGAAGCATATGCAATGGGACTTCCAACTATTGAGATGCTTGATGAGGCAATGGCAATTGACAACGATGACTCAACTGAGATCTATAAGGAAATCGAAGACTCAGCTGCACACCTCAGAAAGGTTATGCTTGACTTTATCAAATATCATATCCAGGATAACTCAATCTACATTGATAATGGCTATGAGTCTGGAAACTATGAAACTGCCAAGACAAATACAAACACAGGCCGTTCATTCAAAATCACAGTTGAGGTTGATGCAAACGACATGTATGTCTCAGGTGTATGTTCAGAACGCCAGAAGATAAACAAGGACAAGATGTACAATGTGACAGCCCGTGAATTCTGGCTTAACAACTACAAGGCAGAAAGTGCTACATTGATTGAAACTTCTTCAAGTGTTGTACTTCATGCAGTTGATCACCCACTCTTGTACAAGTATAAGTCAGGTCCTGGTGTCGATATGTCCTTGCCTGAAAATAACCAGTTCATCTATTCTCCTAATGATGTATATACGGAAGAGGAAGAAGAGGCAGTAAAAACGCGTAAATAAAAATGAGTATGAAAAAGATATTATCAATGCTAATGCTTTTGACCTGTTTCTGTACATTGGCTCAGGCACAGGTGAAGGCAGGCGACGTAATCTCGGGTACTGTCTCAGATGATATTGAACCGCTGATGATGGTAAACGTTGTTGAGGTCGATAACAACAACCGTATCGTTGCACATGGAGTTACAGATATCAATGGTAACTTCTCTTTCCGTTGTGTGAATCCTAAGGACCACATCCAGGTTTCATATATCGGATATCAAAAACAAACCCTCCCTATTAATAAAAAGGTGTTCAAGATTGTTTTGAAGAGCAATACTCAGATTCAGACAGTCGAGGTCAAGGCAGTGCGTAAGACACAGAGCTCTGGACTTTCAATTCCTGTGACTGAGATTTCAACTGCCCAGCAGACAATCGATATGAAAGAGTTCGAAGGTCTTGCACTTACTTCTGTTGACGAAGCTCTTCAGGGACGTATCGCCGGACTTGATATCGTGATGAACTCAGGTAGCCTTGGTGCCGGTACTACAATGCGTCTTCGTGGTGTAAGTACTATCACTGGTAACGCTGAGCCTCTGATCGTTGTCAACGGCAATATCTGGGAAGAGGATGTGTCAGACGACTTCGACTATAGCTCTGCAACAGAAGAGCGATTCGCAGAACTCTTGCAGGTCAACCCAGAGGATATTGAGAGCATCACAGTGTTGAAGGATGCATCTGCAACTGCCATCTGGGGTGCCCATGGTGCAAACGGTGTTATCGAAATCAAGACAAAGCGTGGTCAGAAGGGTAACACTCGCGTGAACTACTCTTATCGTTTCACTGGTACATGGCAGCCTGAAGGAATGAAGGTGCTCAATGGTGACGACTATACAATGTTCTTGAAGGAAGCTTACTTCAACCCGACTTTGAACAGCTCGATCGCCGACAATACTTCAAGTTCTTATATTCGTGAAATCAACTACGACAAGAACTATTCTCAGTACAACATGTTCAACAACAATACAAACTGGGAAAAGGAAGTAAAACAGTTCGGACAATATCATCAGCACTATGTTTCAATCACTGGTGGTGGTGAGAAAGCCCGCTTCCGTGTTTCTGGTGGTTACGATACTCAGAAGGGTGCTGCCATCAATGAGAGACTTAACCGTTTCACTACTCGTGTAGCCCTCGACTACTACATCTCAAGCCGTATCACAGTTCAGACTAACTTCAGTTTGTCTTATACAGACAAGAAGGATTGCGATAAGGGTCTGCTCGGTATTGCATACAAGAAGATGCCAAACGTAGCCGTTTATGAAGAGGATGAGAATGATGTACCTTCAGATAATTACTATATCATGCAGAAGGAATATACTTCATCTCAGCTTAGTGACCAACTTGGTATTGCCAACCCAGTTGCTAAAGCTTATTTGCAGAAGACACGTTACAACCAGTTGAATTTGTCTCCTGAATTCATCTTCAGATATGATATCTTGGGTACTACAGGCGATTCACACCGACTCACTTATCAGGGCCAGGTCAACTTCAATGTGTCAAACTCAGACAATAAGTCATTCAGCCCTTCTGAACTTCAGACCAGCGGTTGGACAGGCGGAGAATCAAACCTTGCTTCAACAAGTCAGAGCAAGAGCAACAGTTTCACAACCCGTCACAGTTTGACTTATGTTCCATATTTCCACAACAGAGACCATGCGATGCAGATCCTTCTTCGTGGTGAGTATGGTTCAGGCAACAGCTCTTCACAGTCTCTTTCACGTAAGTGGATTGCAACTGGTGACATCACTTCAGCTCTTGCCGGTGGTGTGACTTCAAGCTTCGGTTCTGGTTATGGCCGTTCAAAGTCAGAGAACTTTGCATTCCAGACTCACTATGCTTACCGTGGTAAATATGTATTCGACTTCACTGCACGTTTTGATAAGTCAAACGGAAACCCAAAGAACTGGGGTGCTTACTATGGTATATCAGGACGTTGGAACATCTCTGATGAGAAATTCATGGAGAAGCTTGATTGGATTGACATGTTGTCACTCTCTGTAGGTTGGGGCCGCTCAGGTCGTCCAACCGGAGGTTCAACATCTATGTATAGTACATACAGCTCAACCGGTTCTTACATGGGAGTTACAGCAGTTGCTCCTCAGCAGATCCGTCTGTCAGTCATCCGTCCTGCAAACCAGGATACTTGGAACATCGGTTCATACTTCGGTTTCTTGAATGACAAGATCACCGGTGACGTTCAGGTTTATACAAACAAGTCTGAGCAGGTGGCTTCTTACCCAATACCTTATTCTTCAGGTTTCGCAAACATCCCTGCAAGACTTACCGGTAAGGTCCGCAATACAGGTTGGGAGTTCAACATCAATGGTAACCGTATCATCAAGAGAGGTAACTTCTCAATGGACTTCAACATGTCATTCTCTAACAACCGCAACCGTATCCTTGAGATGAATTCAATCATCCTTGATGGATACAACTCAGAGTTCAACTACTCAAACGGTCAGTACTTGTCACGTGTACAAATCAACAACCCAATCGGTTCTATCTATGGTTTCCGCTATAAGGGTGTGTATGCATACAGCGAGTATAGTGCAGAAGAAGTTCCTGGAGTAAGTGGACCAGATGCACCTGTAGCACGTAATGCTGAAGGTGAGGTTATCCTCAACCAAAGCGGTAATACCAAAGATATGGTATTCAATTACAGTGGTGTAAACTACCAGTTCAAGGGTGGTGATGCCAAGTACGAAGATGTAAACCACGATGGTGAAATCAATGAGCTTGATATTGTCTACCTCGGTTCTTCACTTCCAAAACTGAATGGTGGTTTCGGATTCAAATTCAAGTATAAGGACTTTGGTGTTAATGTTCAGTTCGTTTACCGTCTCGGTCAGAAGGTTGTCAACTCTGCGCGTATGAATGCCGAGAACATGTACAACAACAACAACCAGTCACGTGCAGTCAACTGGCGTTGGCACAATGAAGGTGATGTAACTGAAATACCAAGAGCATTGTACAACTACGGTTACAACTGGCTCGCATCCGACCGTTTCATTGAAGATGCATCATATCTGCGTTGCAACTACGTAAGTTTCTCATATAACTTCAAACCAAGCTTCTTGAAGCAGTTTGGTATCAGAAGTTTGGCAGCTTACCTCAACTTGAACAACCTGTTCATTCTGACAAAGTACTCAGGTGCTGATCCTGAAATCTCTCAGAGTGGTTACTCAGCAGCAACAGACTCAGGACGTACTCCACGCGCGAAGTCATTCACTCTTAATTTAAATGTTGGATTCTAATAAATCAAAGACAATGAAATTATATAAAAATATAAGGGCAATAGGATTGGCAGCATGTGCAAGTATGGCATTGGTCTCTTGCGATGTGGAACTGCTCCCATTGGATACGATTATCCTTGAAAACTATTGGACTAATAAGGATGATGTCAGCAGTGTTGTCACTTCCTGCTATCAGGGTTTGACTTCAAGCGACATCGTGAACCGTATGATTGTATGGGGAGAGTGCCGTTCTGATAACATTAAGGAGGGAAAGAGAATTGCCAGTGCAGGCAACGACCTGAAATATATCCTTAATGGAAATACACTTGAGACCAACTCATACTGTAACTGGGCATCCTTCTATACTATAATAAATAGGTGTAACACCGTGGAGAAGTATGCTCCGATTGTACAGGAGCGTGACCCGAACTTTACTGAGTCCGATCTCAAGCAGTCGTTGGCAGAGGTGAAGACAATACGCGCTCTTTGCTATTTCTATCTGATACGTACATTTGGTGATGTACCGTTCTCTACTGAGGCATCCATTGAAGATGACCAGAATTATGTTATCCCTGCTACAGACGATGGACTGATTCTTGACACATTGATTATGGACCTTGAACAGAATGGTGTATATGCACCTAAGAGATACGTGGCAGAGGATGAAAACTCTGGAAAGATAACTCGTAATGCGGTTTATGCTCTGTTGGCAGATATGTATCTGTGGAGAGCTTCCGATGCGGAACTTGATCCTGCACAGCGCAACTCACTTTATCTCAAGTGTGTTGAATATTGCGACAAGGTTATTCAGGCAAAGGTTGAGGAGTATAAGGAAGACCGTTATGGTACACTGAGACGTCAGATTGACCCGGAAATCTATTCAGAGTATGGCTACCCTCTTATTCAGGAGTGGTCGTCGTCCGACCAGGCTTCGGGTCAGGGAACCACAGCCAAGGCTTATAATCTGATATTTGGAACCGGACATTCATTCGAAAGTATCTTTGAATTGTCATTTTCTTCAAATGAGGCAGCTCAGGGTACAACGAACTCTGCTGTAGCAAACATGTACGGTAATAGCGATACAGGTTTCGATAATGGTGCTTATCTGGCAGGAAACGAAAATATGCTTTCTTCAGAGGCTACCGGAACCTATGATTATGATAATGCCAAGGCATTCACCTCTTACGATTTCCGTAGTCAGGAATACTTCAAGTGGGATGAGTCATCTTCATTCTCTATCGCAAAGTATGTTTGTAAACAGATGGCTGTAAATGTCGGTTCTGCTACTGTTTGGACTAATGGATATAAGACTACTACTTATACTCCGAGAACACAGAATTATGCAAACTGGATTATTTACCGTCTGACAGACATCATGCTCATGAAGGCAGAGGCTGAAGTGCAGCTCGCTGACTACATTGACAACTACGTAGCAGAAACAGATACTACTAGCGAAGAAGCAAATCCAGCCAAGACCCGTGCTGCTTATGGAAATGCATATTCAACTTCAGTTGAGTACTATGATGATGCATTCGACATCGTCGAAGCCATTTACCTGCGTTCTGCTCCTAACGCCACAGCTGATGCACGTCCAAAGAAAGCATCCTTGCTGAATAAGACAATGTATGACAATCTTGTCGGTGATGAGCGCCGCCGTGAACTCTTGTTCGAAGGCAAGCGTTTCTACGACTTGCTCCGTCGTGCACGTCGTGAGGGCAATACAACTTATGTTTCTGGTAAGATAAGCAGTAAGTACACTTCAAACTCAGCTGCGATGGGAATCAAGATGGCAATGATAGAGTTCCTCTATATGCCATACTTCCATGATGAGTTGGAGCGTAATCCTCTCCTCATTCAGAACCCAGCTTATGATAAGGAAAAGAAAAACGAAAGAAATATTTAATTATGAAATCAGTAATGTTTAAAAACAAATATATTGCGGTTGTAGTGATGGCAGTTGTTGCTTTGTTCGCAAGCTGTTCTGATGATCCGGGTGTGGAGAACTACTACACTGCAAAGGGAGATATGGCAAACACCTATCTCACCAACGACCCTGATACGTATAGCGAGTTCGTGTCAATCATTCAGAAATCCAACTTGGTTAGTTTCGACCTTCTTGGTACATACGGCTCATATACAGTGTTCGCTCCTACAAACAATGCAATCAACAAGTACCTTGCAGGTAGGGGACTGACTTCTGTGGATGAACTCTCCGTAGAGGATTGCGATACAATCGCTGCAACCCACATCATTGAGAATGCTTCTTACTTCACAACAGAATTCTCAAATGCCACTCTGCCTAACATGAATATGTTGGACCGTTATCTTACTATAACTTGTGACTCTGACTCCATATCTGAGCCAGGTAAGATCCAGATTGCATATTTCATTAATAAGAGCGCACAGATTATTCTTGCAGACGACTCTGTAGAGAATGGAGTTGTACATACTGTCGACATGGTCATTGATGCAACAACTGAGATGCTTCCTGACCTGTTGGCTAAGGACTCTACAATCTCTCTCTTCTATCAGGCTTACCTGTTGACTCATATGAACGACTCAATGATGAACTACATTGATGAGAGTTATCATTGTGATGATTATGACTCTACCGAGGTCGGACATACTTTTTCAACAGCGACTGAGTATGACAACGTCCGCTACATGAAGAAACGTTATTATGGATATACCGGTTTTATAGAGACAAATGATGTATTTGCCCAGCATGGTATATACACTATTGATGACCTCAGAGCTCATGCAAAGGAAGTTTATGATGAAATGTATCCGGATGATGCAGACGTGACAGATGAGACAGACCGTCGCAACTCCTTGAACCGTTTCATCTCTTACCACTTCCTCGATCGTCTTGCAACCTACAACAAGCTGACAGTCGACAATCTTGCACTGAACTGCTTCGACCGTCGTCACTGGGACGTTGCAGATTGGTATGAGACAATGATGCCTTACTCACTCATGAAGGTTTCTTATCCTTCTGGGTCACAGGCTGGACGTTATGTGAACCGTCGTGGTGTACAGAACCGTAAGGATTCACGTGGCGTATTCGTAGCCGGTGCCAAGATTCTTTCTCCTAGTGAAGCCTCAGTCAATCAGACTGCAGTCAATGGTGTTTACCACTATATTACAGATATGATTGATTATGGAAGAAACACTCAGGAAGTAGTGCTCAATGAACGCCTTCGTATGGATGCTTCAACTCTTTCTCCTGACTTCATGACAAGCGGTGCCCGTGGTCACTCTGTAAAAGGTACAGGTGGTGCATCAAGCCGTCCTGGTGAATATGGAGTATGGTCAGCAGATACCAACCCAAAGACAAATATCAACACTTGTCTTGGATTCAAGGCAGGCACTGCAAAGTACTTCACATATTCAGACGTTACAACTCACCTTCATGTACGTCCTCGCTACTTGAGCTTCTGGTCATACCAGGGCGACGAGGTCACTATCTGCGGTATGTATGATATCACATTCAAGTTGCCTCCAGTGCCAGAGGGTGATTATGAGTTCCGTTTGGCTACTTGCATCAACTTCTCTAACCGTGGTATTGTACAGGCTTACCTCGATGGCGCTCCTTGTGGTATTCCACTTGATATGCGTATCTCCGGAACAAGTGCCACCGTCGGTTGGAAGAGTGATAACGACCTTGGTGATGACGAAGCTATCGCAGCATACGACAAGGCTATGCACAACCGTGGCTGGATGAAGGGCCCTGCAAGTTACGGTAATATCGGTGCCGACGGAACAGGCTCTCCTGGCTACTTCCGTACTTACAGCAATACTCTGCGCCATGTGTTCGCCACATTCCACTCGGACGGCAAGACCGAACACTATGTACGTATTCAGCAGAAGCTTGAATCAACAAACGGTACACTTGCATTCGACTATATTGAACTCTGTCCTAGAAGTGTATACAACAATGAACTCTATCCAGAGGACAAGTATTAATCGTCAAATATAATTTTCGTTTATGAGAAAGAATATAAAATTATCAATCCGCACAGGAGTTGTAGCAATGGCAAGTGTTCTTGCCTGCTACTCCTGTTCTGATACATGGGACGACCACTATAACTCCACTATCGATGGTAATAAAGTGGATGCAACCATTTATGAACAGTTGAAGTCGGATTCCAGACTGAGTGATTTCGTCCAAATCATCGATGCAACTGGTTATGACGCTCTGCTTGATGAAAGCCAGATAATAACTGTATTTGCCCCTGTCAATGACTCATTCAACAAGGACAGCTTGTTGAATGAAATCAATATAGGTCACAAGGACAATGTTATTACCCGTTTCGTTAAGAACCACGTGGCACGTTTCAATTACTCTTCAACGATACATGAGCAGACTGTTCCTCTCTTGAACAAGAAGAACATTACACTCCAGAGAGGAGTTGTAAGTGCTGACTCAGTAAAAACATTGGAGACTGAAACTGTTTGCAACAATGGTATTCTCTATAAGTTGAATGGCGAACTTCCGTTCCATCCAAATATATATGAGGAGATGGCTGTGACTGCAGGCATGGATTCAATCTATGGAATGCTCTCATATTACGACAAAGACTCTTTGGATGTCGGCCGTAGTGTTTACCGTGGTGTTGACGAAGATGGAAACCGCATTTATGTGGACTCTGTCGTTATCAACAGCAACAAGTTGATGCAGCGTTTGGATGCCTACATCTTGCGTGAGGACTCCAACTATATGGCAATCATCCCAAACAATGATGCATATACAAACCGCTTGAATCTCGTCAAGAAGTACTTCAATTATAACATACATGAGGACGGTAGGGATTCTTTGCAGAATTTCTATGCAAACTACTACACACTGAATACTCTGTTCTATAATATGAATACCAACATGCATGATGAGGACTCATTGGTTGCAACTACTTACAGCAAGTACAACCCTGACCATTATGTGTTCTACGACCCATATAAGGAGGACGGTATTCTTGCTCCAGGCTCATACAATGACAAGATCAGTTGCAGTAACGGTATTATCTACACTGTAGATTCAATCCCGACTTCTATCTACGATGCATTCTTCCATGATATCGAGTTGGAAGCAGAAGCAACAGGTAATATCAACACAGATGAGAATGCACAAGGCAACGCTCTCTACACTAAGACTTGTACATACAGTGTGGTTTCTGCCAACGACTCAATTCTGAAGGTTTCTGAGAAGGCTTATCTTGATGTCAAGCCATCTTCAAGTTCTGCCCAGCCATACATTACATTCAATGTTCCTGGAACTCTTGCCGGTACATATGACATGTACCTCGTGACTGTACCTTTGAAATATGGAAATGATGTTGCAGAAACAGATTCACTGAAGCCTTATCAGTTCCGTGTCAATATGTTCTATCGTACAAACAGAGCAACTGATACCAGCTCTTCACTGCCAACCTCAAAGAGTGAGACATTGAAGGATCCTATCAAGGGCGGTCAGAACTTCGTGAGCGATCCAAACCAGGTGGATACCATCTATCTTGGAACAAAGACATTCACTGAGTGCTACAAGAATGCATCCAACGTAGGAGTCCTGCTTCAGATTCAGGCTTATGTATCTTCTTCTCAGACAAAGAACTACTCTCGTCGTATGCTCCTCGACCGTATTCTCTTCCGTCCAAGCGGAATGCCTGATGACGAGTACCAGGTGTACAAGACTGCAAAAGACGAATAGTGTTTAACTCCTAAAGATTGAATTATATGAAAACATATTTTAATAACAATATGCTGCGTTTCTGCAAAGCAGGAATTGCTACTATGATATTCTGCGTAGGAGTTCTTCCAATGTCTGCGCAAGATGAAGAGGAAACCCAGGCCATCGAAGAGGCTCCTGTGAAAAAGAAAGTAAAGAAACCAATCAAGAAATATCCGATGATGGAGATTTCCGGTAAGATTGTCGACGCATCAACTGGCGAACCTTTGGCAGGTGTGAAAGTCAAGTCTTACAACAACAGTTTCTATACTGCCATGACAGACGAAGAGGGAAACTACAAGATTAGTGTTCCTACTTTCGTAACCTCATTGTCTGCTACACTTGAAGGCTACAATCTTGGTCAGGTTGCTATCAACGACCGCTCTCAGGGCGTGGACTTCAAGCTCTACACAGACAGATATCTTGGAATCTATACAGACAAGACCAGTGCTTCAAAGGTTGTCAGTACATCTGGATTCGGTGAAGACGGAGCTTTCACTGCAGACCAGGAAATCCAGAACCGTTTGGGCGGAGATGTTCATACAGCTTCCCGTTCAGGAATCATTGGAAATGGTGTCAACATGTTCATTGATGGTTTCCACTCTATCAATGCATCTTCTCAACCGTTGGTTGTGATTGATGGTGTAATCCATGACCAGTTGTACAACTCAACAATGATGCACAACGGTTACTTCAACAACCAGTTGACTTCACTCAGTATGGACGACATTGCAGATATCAAGATTATGAAGAACGGTACTGCAATCTATGGCTCTCAGGCAGCCAATGGCGTTATCCTTATCACTACCAAGCGTAACACTACGATGAAGACAACCATCGATGTGAATATCAGCGGCGGTTTCGAATTCGTTCCTTCTACGCCTGACATGATGAATGCTGACGAGTATAGGTCTTATGCATCTGCGCTCTTGAAGAATACCAACAGCAAGTTGGAGAACTTCAAGTTCTTGCAGACAGACCCTAACTACTATTATTATAATATGTATCACAACAACACAGATTGGAAAGATGTTGTCTACAGAGAAGCTTTCTCGCAGAACTATGGAATCAACATCCAGGGTGGTGACGAAGTTGCCAACTACAACCTTTCTGTGGGATACATGTCAGCAAAGTCAACACTTAAGCGTAATGATATCGACCGTTTCCACATCCGATTCAACTCTGACATCATCTTGAGCGACAAGTTGACTACACGCTTCGACGTTTCTTATTCAAACCTCAAGCGCGACTTGAGAGATGACGGTCTGACCAGCACATTCCAGGCCAATGCCGTTTCTTCTCCAAATGTACTTGCACTTCTCAAGTCTCCGTTCGTTGCTCCTTATGACTTTGCGACAAACGGTGTGATGTCACACTTCGTTTCCGATGCAGACGATTACCTTGATGAGGCAGTCGGAAGTTCGGCTTCTCTTGCCAACCCACTTGGTTTGCTCGAGAATGCAGAGGCTCTTAACAAGAACCGTACGGACAATACCAACGTGAATATAGCGATCACTCCAGTATGGCATATCAAGACCAACATGACATTGCAGGAGCGTTTCAGCTATACTACCAACAGTTTCGATGAGAACTACTACACTTCAATTGTCGGTATGCCAAGATACTACATCCAGGATATCGGAGTTGTGGAAAATGAAGTAGGTTCAAACTTCTCAACACATAAGGCGTTGATGAGTGACACCCGTTTCGACTGGGCAATTCCACTCGGCAAGCACCGTCTTGATGCATTTGCAGGTGTACGCTATATGAGCGACAACTACAAGGCTTCAAACCTCTATGCTTACAGTACTGGTAACGACAAGACTCCTTCGCTCGGCAATGCAACAGGCAAGCGCCGTGTCGTTGGTACCGATGAAACATGGAAGTCACTCTCTTGGTATGGTAACCTCGATTACAACTATCGTGAGAAGTATTACCTCCAGGGTTCATTCGCACTTCAGTCTTCTTCCCGTTTCGGTGACGAGGCTGATGCCGGTGTCAAGATGTTTGGTGTCAGATGGGGATTCTTCCCTTCTATCCAGGGAACATGGGTAATCAGCAATGAGAAGTGGTTTAACTCAAGCAAGCTCGTGAACATGTTGAAGGTGAATGCCGGATTCGAGTCAGTCGGTAACGACTCTTACGACAACAATGCAGCATACACTTACATGAGCAGTAATGCATTCCTCTTGAATAAGGTTGTAGGTATCGGTATCACAAATATCGGTAATGCCAAGTTGCGTTGGGAAACTACCAACCGCTTCAATGCAGGACTTGAAGGAAACTTCTTCAACAACCGTTTGAACGCCAAACTCAACTACTTCTATGCAAAGACAAACAATCTTGTAACACTTGGAACCATTGCTTATGTTTCAGGACAGAAGCAGTATTGGACCAATGACGGTGCAATGAAGAACCAAGGTTTCGACGTAGCTTTGACTGGTAAGGTCGTAGACGAGAAGAACTTCAAGTTCGAGCTTGCTGCAAGCCTCGGTCATTACAAGAATGAGGTAACTCAGTTGCCTGAGAATGTCGGCTCAATGGAGTCCGAATACTATAACGCTACACTCCTTACAAAGGTAGGAAGTCCGCTCTCAGTATTCTATGGCTACAAGACAAACGGTGTGTTCTCAACAACAGAGCAGGCTGAAGCAGCAGACCTCGGCATACTTGATGATGCAGGAAACAAGGTTAACTTCAAGGCAGGCGACATGATTTTCGTTGACAAGAATGGCGACAAGATTATTGACGAGAACGACCGCTATATCATTGGTGATCCTAATCCGGACATCTATGGAAATATCCGTGCTACCTTCATGTTCGGAAAGAACTGGACATTGGGCGTCAACTTCAACTACAGCGTTGGAAATGACGTTTACAACTACCAGCGTTCAATCCTCGAAGGAGGAAATGCTTTCCTGAACCAGACAACTGCAATGAACCGCCGTTGGATTGCTGAAGGTCAGTCAACAGATATTCCACAGGCAGTCTACAACGACGAGATGGGCAACTCGCGTTTCTCAGACCGTTGGATTGAGAACGGCTCATACTTGAAGTTGAAGAATGTAACCCTTAGCTATAAGCTCCCAGTATCCAACACATACATCCAGGGACTTACCATTTGGGCAGCAGGAAACAACTTGCTTACATTCACTAAGTACTTGGGCTCAGACCCAGAAGTGTCTTGTGGCAATTCATCATTGGTTCAGGGAATCGATGCAGGCTACACTCCTTTTGGTCGCAGTATAACTCTCGGTGTTAAGATTAACTTGTAAACAATCTCAAATTGTCCCTCCTCTTTCGGGAGGAGGGCATGATAACAAAACAAATATATATGAAAACAAAATCAATCATATTGTCAGGCTTGCTCCTTGCGTCACTTGGAGCTGCCACTACTTCATGCGATGATATGCTTAATGTTGACGACGAGTTGCATACAACCAATCTTGCACCTCAGGATACAGTATATCAGGTGATGGGTATTCTCAATCGCATGCAGAGTCTGGTTGACCGTACTGTGTTGCTTGGTGAACTTCGTGCTGACCTCGTTGACCTCAACGAGGCTGTTGCGAGTACATCACTCCAGGAAATCATGGATAACAATATATCAACCGACAACGAATACAACTCTATCTCTGACTACTATTCAGTGATAAATGCTTGTAACGTTTACCTTGCATACGTTGACTCAAACTATGTTGAGCACAACAGAAAGAAGTATGAGAAGGAAATCCAGGCAGTGAAGACCTATAGAGCTTGGACATATCTTGAAATGGCAAAGGTCTACGGACGTGTTCCTTTCGTTACTGAGCCGGTACTTACTTCTGTAGAGGCAGACAAGATTGTAGCTTCAACTACCAATCGTGCCGACATGAATGAAATCTGTACTTATTTCATCAACGAACTGCTCCCTTATGTGCAGAAGTCTAGTCCTGTTAGTGTACCAAACTATGGCGTAGATGGTTATCGCAGCCAGACTTTCTTCATTCCTGTTCGTCTGATGGTAGCAGAGCTCTATCTTTGGAGAGGTAACTATACTCATAATACATCCGATTTCACAAATGCCTGCACGTATTATTTTGACTATATAAATACAGTCAATAACGTTGTTACAACAGGAACAGCGAGCGTAAAGTGGAATAATAACACTATGCGTCATTCTTCAGACTCTTACTCGACGAATTTCACAACTGCAGACACCATCACTATCATCCCAATGGATACATGTGCGTATGATGGAACATGGAGTCAACTCTATGCAATGTTCAATTCACAGTATGAGAACAATTACTATGTGCCTATCGTTCCGTCACAGCGTATCCGTGAAATCTCTGGTGCGCAGATCAACTGTGTTTATTCAGAGATAAACAATCAGCGTGATACAACGTATAGCACATCAAAGATTGAATGGGAAGACTCAATGAAGATGGGTGACCTTCGTCTTGATGCTATCTACAACCGTTCAGCTGTGAGCAACATGTATACTTCTCAGTACAGTCAGGACCGTCAGCACATCATGAAGTACGCAAAAAGTTCTTCAAACTATGGCTCTGACCAGAAGCTGAAGTCTTACACAGTATATCGTAAGAATATTGTTTGGCTGCACTTTGCAGAGGCACTTAACCGTGCTGGTTTCCCTCAGACAGCATTCGCTATTCTGAAGTATGGCTTGACCCAGGAAAACATGTCTAATTATGTGTCAGAAGCCGAACGTACCAATCTCAGAAAGATTCCTTCTTATATAAAAGGAAATATCTCAAGTTGGGATTATGATGATTTTGTAACAATACATTCATCCAATTACGACAGAACGAGCAAACTTGCCAATACTATTGGTATACACTCACGTGGATCCGGTGATTCTGAATACAACAAGTACTATGCATTGTCAAACGATACAGCTGTATGGAATCCTGTAGAACGACTTGAGTATGTAAAGGATTCCTTGGCAGACCTTGCAACTCTTGCACGTTCTGAAGGTGTGTACACTGAGGATACAACTTATGTAGTGTATGATAGCTTGGGCAATGCCATGACAGTATCCTCTTACCATTATGAATTTGAATCGGATTCATTGCGTGAGGCTTACATAGAAGCAAATATTGCTGCAGTTAACGCCGAGACTGCTTGGAAAGAAGCAGATATCGCAGCTTATCAGTCGTGCCTTCCAGGATGGCAGGAAGAAGTTGCCCAGAAGATTCTTGACGAGGAAGCTCTTGAAGGTGCGTTTGAGGGACAGCGTTTCTACGACCTGATGCGTTTCGCAATGTACACAGGCGATGCCGACTATATTGCAAAGCAGGTTATCAAGCGCAAGGGCTCAGACACAACTGACCCTCGTGGTGAAACTCTCCGTGGAGGTAACTGGTATCTGCCACTGCCTACTAAGTAAGGATTGGGTGATACTGATTATCTGACTGTATGGGAGAGGGGCGCTTGTCGTCCCTCTCTTTCTGTTTTATGGCCGGTTCTTCAGAAATTCGTCATGTGTGCAATCCCGTGTATTGCAAACGAAGGTTTCTCCTTCAAAAAGGCATCCGCCATTTATTTTCTTAGCTATTTATTTTGTCAACTGAATGAAATGATGTAATTTTGCAGTCGATATCATAGAGGGTATATATTATGAAGTCTATTGGCATTATCAACATTATTCTATCACTACGACTTAGTAAGCTCGGGGTGAGAGAGGCTGTGTGATAAATTGAGATGTTTTCAAGACATTCATGTAGAGATAAATTAAGCCTTTCTTGCTCCGAGCGAGAGAGGTTTTTGTTTTTTGTATGGCAATGTTTCGAGTGTTGTGTATAAGGACTCCGGGCGCTGCGTATAAGGACATTGAACGGACGATTGTTGGATTGATTATAAGAAGGCAATTGCTGGATACATTATTATAATACGATTGGATAGAACATTGGAATACGATAGGTTAGATTATTAAAATACGAAATATACGATGGAACGATTATTTATTTTTGACACTACATTGAGGGACGGTGAACAAGTTCCCGGATGCCAGTTGAACACTATTGAGAAGATTCAGGTGGCAAAGCAGCTTGAGTTGCTCGGTGTAGATGTTATTGAGGCTGGATTCCCGATATCAAGCCCGGGTGATTACAACTCTGTCATTGAAATCTCAAAGGCAGTTACGTGGCCTACCATCTGTGCGCTGACACGTGCAGTGGAGAAGGATATCGATGTGGCAGTGGAGTCACTCCAATATGCAAAGAGAAAGAGAATCCACACAGGAATCGGTACGAGTGATTACCATATCAAGTACAAGTTCAACAGCAATAGAGAGGAGATTATCGAACGTGCTGTGGCTGCAGTTAAGTACGCCCGTCGTTTCGTGGACGACGTTGAGTTCTATGCCGAGGATGCAGGACGTACCGACAATGAGTACCTTGCCCGCGTGATTGAGGCTGTTACAAAAGCAGGAGCCACAGTGTGCAACATCCCCGACACCACAGGCTTCCGCATACCTGAGGAGTATCAGGAGAAGATAAAGTACTTGTACGACCATGTCGATGCATTTGCTGCAGGCAAGTCAATCCTGTCCACCCACTGTCATAATGACCTCGGAATGGCGACAGCCAATACTGTTGCTGGAGTGATGGGCGGTGCACGCCAAGTGGAAGTCACCATCAACGGAATTGGCGAGCGTGCCGGAAACACTTCCCTTGAGGAGATTGCCATGATATTCAAGACCCATCCCGACCTTGGAATCGAGACAAACATCAATACGACCAAGATATTCCCTACGAGCCGCATGGTGTCAAGCCTCATGAACATGCCTGTCCAGCCCAATAAGGCGATTGTCGGTCGCAATGCCTTTGCCCATTCATCGGGAATCCATCAGGATGGCGTGCTGAAGAATGCGTCAACCTATGAAATCATGGACCCGAAGGATGTGGGAATCGATGATGCATCAATCGTGCTCACTGCGCGCTCAGGCCGTGCTGCATTGAAGTACAGACTCCATATCAATGGCGTGGATGTGAGCGATGAGAAACTCGACAAGGTATATCAGGACTTCTTGGTTCTTGCCGACAAGAAGAAAGAGGTTACGGATGACGACATCCTTGTACTTGCAGGCGCCGACCGTTCTGCTGCCCATAACATCCAGCTCGATTACCTCCAGGTGACAACAGGCAAGGGCGTCCGCTCAGTGGCAAGCATCGGTTTGCAGATTGCAAAGGAACACTTCGAGGCAGCTGCATCAGGCAACGGACCTGTCGATGCTGCTATCAAGGCATTGAAGAGCATTGTCAAGCGTGAGATGACCCTGAGGGAATTCACCATACAGGCAATATCCAAAGGCTCCGACGACCTTGGCAAGGTACACATGCAGGTTGAGTACAATGGACATGTATACTATGGATTCGGTGCAAACACCGATATAGTGACAGCTTCCGTTGAGGCATATATCGACTGTATCAATAAGTTCAAGGACTAAGCTGCAGTGGCGCGACAGAGATTACAACAGCAACAGTGACGCAACAGAGTGCACAACAGCAACAGTGGCTCGACAGAGAATAAGTATAGAAACAACATTATAGGTAAGACAGATGAATACATTATTTGATAAGATTTGGGACGCACACGTAGTGCAGAAGGTGGAAGATGGCCCCACCCAATTATATATAGACCGCCTGTATGCCCATGAGGTAACCAGTCCCCAGGCATTCGACACATTGCGCGACAAGGGACTGAAAGTCTTTCGTCCCGACCATGTCGTGGCAATGCCCGACCACAACACACCAAGCGACCAGCAGGACCATATCGATGACCCGATAGGACGCAAGCAGGTGGAAACTTTGAAGAAGAACTGCGAAGAGTTCGGCATCAAGCACTTTGCCATGGGAACCAAGGACAACGGCATCATCCATGTTGTCGGACCCGAGAAGGCATTGTCATTGCCGGGCATGACCATCGTGTGTGGTGATTCCCACACAAGCACCCACGGAGCAGTCGGAGCAATCGCAATGGGTATCGGTACGTCCGAGGTTGCCGAGGTATTGGCAAGCCAGTGCATCCTGCAGTCCAAGCCAAAGACCATGAGGATAAATATCGAAGGCAAGCTCCATCCTGGAGTCACTGCCAAGGACGTGGCACTCTACATCATGTCGCAGATGACCACCTCAGGCGCTACTGGCTATGCAGTGGAATATGCAGGTAGTGTGGTCCGTGACATGAGCATGGAAGGACGTCTCACACTTTCCAACCTCTCCATTGAGATGGGAAGCCGGGCTGGTATAATCGCTCCCGACGAGACCACCTTTGCTTACCTCAAGGGCCGTGAATATGCACCTAAGGGTGCTGACTGGGACAAGGCAGTGGAGGAATGGAAGAAGTTGAAGAGCGACGACGATGCCGTGTTCGACAAGGAAGTGACTTACAGCGCTGACGACATAGCTCCACGCATCACCTACGGAACCAATCCTGGAGCAGGAATTGCCATCGACGGTTGCATCCCTGCACTTGAGGATATCCCGGAGGCAAAGCGTCCGCAGTTCCTCGGAATGCTTGAATACATGCAGTTCACTCCCGGGCAGAAACTGGAGGGGACACCTGTCGACTATTGCTTCCTTGGTGCATGCACCAACGGACGTATCGAGGACTTCCGTGCCTTTGCCAGTGTGGTCAAGGGCAAGAAGAAAGCCGACAATGTGGTTGCATGGATAGTTCCGGGCAGTTGGCTCGTTCGCCAGCAGATTATCGACGAGGGAATCGACAAGATTCTTGAGGAGGCTGGCTTCGAACTGCGTTTGCCTTCATGCTCGTCTTGTCTTGCAATGAACCCCGACAAGGTGCCGGCAGGCAAACTGAGCATATCCACGAGCAACCGTAACTTCGTGGGACGTCAGGGACCGGGTGCACGCACCGTACTGGCTTCACCGTTGGTTGTGGCAGCCAGTGCCATCACAGGTAAGATAACAGATCCAAGAAAACTCTAATTCAAAAGACATGGCTAAGCAGAAATTCAATATAATTCAGTCGACTTGTATTCCCATAGCGATTGACAATTGCAATACAGATTTGATTATTCCGGCAAGATACCTTGCCAGTACAACCCGCGACCCCAAGTTCTTTGGCGATGCGTTCATGCACGACCTCCGTTATGACGCCCAGGGAAACAAGGTCGGGGACTTCGTGATGAACAAGCCCGAATACAGTGAGGCACCCCGTCTTGGCGTGCACGAAATCATTGTGGGCGGACAGAACTGGGGCTCAGGCTCGAGCCGTGAACATGCGGCATGGGCTATTGCCGGCTACGGAGTGCGCGTGGTCATTTCGTCCAGCTTTGCCGACATCCACCGCAACAACTTGCTCAATTGCTTCGTGCTTCCAGTGGTAGTCAGCCCGGAGTTCCAGAAAGAACTCTTTGCCAGCATCGCGGCAAATCCACAGGCAGAAGTCAAGGTAGATGTGCCCAACCAGACAGTGACCAACCTGGCTACCGGACACAGCGAGACATTCGAGATAAACTCCTACAAGAAGTATTGTCTGATGAATGCGTTTGATGATATCGACTTCTTGCTGGAGAATAAAGACAAGATAGAGGCTTACGAACAGAAGCAATGTCAGAAAAGATAATTGAAATAATGGATACGACACTCCGCGACGGTGAACAGACCAACGGAGTGTCTTTCGTACCCCACGAGAAACTCATTGTGGCACGCATGCTGCTTCAGGACCTGAAAGTCGACCGCATTGAAGTGGCATCTGCACGCGTGTCGGATGGCGAGAAGGAAGCTGTCACCAGTATATGCAAGTGGGCACTCTCGGCAGGATTGCTCGACCGGGTGGAAGTCCTTGGCTTCGTCGACGGCAAGCTGTCGCTCGACTGGATAAACGACTGCGGATGCAAGGTCATCAACCTGCTTTGCAAGGGAAGCGAGAAACATTGCACCTACCAGCTGAAGAAGACACTCGACCAGCATCTCTCCGACATCAAGCACTCCATCGAGTATGCCCATCAGCTTGGCATAGGAGTCAACGTGTATCTCGAGGACTGGAGCAACGGCATGAAGGACAGTCCCGACTATGTGTTCAAGTTCGTTGACGCACTGAAGGACTGTGGCATCCGCCGGTTCATGCTGCCCGACACCTTGGGTGTGCTCAATCCGTTGACCACCCAGAAGTACATGCACCAGATGCTTGAATGGTTTCCGTCCCTCCACTTCGACTTCCATGCACACAACGACTATGACTTGGCAACAGCCAATGTGATGTATGCAGTGCTTGAAGGATGTACGGGTGTACACACGTCAATCAACGGACTTGGTGAGCGTGCAGGCAACGCACCGTTGAGCAGCGTGCAGGCAATATTGGCAGACCAGCTTGGCATTGCCACCAACATACAGGAGGAGAAGCTCAATGAGGCAGGCAGGCTTATCGAGAGCTACTCAGGCATTGCCGTTCCGTCGAACATGCCAATCATCGGCGAGAATGTGTTCACCCAGGTTGCAGGCGTTCATGCCGACGGCGACAACAAGAACAATCTCTACTGCAACGGACTCATCCCCGAACGGTTCGGACGCAAACGCGAATATGCGTTGGGCAAGAACAGCGGCAAGGCAAACATACTTCAGAACCTGAAGGAACTCGGACTCGAACTGACACCCGAGCAGACACGACGTGTCACCGACCGCATCATCGAGCTTGGCGACAAGAAACAGCTCGTGACCCAGGAGGAACTTCCTTACATAGTGAATGATGTGCTGAAGCACACAACGCTCGACGAGAAGATAAAGCTGCTCAGCTACATGGTCAGCACAGCCTATGGACTGAAGCCTATGGCAAGTGTGAAGCTCGAAGTCAATGGCGAGGTCTACGAGGAATCGGCAATGGGCGACGGTATGTACGATGCGTTTGTACGTTCCGTCCGTCACATCTATCGCGACAAGCTCCACCGCAAGTTCCCTTGGCTCACCAACTATGTGGTACGCATACCGCCAGGCGGACGCACCGATGCCTTGGTACAGACCACCATCTCGTGGATCTACAACGACAAGACTTACCGTACCCATGCGCTTGATGCAGACCAGACAGATGCGGCCATCAAGGCAACCATCAAGATGCTCAACCTCATAAATGAGGAGTAAGCGTGCAGTTGCCGGCAGACAATGAGAATAAGAACAACGAAAGGACAAAGAACATATTAAAAACAAAACACAGATATGAAACTGAAAATAGCAGTTCTGGCAGGTGACGGTATCGGGCCAGAAATCATGGAACAGGGCGTCAATGTGATGAATGCCGTGTGCGAGAAGTTCGGACATGAGGTGACCTACAAGGAAGCATTGTGCGGAGCACATGCCATCGATGAAGTGGGCGACCCGTTCCCGGAAGAGACATTCCAGACATGTATGGATGCTGATGCAGTGCTTTTCGCATCAGTCGGCGACCCTAAGTTCGACAACAATCCCAATGCAAAGGTGCGTCCCGAGCAGGGCTTGCTTGCCATGCGCAAGAAACTCGGACTCTACGCCAACATACGTCCGGTAGAGACCTTCGATTGCCTCGTCCACAAGTCTCCGTTGAAAGACGAACTTGTGCGTGGCGCAGACTTCATCTGCATCCGCGAGTTGACAGGCGGTATGTATTTCGGCGAGAAGTACGAAGACGACGAGAAGGCTTACGACACCGACTACTACACACGTCCTGAGATTGAACGAATCTTGCGCGTGGGCTACAGCTATGCAATGCGTCGCAACAAGCACCTCACAGTGGTCGACAAGGCAAATGTACTTGCATCAAGCCGTTTGTGGCGCAAGGTTGCCCAGGCAATTGCACCCGAATATCCGGAAGTGAAGACCGATTTCATGTATGTCGACAATGCAGCCATGCGAATGATTCAGGAACCAAAGTTCTTCGATGTGATGGTTACAGAGAACACCTTCGGCGACATCCTTACCGACGAGGGCAGCTGCATCACCGGCTCGATGGGACTTCTCCCGTCAGCAAGTACAGGCGAACATACACCGGTGTTCGAGCCGATTCACGGTTCTTGGCCACAGGCAAAGGGTTTGAACATCGCCAACCCATTGGCTCAGATTTTGTCAGTAGCCATGTTGTTTGAGTACTTCGACCTCAAGGATGAGGGCAGTCTCATTCGCAAGGCAGTCAATGCAAGCCTCGATGCCAACGTACGCACACCCGAGATCCAGGTTGAAGGTGGCGCAAAGTACGGCACCAAGGAAGTAGGACAATGGATTGTTGATTACATCAAGAAAGCATAGTCACTTGTTGCATGGTTGTGAATGCATAATGCAACCAGTTGCGACTACACAATAAGCACAAGAACCTCCTTTATGGGAGGTTTTTTGTGTTTATGTAAGTTAAAAGCAATGCTTGTGAGAGATTATGCGGTAAAAAGTTTTGTCAGTCCAATTATAATATGTAATTTTGCAACGGATTCAAAAGAAGCACTTAGTTTTTTATCACTCATGAAAGTGATTAAATAGTGTAAATTAGTAGGAGAGAGACAGGTCTGTTGATAGATATGTCTCTTGTTTTTTTGTGTGACAAGCAGTGCTTCGATATGAAACCATCAGTCCTTCGTTCTGTATCCTTCAGTCGGTACTGCAGTCCTCACTGGTCAGTACTGGAGTCCTCCCTTGACGGTACTGCAGTCCCGAACTGACGATACTCATCATCCGATTATTGGACAATCATGGCTTATGTGTACCCGTTCGCGTCGCAGTACGTTGCGCATGAATACTCGAGTACGTTGTGGAACGTACTGCGGTACGTTGAGGAACGTACTGCAGTCAAGTCGTACAGCGTACTGCAGTCAAGTCGTACAGCGTACTGCAGTCAAGTCGTACAGCGTACTGACCTCATAGCAGCACGTCATGTGGTGTCTGCCGTATCAGCTGCATTCTGATGTAAAAACAAAATGCACATCCTTCAGTAGACTCTACTGCGGGACGTGCATTGTTTGTTGATGAAATGTGATGCCGGATTACTTCAGTCGTGCCAATACGTCCTTGATGCGTTTCATTGCTTCGATGATGTTCTCGTCGCTTGTGGCGTAGCTCATTCTGAAGCATTCGGGGCTGCCGAAGGCATCTCCGCCTACTGTTGCCACATGGCCTACTTCAAGCAGATACATGGCGAAGTCGGTGGAGTTGTTGATGGTGCGTTCGCCGTCGGTCTTGCCGAAGAATGACGAGCACTTGGGGAAGAGATAGAATGCTCCTTCGGGGTTGCGCACTTCGAGTCCCGGGATGTCTTTGGCAAGGTCGTAGATGAGGTTCTTTCTGCGCTCGAATGCCTGGCGCATGTCTTCCACACATTGCTGGTCGCCGGTGTATGCGGCTTCGGCTGCTTTCTGGCTGACGCTGCATGGTCCGCTGGTGTACTGTCCCTGGAGTTTGTTTACGCCTTTCACTATCCACTCGGGTGCGGCTACGAATCCGATGCGCCATCCGGTCATTGCGTATGCTTTGCTCACTCCGTTGATGATGACTACGCGGTCTTTGATGTCGGGGAAGGATGCCATTGAGGCGTGCTCGCCTACGTAGTTGATGTGTTCGTAGATTTCATCGGCAATCACGATGACTTCCTTGTGGTTCAACAGTACGTTCTTGAGTCCTTCGAGTTCCTTCTTGCTGTACACGGCTCCGGTTGGGTTGCTCGGTGTGCAGAGGATGATGGCTTTTGTCTTTGGAGTGATGGCTGCTTCGAGTTGTTCGGGCGTGATTTTGAAGTTCTGCTCGATTGTTGCCTCCACGAACACTGGTGTGCCTTCTGCCAGCAGCACCATCTGCGGGTAGCTTACCCAATAGGGGGCTGGGATGATTACTTCGTCGCCTGCGCCTACAATTGCCATGATGACATTGCACACAGACTGCTTGGCTCCATTGGAACAGAGAATCTCGGAGGGCTTGTAGTCAAGTCCGTTCTCGTTCTTCAGTTTGTTGACAATGGCTTGTTTCAATGCAGGATAACCTGGAACGGGACTGTAGTAAGTGTAGTTGTCGTCGATGGCTTTCTTTGCAGCTTCCTTGATGTGGTCGGGGGTGTGAAAGTCGGGTTCTCCTACGCTCATGTTAATTACATCGACACCTTGTGCCTTTAATTCGCTACTTCTCTGCGACATTGCGAGTGTCGCTGACGGTTGAAGTCTCTGAAGTCTGTCTGCTAAATTCATTTATTTGATAATTTAAAAGTTGAGTCTGTTTTGTTCATGCGGGTCGTCACATGCTGATGTGGAGCATGTGGCCCATGCGTTCTTTCTTTGTTTTCAAGTAATACTTGTTGTACTCGTTGGGCACAATCTCGATGGGCACGTTCTCCACTACTTCAAGTCCGTAGCCTTCGAGTCCCACGCGCTTCACGGGGTTGTTGGTTATCAGGCGTACTTTGCCGATGCCGAGGTCGCGCAGGATTTGTGCTCCTACTCCGTAGTCGCGCAGGTCGGGGTCGAACCCGAGGTGGATGTTGGCATCCACTGTGTCTAGCCCTTGCTCCTGGAGCTTGTAGGCTGCAATCTTGTTCATCAGTCCTATGCCACGTCCTTCCTGGAGGAGATAGACGATGCATCCCTTTCCTGCTTTGTCAATCATCTGCATGGAGCGGTGGAGCTGTTCTCCGCAGTCGCAACGCTTGCTTCCGAAGATGTCGCCGGTGGCGCATGAGGAGTGCATCCTCACGAGCACTGGCTCGTCTTTGGTCCATGTGCCTTTGATGAGTGCCACATGCTCGAGTCCGTTGCTTTTCTGACGGAAGGGTATGATGCGGAAGTGTCCGTAGTCGGTGGGCAGGTCGGCTTCCACTCCTTGTTCCACGAGTGTCTCCCTCTGTATGCGGTAGGCAATGAGGTCTTTTATCTGTATGAGTTTCAGTCCCAGTTGCTTGGCTTTCTCCTGCAGCTGTGGCATGCGTGCCATGGTTCCGTCGGGATTGAGTATCTCGATGAGTGCGGCTGCGGGATTGAGTCCTGCCAGGCGTGCCAGGTCGATGGCTGCTTCGGTGTGTCCTGCCCTGCGCAACACTCCGTTGTCCTGGGCATAGAGTGGATTGATGTGTCCCGGACGTCCGAATGTCTCGGGTGTTGACGTGGGGTCTGCCAGTGCGCGTATGGTTGCAGCGCGGTCGGCTGCGGACACTCCGGTGGTGCATCCTTCCAGCTTGTCAACGGTGATAGTGAATGGAGTGCCGAGCATTGAGGTGTTGTGCTCTACCTGGTGGGGAAGTCCGAGTTCACGGGCGCGGGAAATGGTGATGGGTGCGCAGAGCACGCCTCTTCCCTCGCGCAACATGAAGTTTATCTTCTCGGGGGTAATCATTTCAGCGGGAGTGATGAAGTCTCCTTCGTTTTCTCTGTCTTCATCGTCGACCACAATCACGAATTTCCCTTGCCGGAAATCCTTGATTGCTTCCTCAATGGTGCTGAATTCTATTTTCTCCATAGTCTATAATGTCTTTTTGTTTATGAATTCTATTATGTGTCGGCATGCACTTATGGTGGCACGCAGGTCTTTCTTCAGTCGGTTGTGATGGCGCGGTTCGCGGCTGATGACTGGCATGAGGTTCAGATAGTGGAACACCTCACGGTCTTTGGAGTTCGACAGCTCTTCCACGCAGTCGTCCATCTCCTGGCAAATGAGGGCGAGGCTTGGGTCTTGCCTGTTCCTTATTATATATATAAGGAGTTGGTGGGGCAACATGTGGCGGTAGGTGCTGAGGTAATCGCTGCAGTTGTCTGCGAGTGTCTGCAGCCGGTCACGGACTGAAGGATAGTCGGGGTCGTTGATGATGACTTCCTTCTTGTAGATGTTGCGCTTGGTGCGCACTCCAAGGATTCGGCGCACGACTGACTTGTAGGAATCGATGTTGAACACCACTGAGTCGTTGTTTGACTTGATGGTGAGGAAGAGGGCAAGTGGCACGAGTACGAACATGCTTGCCCATGACCCGAGCCACACGGGTATGGTGTCTTCGAGTGCCATGTTGGTGGAGCCGGTGTCGAGGATGTAGTAGATGATGAATATCACTACGGACACGACGACTGGTGCTCCGAGTCCGCCCTTGCGTATGATGGCTCCCAGCGGTGCACCGATGAAGAAGAAGAGCAGGCAGGTGAGTGCCATGGTGATTTTCTGCCAGTATTTTATCCAGTGCTTGCGTATGTTCTTGTCCTGGCTCTGTATCCAACTGGAGACGTAAACGTCGAGGCTCATCTGCATCTGCTGTATCCTGCTCAAGGCTCCCCGCGTGATGTTCTGCTGTTCCACCACTCCTACACGGGCAAACAGTGTGTCGATGTTGGGGGTGGGCATCTTTGCCAGTTTGTCCTGGTACTTCAGTCGCTCGATGGAGTCGGTGATGTTGTCGATGGGGTTGCTTATGTACATGGGACCGCGCATCATGTCGTCGTACACTGCGTGGCTCATGCTGTCGAGCTGCACTTGCATTGAGTCGATGTCGTGTATGAGTTGCACCATGTTCTTGGTCTTGGCATTGCTGGCTCCGGCATCGGAGTCCTCCATGTTGAGGTTCATGTCGAAGTCTATGATGAAGTTCTTCTCGACGAATGTCTCGCGGCGGTAGGGCGAGAACTGGGTCCGCAGCATTCCGCCCTGCAGATTCTCGAACTGCTCTCCGCTGTACAGGTGCAGGACAAGAAACCGCTTGTCGGCACTTGTCTCCAGCTTGGCGGAGTCGGAAAGGAGAATGTGTGCGTCCTGAATGCCGTCGCGCAGGTTGTAGATGACCACATCGTAGAGCATGCCGGTGTCTGCGTTTTTCTTCTTTACATAGAGGTTGATGCCGTCGATGCCGTCATAGAATGCGCCCTCGGGTATGTCGAGCTCGGGCGACTTCTTCATCATGGATATGCGGTACTGTATGATTTTGGCTTCAGCCCTTGGCCCCACAACATTCTGGAAATACAATGACACGAGCGACACCATCACGATGAACAGGGCAATCGGCATCATTGTGCGGATGAGACTGATGCCTGCTGCCTTTATCGCAAGCAGCTCCAGCCGTTCTCCCAGGTTTCCGAAGGAGATGAGCGATGCCAACAGCACTGCAAGAGGCAGCGCCAACGGGACGAGAGACTCTGCTGCATAGAAGAAGAACTTGGCAATGACATCCACTCCAAGTCCCTTGCCTACCAGCTCGTCGACGTATTTCCACAGGAACTGCATCATGACGGCAAAGAGGCTGATGCAGAATGTGCCTGCAAACAGTACTATGAAGTTCTTTAGGACGTATTGGTCCAGTCTCTTTATGATGCGCATTGTCTACTTACAAGTCTATTGTGTACAATATGGGTGCAAAGTTACGAAAAAAGGAGGAATGATGACTGCATACGCCCATAAATGCGTGTTTTTTTCTGCTTCAGAGGGCGTGACAGAATTTATTTAGCTAACTTTGTGGTTGCTAAACTTTACAACGATGGCATTAAACTACATTTGGATAGCATTTTTCTTCATAGCATTTGTCATTTCGCTCATCCGGCTTGTGTTCATGGGCGACACAGAGGTATTCTCCAGTTTGGTCAACTCCACATTCGATGCATCGAAGACCGGTTTCGAGGTGTCGCTCGGAATGGTGGGTGTGTTGTCGCTCTGGATGGGGATAATGAAAGTGGGGGAGCAAGGAGGATTGATAGGACTCTTTGCACGCTGGTTCTCTCCAGTACTCACGAAGATATTCCCCGACATACCGAAGGGACATCCGGTGATGGGAACTATGGTGATGAACATATCGGCGAACTTGCTGGGACTGGACAATGCTGCGACCCCTATGGGACTGAAGGCGATGGAACAGCTGCAGGAACTGAACCCGAAGAAGGACACGGCATCGAACCCGATGATAATGTTTCTTGTGCTGAATACTTCGGGACTGACCCTCATACCGGTCAGTGTGCTTGTGTTCCGCACTCAGTTGGGCGCGGCTCAACCTACGGATGTGTTCATCCCTATCCTGCTTGCCACCTTTGCCAGTACGCTGGTGGGACTGCTTGTGACATGTGCTGTACAGAGGATAAACCTGTTCAACCGAACCTTGCTGCTTTTCCTCGGAGTGCTGTGTCTGTTGGTTGCGGCTGTAGTGTGGACGTTCTCGCAAATGTCCACGGAAACAATGAATACTGTGTCGACGCTCGTTGCCAATGTCTTGTTGTTCACTATTATAGTCATCTTTATCCTGTCGGGAGTCATAAAGCGGCTCAATGTCTATGATGCTTTTATTGAGGGGGCAAAGGACGGCTTCATGACTGCAGTGAAGATTATTCCTTTCCTGATTGCCATTCTTGTGGGTGTGGCAGTGTTCCGTGCTTCGGGAGCGATGGATTTCCTTATTGACGGCATTGCATGGCTCGTGGGAATCTGCGGGCTCGACAGCGATTTCGTTGCCGCTTTGCCTACTGCAATCATGAAACCGCTGAGTGGAAGTGGGGCGCGAGGCATGATGGTGGATGCGATGACGACATACGGACCGGACTCTTTTGTCGGACACCTTTCGTGCGTGTTCCAAGGATGTACGGACACCACATTCTACATACTGGCAGTCTACTTCGGCAGTGTGGCAATACGCAAGACCCGACATGCGGTTGCATGCGGCTTGTTGGCTGATTTGGGAGGCATAATAGCAGCCATTTTCGTCAGTTATATGTTCTTTCACTAAGAAAAAAACAAAAAAAGATGGGTCATCGCATTGTCGGTTGCGAATTATTTGCTAACTTTGCAGCCGCAAACGAGAAATGATGGCGAGATAGCTCAGCTGGTTAGAGCGTCGGATTCATAATCCGGAGGTCGTGGGATCATACCCCACTCTCGCTACAACAAAGAGCCGTCGGTAAGAGTACTGGCGGCTCTTGTTGTATTTGTATGCACTTGTTGTAAGTTGTATGCACTTGCTGTGCTTGTTGTTTATGTGTGACTGCTCGTTTATTCCTCTTGTGTATTCTTGGTTGTTACTCTTCTGATGTTCTCCTTGCTTCCTCTTGTGATGTTTTCCTTGCATTCTCAATTGCGGTACATTTACTATTCCCCTCTGATGATGTCGTATAGTTCGAGGATGTCCTGTGTGTCGAGCATAGTGTCTTTGTTTATGTCTTGCTCTTCGGGGATGAGGTACTTGGTTTCCATCGTGCGCATGGTTTCGTAAAGGGTGAGTACGTCTTGTGTGTCGACGTTGCCGTCGTGGTTCGCGTCGCCTACTTTGTTTGTCTCTCCGTCGATTGCCACTATCTCCTTGAATCTGCACCATGGCTCCTGCTTCTTGTATTCGTCAATCAGTGATGCCGGGACATGTAGCGTTGCCTCGTCTATGTATTCATATTTTGGCGAAGCCTCGTAGGTGTAAGTAGTGTTTCCGTTGGTGTCAAAGGTCTCTTTTACGTTCCTTGTGACTGAGAATGCCATTGGGTGGGCTTGGACGACTTCTTTCCCATAACAATAGACATCGGTGACGGCAGTGTCTACGGCGAATGCTTCTGATGAAATGCTGGTATTGCTTCCCCTCAGATGTATTTCCTCTACTGATGAACAGCTGCGAAACGCGCGATTTTTAATCTCTTCAATGTTGGTGGGGATGTCAATTGAAGTCAGACTTGTGCATTCAAAAAATGTTTCTGATTCGATGACTTGTAGCGACCGCGGTATGTCTATGTAATTAAGAAAATTACATTTAGCAAAAGCTGCGGCGCCAATACTGGTGACTTCATCGTACATTTTGATGCTATGCAACTTATGTGCATGGAACGCTCCCACTTCGATTGTCTTGACGCTGTGGGGTAGAACGACTTCATGCAGTTGATCGTCACATCCATGAAATGCACTTTGCCCTATTGTGGTAATTCCTTCGGGTATGGACACATATTTCAGGTTGGTGCATCCTGAACAACAACTATTTGGTATTTTCCTAACGCTGGCAGGAAAATATATGGTGTGGAGACCTGTGCAACCGGCGAAAGCATAGTCATCCAACGTTTCTACATTCTCGGGAATCGTCGCAACATGTAAATTGTATTTGCAGTCTGCGAATGCAGAGTTGCCAATCAGTTTCAAGGAAGATGGAATGGTTGGAAAATACAACTCGATACA
>CAVISR010000002.1:0-56925 GCA_963645405.1 Acutalibacteraceae bacterium
GTCCGAGCCACGCCAGGCACACCTCAAGCAGCTCAACAACATCTCGCAGTATTAGTCACGTGGATTTGAAAATGCCATGCGGATGGTAGGTGTCAGCAATAATGTTTTGGGTTTTGTGTTTTAGGTTTTGTGTTGCCGTCCGGATGGGAGCGCTAAATTGCGAGCTGAAATAGGAGTCAGCTTTCTCCGCGTTGGCGATGACGCTCGAGCGCCAGCTCGCCAGTAGGAGCGTTTCCGTGAAACGCAACCAGATAACCATTGCTTTTGGCGCGCATTTTACGCAATTCGCCTATCATTGCTCTTGATGCGCATTTTACGCAATTCGCCTACTGTAGCTCCTGCTATTGAAAAACCTTATAGCAAGTATCGCATCAATCCAATGCCAACGCTTTCTCACGTTAGGGAATGGCAGTACCTTTGCACCCGAAATTTTTAATCGTAGGGTTATGGATATTGCATAGCAACTGTTTTGCGGATTCCCCGACTTGTGGGGATTTAGTTTTGCACACCGTGTTGATTCTGCTTTTCTACACCTTATTATATATAGAACGATATGAAGAAGATAGACAAATTCGAGGCTTTGCAGACTCTTTCTGCAGGAAAAACAGAAGAAATTGATGAATGTAAGCCCAAATTCGCGGCTGCTGAAGTGTGCAAACAAGAGCTTATGCGCAAGCTCGACTTGCTTCTGCGCACGGGAAGCATACTGATGGAGAGTGCTGCCGACACTTCGCGCATCATGAGGAACATGAAGCGTACGGCAACTTTCCTGGGACTCGACGAGCAGTATCTGCACCTCTACATCGACTATAATGTGCTGATGGCAAACTATAGCGACGAGGAACATTCGTTCACCAAGTTCCAGCGCTGCGTGAAGCACGGGATTAATCTCACTGCCATCTCACAAATCAGCAAACTCACGTGGCGTGCCATCCGCGAGGACTATTCGCTCGACGAATACGAGCAGGCTCTCACCCGGATAAGGCATACGAAACGGAGTTTCACTCCATGGCAGGTGGCAATAGGCGGCGGGTTTGCCTGCGGCGGATTCTGCATCCAGTTTGGCTGCGACTGGACTGCGTTCTTCTATTGCTCGCTTGCAGCGATACTCGGTTTCCGCCTCCGCCTCTATCTGGCGTCGAAAGGATTGAACAACTATGTGGGCATCGGCTTGGCTGCATTCGTGTCAACCATCATTGCCTGGCTCACCTCGTATCTGTCGCTCGTGCCCGAGATTGCACGTGAGTTGCCCAGGCTGATGGTATCGTCCACACCGTGGCATCCGCTGATGGCATGTGCATTGTTCATCGTCCCCGGCGTACCGCTCATCAACTTTGTGAACGACATGCTCGACGGCTATGTGGATGTGGGAATCATGCGTGCGGTCAACACTCTGCTGATTGTCCTTGCAATGGCATTCGGCATTGCCTTTGCCATCCGTATCTGCGGAGTCAACAATTTCATCACCGACCTCACGATGACTCCCCACCATGCCTATTGGGAATATGCCCTGGCTGCAGCCATCTCGGCAATGGGATTTTCCACCATCTTCAGCATCCCCAGGCGGTTGCTGCCCGTGGTGGCAGTGGGCGGAATCATTGCAGTGTGCACTCGCAACTTCGTGAACCTGGGCGAGAGCAACGGTAACATCGGACTCGACATGGGGCTGAGCATCGGTTCGCTTGCAGGTTCTGCCCTCATAAGCATCGTCACAACACGAGCCCAGCATTGGTTCCACACTCCCCACCAGTGCATTGCCATTCCGAGCGTGATTCCGATGGTGCCCGGCGTGCTGATGTATCGTGCGCTCTTTGCCTTCATCGACATGCACGGAGTGGTGGGCGAGGTGACCGTGGGCATGAACAACACCATCCAGGCATCGCTAGCCATCCTCTGCATAGCCCTTGGCGTGGCAATTCCGAACATCTTTGTGCGCCGGATGATGGAACCCCGACGGAAACTGAAACTCTACGACATGCTGATTGAGAGGAAACGCAAGAGGGGAGAGTTCGTGGATTTGCATGTTATGCACGTAAAATGACTTCCGAATGCATATTGTGGACGTAAAACAATTGCGGTTTGCATATTATGAGCGTAAAACATTTGTTGTTCCCATGAATTTTGTAACTTTGCAACCGACTTGCAGTGCATTGGAAAACAATGAGAATGCATTGGGAAATGCTGGAAATGCAATGGAAAATCGTTGGAAATGCAATGAAAAATGATGATTTTGCAACTGAAAATCGTTGAAAAAGGAATGGAAAAGACGAAAATAAAATAGTGAACAATGGAAATACGTCAGCTCAAATACTTCTTGAAAGTGGCAGAAACCCTCAATTTCTCAGAGGCTTCGCGCAAACTCTTTGTCACGCAGAGCACGCTCTCACAACAAATCGGACATCTGGAACAGGAAATCGGTTTGCCGCTTTTTGAACGCAACTCACATGAAGTGTGCCTCACTGAGGCTGGGAAAGAACTCTTGCCGTATGCCCAGACCACAGTGGCAGCATCGGAAGCCTGCATGGACCACATGAACGACCTGAAGAAGATGCTCACGGGCGAACTGAACATTGGTGTCACGTTCTCCTTCAGCAACATCATGTCGGAAACCCTCTTCACTTTCCTCCACACCTATCCGGGAGTGAAACTCAATGTGCAGTACAAGACCATGCAGGAACTGATGGAAAGTCTGAAACGGCGTGAGCTCGACCTGGTGCTGGCATTCAAGCCCTTGAAGGCCGACAAGGCAATCGACAGCCGATCCATCTTCAGCAACCGCTTGGCTGCCATCGTAAACAAGTCGCATCCGCTGGCACGGCTGTCGAGCGTGAAACTGTCGGAGCTGGAACGCTTCGACATGGTGCTGCCCACCAAGGGACTGCAGGCACGCAATGCGTTCGACCACCTGGTGGAAGGCAGCGAATACAACTTCAAGATACGCGTGGAGGTCAACAACGTGAACATCATCTTCGACCTGCTCCACCAGTCCAATTTCGTCACCATACTTTCCGAGAGCACAGTGGTCCACGAGGACGGGCTGCGTGCCATCCCGATTGACGTGGTAGGCAACGAGATGGACGGCTGCATCCATCTGCTCAAGGACTCCTACATGAAGAGTTCTGCCCAGGAATTCATCCGGATGCTCAGCCAGTCAACCTCCATCCTTGCCAATTTCGCATTGAAAGACCTGCTGGAATGAGCCGAAATTTGCAAACTAAGGCGTTCAAGGGTTTTGAAATTTGCAAACTAAGGCGTTCTGAGCGGTATTGCGTGGGTGGCAAATGCAGCGAGGCAATAGGAGCTAGCCCTCTCCGAGGGCGTTAAAGCGAGTGAGGGCTTGTGGGCTGAAACATGAACGACGTTAGGATTTGCGAGCTAAGGCTCGAGTGCCATCGCCTACGCACTCGGAGAGCGCTGACTCCTATTCCAGCTATCGAATTCAGCCCACCCATCCGGATGGATATTAATGAACCTTCGTGGTCTTGGAAACAAGATTAATGAAAGATTAATGGTCCGTTATATGGAGATTGATGTTGAAGAAATCAAGCTCGTCTTTGCTTATTCTTCGTCCCAAGTAGCATTCTGAATCTGTGACTTTGCTTTAACTGTTGTGCTGCTGTTTTCGAGGATTGCATTTGTTGCGCTGAGCTTTGTGACCTCCATAGCAGGAGTCATGTAGAGTTTCTTAGTTTCCATTTTATGTGTGATTTTCTTGTGTCTTCAATTTCGGGTGCAAAGTTACGAATATAAGTTGATATGCCGGCTCGCTCCTGACGTTTTTCCTCTCCGAGCAGGGCGTTTTATCCCTTTGACTTGGGCATTTGATTTCTCCTCCCAGTCCATGCCGTTTTATCTCTCTGACTGGAAAAAACTTTTTCTCTGACTGGGAAAATAATTTTCTCTGACCAGGGAGTGAAAACGGGGCTTTCGGGCTGTTGTTTTTGTTTCACACCTTGTCCCATATGAAACATCCGACGGTGGGTTCGTTTTTGCTCCCGTAATTTGTTCCGTCGGTTGGACTGCTGCCTGCGATAAAAAACGTATATTTGCAGCAATGAAATCAATAACTGTAAACGAATAAAGCGATGAAACATTTTTTCATGACAATTTTGCTGGGCATGATGACTCTTGTGGCAAGTGCTCAGAAACCCGATCCGAATTTCTACATCTTCTTGTGTTTCGGACAGTCGAACATGGAGGGGAATGCACGCCCCGAAGCCCAGGACTTGGTGAGTCCAGGTCCGCGATTCCTGTTGATGCCTGCGGTGGATTTCCCCGACAAGGGACGCAAGATGGGTGAGTGGTGTGAAGCCACTGCTCCGCTCTGCCGTCCAAACACTGGCTTGACTCCAGCCGACTGGTTTGGCAGAACACTTGTGAATTCTTTGCCCGACAATATAAAGATAGGTGTCATACATGTGGCAATAGGCGGCATCGACATCAAGGGTTTCCTGCCCGACAGCATCAAGAACTATGTGAAGACTGCTCCGCAGTGGATGAAAGGAATGCTCGAGGCTTACGACAACAATCCGTACCAACGGCTCGTGACCCTTGCAAAGAAGGCACAGAAGGACGGAGTGATCAAGGGCATACTGATGCACCAGGGCGAGACCAACACCGGCGACCCGAAGTGGGCTGGCATGGTGAAGCAGGTGTACGACAACTTGTGTGGCGACCTGAAACTGAAGCCCGAGGATGTGCCTCTCTTTGCAGGCAACATTGTGCAGGCTAACGGCGAGGGCGTGTGCATCGGCTGCAAGAAACAGATTGACGAACTGCCCAAGACACTCCATACGGCACAGGTGATTTCGTCCGACGGTTGCACCAACGGTCCCGACAAACTTCACTTTGATGCAGCAGGCTACCGCGAGTTGGGTTGCCGCTATGGTGAGGCAGTTGCACGTTTCCTCGGCTTCACTCCCAAGCGTCCGAAGATTGAGACCAACATCAAGAAGATGGAAGTGCCGGCTGACGCTTTCATTGCAGAAACCACAATCCCTGGCAATCAGTTCCCGAAGATTGACAAGCAGCGCCGTGGCTATTTCTATGTGAAAGCACCCGATGCTCCAAGTGTGGTGCTCGACATCTGCGGCAAGAAATACAACATGCAGAGCGACGGCAACGGCGGATGGACCGTGGTCACCGACCCACTCGTGGCAGGTTTCCACTACTATTTCATGAACATCGGCGGAGTGAACTTCATCGACCCGGCTACTGAGACCTTCTTCGGTTGCAGCCGCCAGTCGGGCGGAATCGAAGTGCCTGAAGGTCCGGAAGGCGATTACTACCGTCCACAGCCGGGTGTGCCTGCAGGTCAGGTGCGCAGCATCTACTACTACAGCAACGAGCAGAAGACTTGGCGCCATGCCATGGTCTATACACCGGCTGAATATGAGTTGAAGGCAAACCAGAAGAAACGCTATCCGGTGCTCTATCTGCAGCACGGCATGGGCGAGGACGAGACGGGATGGAGCAAGCAGGGACACATGCAACACATCATGGACAACGCTATATATAAAGGAGAGGCAGTGCCGATGATTGTGGTGATGGAGAGCGGTGACATCAAGGCTTCGTTCAGCGGCGGCGACCGTAGTGCCTATGGCAGTTCGTTCTATCCAGTTCTGCTCAACGACCTGATTCCTTACATTGATGCCAACTTCCGCACGAAGACCGACCGCGACCATCGTGCCATGGCTGGACTCTCATGGGGCGGACACCAGTCGTTCGACGTGGTGATGAACAACCTCGACAAGTTCTCCTACCTCGGCACATTCAGCGGGGCCATCTTCGGCCTCGACCTCAAGACTGCCTACAACGGCATCTTTACCCGTGCTGACGAACTCAACAAGAAACTCCACTACCTCTTCATGATGAGCGGCACCGAGGGCATGGACAAGATGTTCAACACACGCAAGCAAGTGGAAGACCTCAATGCCCTGGGCGTGAATGCCCACTTCTACGAGAGCACAGGTACAGACCACGAGTGGCTTACCTGGCGACGTGGACTGAATGAGTTCATCCCGCACTTGTTCAAAGAGTAGACTCACAATTGGAGCGGAAGCACAAAACATGTAGAGTGCTTCACAATCGGAGTTGAAGAACATAAACTCAGACTTTTTGGGACAAGCCTACAAGCAGTCTGAAATAATATTTGTAACTTTGCCTGCAGAAACAGGCGCAATGCCAGCGCAGACCGGTCCCGACCGATTGTCTGCGCTGTGTTGCGTAAATACAAAGCAAGGACTAAAACAAAATGAACCAATTCACGAAGTTAATCGCAGCCCAACTCTCGCTGGGAGAGCAGGCAGTAGACAATACACTGGCACTGATTGAGGACGGATGCACCATCCCCTTCATCGCCCGCTACAGAAAAGAGAAGACAGGACACCTCGACGAGGTCGGCATCGCAGCCATTGCCCGAGCAAACGAAAAGTTGAAGGAAATGGCAAAACGCAAGGAAACTATCCTGAACACCATCAGTGAACAGGGAAAACTGACTGACGAACTCAAGGTCCGCATCAACCAATGCTGGGACGCAACCGAACTGGAGGACGTCTATCTGCCCTACAAACCTAAGCGCAGAACCCGAGCACAGGTGGCAAAGGAACTGGGACTCGAGCCGCTGGCGCAGGTCATCATGCTGCAACGCGAGGGCAACATCATGCAGGTGGCAAAGAAATTTGTCGGCGACAAGGTGGCTGACGTCAGTGCCGCCATCGACGGTGCCAAGGATATCATTGCCGAGAACATCAGCGAGAACGAGTTCAGCCGCAATTCCGTACGTCAGCGCTTTCGCCACAGTGCAGTCATCACCTCCAAGGTGGTGGCTAGGATGAAGGATAATGACGAGGCACAGCGCTTCTCCGACTACTTCGATTTCTCCGAACCGCTCAAGAAATGCTCTTCCCACCGTCTGCTTGCCATGCGCAGGGGTGAAGCATTGGGCTTCCTTCGTGTCAGCATCTCACCCGACGATGATGAATGTACCGACCGTCTGAAACAACGCTTCGTGCGTGGCAGGGGCGAATGCCAATCGCTGGTGGCAGAGGCTGTAGACGATTCATACAAGCGACTCATAAAACCGAGTATCGAGACAGAGTTCGCAGCATTGAGCAAGCAACAGGCTGACGACGAGGCTATTTCCGTTTTTGCCGAGAATCTGCGTCAACTCTTGCTGTCGGCTCCGTTGGGGCAGAAACGTGTGATGGCAGTCGACCCAGGCTTTGCCAACGGCTGCAAGACCGCATGTCTCGACGAGCAGGGCAACCTGCTGCACCACGAGATAGTCTATCCGCATCCTCCACGCAACCGTCGTGCTGAGGCTACTGTAGCACTCAAGCGTATGGTCAAGCAGTTCCATGTTGAGGCAATGGCAGTGGGCAACGGTACGGCAAGCCGTGAGACAAGCGACTGGCTGCATTCAATAGAGTTCGACCATCCGGTAGACATCTACGTGGTAAGTGAGGACGGTGCTTCCATCTATTCCGCTTCGAAGACAGCCCGCGATGAGTTCCCCGACGAGGATGTCACCGTGCGCGGAGCCGTCTCCATCGGCAGACGCCTTATGGACCCGCTGGCAGAACTCGTGAAGATTGACCCGAAGAGCATAGGGGTGGGGCAGTACCAGCATGATGTCGACCAAGCAAAACTGAAGAAAGGACTCGACTCCGTGGTGATGAGTTGTGTGAACTCAGTTGGAGTCAACCTCAATACCGCATCCCAACATCTCTTGACTTATGTGAGCGGACTGGGTCCAGTGTTGGCAAAGAATATCGTCGACTACCGGCGTGACAACGGTGCTTTCACCTCACGTTCCCAACTGAAGAAAGTGCCGCGTCTTGGACCTGCAGCCTACGAACAATGTGCAGGCTTCCTTCGCATTCCCGGTGCAAAGAATCCGCTTGACAACAGCGCCGTACATCCCGAGCGCTATGCCCTTGTCGAGACAATGGCAAAAGATCAGGGAGTCACCGTGAAACAACTTGTCGACAACAAGGAACTGCAGAAGAAAATCGATATAAAGAAATATGTCTCGGCTGAAGTCGGCATCCCGACCCTTACCGATATCATGGCAGAACTCTTCAAGCCCGGACTCGACCCACGTGGCAAAGTCGAGAAATTTGAGTTCGATGCATCGATAAAGACCATGGATGACCTGCGTGTCGGCATGGTAGTCCCAGGCATCGTTACCAACATCACCAATTTCGGAGCCTTTGTCGACATAGGTGTCCACCAGGACGGCTTGGTCCACGTCTCTCAGCTGACAGACCGTTTCGTGAGCGACCCCAACGAAGTCGTGAAACTCCATCAGCACGTACGTGTCCGTGTAGCCGATGTCGACCTCAAGCGCAAACGCATCTCCCTCTCGATGATTGAGATTTGAGTTTCCCATGGAGAGACGGCTGGCTACTATTCTTGTACACTTCTTGCATGCGGCGTCAGCCGTCAATCCTTAAAAGTCGGTTTTTAGTGTCATTTGTTAGCGTACCATTTGTTAGAACAACTATTGTGGTTTTTGTCTATTTCCAACGTTCCGCATGGCAAGATAACCCTCCAAAACATTTTCAGTATCAGGCTTTCTTTTCTTGTTGCCATGCAAAGAGTTTGGCGATGAGGGCTCCGCTGATGTTGTGCCATACGGAGAAGATGGCTCCGGGGACGGTTGCCATGGGATAGATGGCGAAGTGGGTCTTGGCAAGTGAACAGGCGAGTCCGCTGTTCTGCATGCCTACTTCAATGGATATGGCTGAACATTTGTTGTGGGGCAGTCCTAGCACTCTGCCTACTCCGTAGCCAAGGGCAAGTCCGCAGATGTTGTGGAAGATGACTACGAGAACGATTATCATTCCGCCTACAAGGAGCTTGTCGGCATTGTTGCTTACTACGCTTGCCAGGATGAGGGTGATGACGATGGTGGAGAGGGCAGGAAGGAACAGGGTGAGGCGAGCCGTGAGACGGGGCAGCAGGCGCTGCATGAGCAGTCCAAGGATGATGGGCAGTATCACTACTTCGATGATGCTGAGGAACATTCCGATGGCATCGACTTGCACTCGCTCACCGGCATAGAGCCAGGTGAGTAGGGGAGTGAGGACCGGTGCCAGCACGGTGCTGACGGAGGTCATGCCGACCGACAGTGCGAGGTCGCCTTTTGCCAGATAGGTCATCACGTTGGATGCGGTGCCACCGGGACAGCAACCTACGAGTATCACTCCGATGGCGAGCTCGTCGCTGAGTCCGAACACAAGGGTGAGCAACCAGGCTGTGAGCGGCATGATGATGAACTGGGCAAGGGTGCCGATGATGATGTCTCTGGGACGTGTGAACACTATCTTGAAGTCGTGGGGATTGAGGGTCAGTCCCATTCCGAACATCACGAATCCCAGCATGGGGGCTATCCAGGATGTGGAAATCCAGTTGAATGATGACGGGACGAGGAGTGAGATGACTGCCACGATGAGTACGATGGCTGCCATATAGCGTGTGATGAAATTGCAAATCTTCTGTACCATGATGTGAGTATGTGCTTTGTATGTGGTGGAGGTATATATAATATGGTGTATGATGTGTGGTCCGTCTGTTTTTACGGGCTGAATCTATGATTTGTTGTGGAAAGTCCTTGAATCTGGCTTACAACGCTTACAGTATATCTTTGATTTCGGCAAGGGTATGGACTTCATGGGTCGGCGGCTCGGGCGCCTTGAACTGGGAGGACCATCGGTTGAAGAAGATGGTGTCGAGTCCTGCGTCCTTGGCTCCGAGGATGTCGGTGTAGAAGTTGTCGCCTATCATGACGGTTGACTCCGGACGTGCTCCGGATGTGCGCATGGCATAGTCGAAGAACCCTTTCTCGGGCTTGTTGACTCCTGCATCGTCGCTGAGGATGACGGTGTCGAAGTAGTCAATCAGTCGGCTTGACTTGAGTTTCTTGTACTGCACTTCGTGGAATCCGTTGCTGCACATGTGCATGCGGTAACCGCGTGACTTGAGGTGGTCCATGAGGTCGTGTGCTCCTTCTACCACTCCGGGCTTGCACGAGCAGAGGTCGAGGAACATGTCGCTCATTTTCATGCAATAGTCTGCATCCACATCGGGCATACCGATGCTGAGCGGTCGGCGAAACCGTTCAACCACCAGGTATTGCCGTTTGATTTCTCCCTTGGCATATTGTGCCCACAACTGGACGTTGGCATTCCAGTAGGCATCGTAGAACAGGGAGGGATTGCTGAAATAGCGGCTGAGACCGAACTTGTCGAAGAGTTCGGCAAGGGCTATGGTTGCATTGCCCCGGGTGTCGTAGAGGGTGTCGTCGAAATCGATGAAGAGGTCGGAGTATTTCATTTCAGTCCCCATACACTCTTCAGTGTTTCAATGTCTTCGGACTCTACGGATTTCTCGATGTTGTCGGGGAGGTTATGGAAGAAGTCGATGCCTGTCTTCTCCTCCAGCTCGTCGATGTTGACTGCCTTGTCTTTCAGCACTGATGTGGGTGCTGACGATTTGGTGTAGCCGTAGTCCCTGTGCTCTACCCAGAATCCTATGGCGCTGTAGGAACCTGCGAAGTAACGGAGCAGGGCTATGAAATAGTACTTTGGCACTACGATGCTCTTTGATCCTCCGCTCAGGGTTGTGCCCTGGGTCATTCCGTTTTCGATGGTTCCGCCTTTCACTACATAGAGGGTGTCGGCAAAGGATGTGTTGCGTCCTTTCTCCTGGACGTAGGACTCGAAGGTGGTCCAGTAGTTGGTATTGAAGTTGCCTTGCATCGGACTCATGTTGGACATGTAGAATGTCTGTCGGTTGGCTTCGGTGCTGTACTGGCGGTCATAGGATGCGCAGAGGTGACCACGCTGGTAACCCTGGAAGAAGCCTGCACCGATTTTGTACTTGGCTGGCAACTTGGGGTCGTCTGCCCAGGCATCGTTGCTTCTGCCGCTGCCTTTGGCGCGTGTCTTTCCGTCGAACCGGAATGCGACCCAACGGGAGTGGTTCTTGACGGTGTCGTATTCCATGCAGTAGGTCATGACGGAATCGTTGTTTGCCTTTGTGCTGTGCTGGATGAAGAGTGTTCCGCGTGACTTGAGTTTCGGTACTTCGATACGTGACTCGTAGGCACCGAGTTTGGCGCCGTTGCTTACGAATTTCAGGTCATCGTCTTTGCTGCATGATGCTGCTGCAAGTATGCAGATGCATGCGAAAATGAATCTTGCTATTTTAGTTTCCATTGTTATGTGTATTTTGATTGTTGTATTCTTCCTTTTGTTTTCTGTCTGCTTCTTCTTTTCTGTCTGCCAATGTCATGAGGGCGATGTCGTATTTGAGTGGGTCGTCTTTGTCCCATGACTTGAATATGGCTGTCAGTTCCTCGCAGGCTTTCCATGTGGACCGCTTGTTGCGGAGCAGGGCACTGGTCTGCCGGCATACGTGTACGTCCATCACTGCATAGAGGTCTGTCTGACTGCGTGACTTCCATAGTCCGAAGTCGGGACTTTCCCTGCGCACCATCCAACGGACAAACATGCAGACTCGCTTGCATGCGGACTTGTCCATGCTTCCTACTTTTGCCGGAGCGAGCCATCGGCATATCTCTGCTATAGCTTCCTTGGTGGTCAGTCCGCTGAGCCTCTGTTCCATGGTGGGGAATCCGTCGAGGGCTTGACGGAGGTTGCTGCACACTGCCTTGAAGGTGGGCACGTTGAGGGTGCGATAGACGCAGGAGTTCCTGGCATCTTTGTAGGACTGCTCGTACTTGCCGCTCATGATGAACTCTGCCGGATGCCATTGCATCTCGTCGCGCAGCATGTGGAGGGCAGTGGGCACGATGACTTTGCGTGAACCCCAACTGATCATGGCTACGAGCAGTGCTCCCAGTTCGATGTCGAGTTGGTTGTCGGTGTGGAGCATCAACTGACAGACTGTGCCGCAGGGGTCGACCCGTCGGAAGTTGTCGGGACGGAAACTGCTGTATGCCTTGTCGAGGAGTTCTTTCATTGGTTGATGTCCTTTAGCCATTCGTCGGAATAGGCGTCGCTTGGCATTCGCCAGTCGCCTCGTGGACTGAGACTGACGCTACCTACCTTCGGCCCGTCGGGCAGACATGAGCGCTTGAACTGTTGGGCGAAGAACCTGCGGTAGAAGGTCTTGAGCCATTTGAGAATGGTTTCTTCGTCATAGGTCTCGCTGAATGCCTGCTTGGCAAGGAAATAGACTTTGGCTGGACGGAATCCGTTGCGCATGAAGTTGTAGAGGAAGAAGTCGTGGAGTTCGTAGGGTCCGACGAGGTCTTCTGTCTTTTGCTTTATCTGTCCGTTCTCGTCGGCAGGGATGAGCTCGGGACTGATTGGGGTGTCGACGATGTCGAGTAGTGTGGCTTTCGACTCTTCGTCGACGCTTGTGTTTGCAACCCATGTGACGAGGTGCTTTACCAGTGTCTTTGGTATGGAACAGTTGACTCCGTAGTTCGACATGTGGTCACCGTTGTATGTAGCCCATCCGAGTGCCAGTTCGGAGAGGTCGCCTGTGCCTACCACGATGCCTCCTTCCTGATTTGCCACATCCATGAGAATCTGGGTGCGTTCACGTGCTTGTCCGTTTTCATAGGTCACGTCGTGGACATTGATGTCGTGGTTGATGTCCTTGAAATGCTGGATGCAGGCATCCTTGATGGATATCTCGCGCAGGGTTGCTCCCAATGACTTGATGAGCGACACTGCATTGTTGTAGGTGCGGTCGGTGGTGCCAAAGCCTGGCATGGTGATGGCGATGATGTCCTTGCGGTTGCGCTTCAGGCGGTCGATGGTCTGTATGCAGACGAGGAGGGCAAGGGTGGAGTCGAGTCCTCCGGATATTCCTATGACAAGGGTCTTGGCATTGATGTGGTCCACACGTCGTGCAAGTCCTGCCACCTGGATGTCGAAGATTTCCTTGCATCGCTCGTCGAGCAACTGACCTTTTGGTACGAACGGACTTGGGTCGATTCTTCGTGTGAGTACGGGCAACTCGTTCCATCCATCGTAGGACAAGACGGGGATCTCGTTTGCCTTCGGTGCTTTAGCCTGGGCATCGGTGAAGGTGGTGTTTGTCTGGCGTACAGACCGCAGGTATTCAACGTCGATCTCGGAGATGACCATCTGGTCTTGCATGGCAAAGCGCTCTCCTTCGGCAAGCAGTTTACCGTTCTCGAATATCATTCCGTTGCCTGCAAACACGAGGTCTTGTGACGACTCGCCAAAGCCGCATGAAGCATAGACATAGCCGCAGATGCAACGCGCAGACTGCTGTGAGAGCAGACTGAAGAGGTAATTGTGCTTGCTGACTACCTCGTTGGTGGCTGACAGGTTGAAGATGATGTCTGCACCTTGGGTGGCAAGAGTGGAACTTGGCGGCACTGGTGCCCACAGGTCTTCGCATATTTCAATGCCGAACTTGCAGTTGCCAGTGTTGAACAGTGTGTTGCGAGATACACCGATGGTCTGTGCACAAAGGGTAGTGGTGGTGTCGATGTTCTCTCCTGACGTGAACCACCGCTTCTCATAGAACTCCTTGTAGTTGGGAATGTAAGACTTCGGAACGACACCTAGAATCTTTCCTTTCTGTATGACTACTGCCACGTTGAGAAGCATGGAGTTGATTCTTAGGGGCAGTCCGATGATGGAAATGATGTTGAGTGAACGTGTGGTGTCCAACAGATGGAACAATGCCATCTCGCTGCTGTCCAGCAACAACTGCTGCTGGAAAAGGTCGGCACAGGTGTAGCCGGTGATACACATTTCGGGGAAGCAGATGATTTCCACTCCTCTGCCTTCAGCCTGTGCGATGAGACTTTCAATCTGATGAGCATTCCATTCGCAATTGCCAACCTTTACTTGTGGCACTGCTGCTGCTACTTTGATAAATCCGTATGACATAACCAAGTCCTTTTTATTTTTGTGATTTTATTGTCTGTATTTCAGTGTGACTGTCCGTACGTTATTTTATACAGCCCGTCCTTTATATTTATATGGTCCGTCCTTTATATTTATAATGTGTCCCTTAAACTGTCGTCTTGTTGCTGTCAGTCCTTTATGCTGTCTTCTTGTTCTTGTCTTCTTATTGCTTTCCTTCTTTGCCTCCGTTCCCTTTGTCTTCTTTCTCTTCTTTCATCTTCTTGCGGAACAGGGCTTTCCATGAGTCGAAGTCGCGCTGGTAGGTGAGTCCGATGCCTTGTGTGTTGAGGGTGGCTTTGGTGAAGTAACGGTCGTTCGTCTGGTTGTATGCCTTGATGAAGGTGTTGCCGTTCTCTGTCAGTCGCCATCTTACATCGAAGTCGCCTATGAAGGACGATGTGTTGGTGAGGGCATTGTCGCGGTATCCGAAGTTGCCGTTGATGAGCAGACGGTCGTTGAGCAAGCGTCCGCTGAGTATTCCCTCAACATCGAGGTCGTCCCATCCGCGCTCTCCTGTGGAGAGTCCGGTGCCGAAGTTCCATTTGCTGTCTTGCCCAATCACATTTGACAACATCTGGTTGATTTGTCCGGATATGGTGGAGGAGAGTAGGGTGTTGACCTGATTGGAACCGTACTCGCCGTTTGCCCTGGCATATTCGTTGGAGTAGAACCTTCCGAGCCCGAGCAGATAAATCATCTGCATGTTCATCTCGTCGTCGGTACTGATGAGGCTTCTGACCAGTTGGCGTGTCTCTTCGCTCACGTTTGGCAATTGTATGTCGAAGGCAAAGTTCATGTTGCCCAACTTTCCGGTGATATCAAGTTCGCAAATCACTTTCACCTTGTTGGTCTGATTGTAACCGGTGGTGGAGGTGAGGTCGCGCAGTGGCACGGAATTGATGATGTGATGGCAGATGAGGCGTATGTCGGCATCGAACGGATTGCCGTTGAACACTACGTTGCTGCCTTCCTGCAGTTCCAGGTCACGGTAGATGATGTCCTGCAGATAGAGACGGTAGCGTCCGCCGAGAATTTGGTATACTCCATTCAGGGTGAACGGACTCTTGTTGTGGTAGTATGCCAGCAGATTGCCTGTTCCGTAGGTTGTGATGTAGCCGTCGTCGGAATTGTCCATCCTGAGTTTTATCTTGCAGTCGGGATTCACGTGAAGGCTGATGTCCATGAATATGTCACCCTGATAGGTGTAGGCATCCGTAGTGTCATTGTCCTCCGTTCCTTGTTCTTCTTCGTCTTCATTGTCTGCAAACAACAGGTAGGAACTTTGTTCGTCTTCCTGGTTGGGAGTGACGTCGCGGAACTCCACGAAACTACCTGTGGATATGGCATCAGGCGTTGCTGCATCGTAGGCAAAGACACTGCCTTTGGTCGGCGTGACGTCGGCAGACATCTGCAATGGGTTGCCGTCGGACCCATGGATGTCGAGGGTGGCATTGGCATAAACGGTGGCATAGAACTTGTCGGAGTTGAACTCGTGCTCGTCGTAGACGGTAAGGTCGTTCATCTTGATGTTGAAGTCATAGGTGAAGTTCTTCATGTTCTTGTGTCCCAGTTTGCCGTTGACAATTCCTTCCTTGCCTCGCTGGTCGGAGATTCGTACGTTCTCGAAGTTGAATGCATACTTGCGCAGATGTATCGTGTCGGCTGGATTGACGTGGTAGAGCACGTTGGTTGCCCTGAGTCGCAGGTCGACATCGGCACTGATGTCACCGACTATGTTGATGTCGTCAAGCGGACCGATGACGTGTATCACACCATTTGCATTTCCGCTTATGTCCTTGAAGGTGGAATTGAGAAAGCCGTTGAGGAATTCAGCATTGGTGTTGTTGGTGGAAATCTTCAGGTCGAGGTCGTTCTGTCCGATGGCAATGTAACCGGACACGTCGGTTGTGCGGTCGAGTCCTTTATAGTTGTCGACGATATTGCCAAACACTCTTATGCCTTTGATTTCCTTGTCCCAGAATGCCTGTATGTAGCCAGTGCCGAGGCGTCCGTCTTGCAGGTGCAGGTTGTCGGCAAGTATGTTGGCATTGAGGCGGACGTCATGGTAGACGTCGCTCAATACTGCCTGACCTGACACCCTGCCCTTGAAGTGTACTGCCTGGAAATCGACGAGGTCGGTGACATAGGCTATCTCTACGTTCTTCAGGTCGGCTACGATGGAGTCGGACGGATTGTCGGAGATGATGCCGTTGACCTTGATGGACTGGTCGTCGTTGTGTACTCTGATGTTGTTGCACTGTATGCGTTTGCCATAGACTTGTATCTCTGACGGCTCCATCTGCCAAAGGGTGTCGTTTATTGTCAGTTGTGATTTGTGGATGCTTATGTCTGCCTTCATCTTGCCCAGGCTGTCGGTAAAGGCAGTGGTGGCATAAACCATGCCGTTGGTTCTGCCGGAATGCTTGTCGTCCCAACTGACGAGTGTCTGCATCTTGCCGTCCTTGGCGTCTGCAGTGAGGTTGTACTGGATTGAATTCGACTCGGTCTTCTTGAGTGACGACAGTGCCACACTCAGCATTTCTCTTGTTCCTGTGCAGTGAATCTGTGTGTTCTTATAGGCTTTGTCGCCATCGGTGATTATGTATGGAGCTTCAATGTCGACCTTGAGCGAGTCGGTGGTTGCATCGATGTGTCCGCTTGCCTTGATGGGGGACTTCAGAATGTAGCCGGTGTCGATGAAGTGTTTCAGGAAATCGGACTCGGACATGGTCAGTTCGAAATCAAAGCGGTTGGTGTTCGCCTTCTTGTATTTCATGAGTGAAGGCAAGTGGAGTCCGACCTGGTTCTTGAATGCGTCAATCAGACTGCTCAACTGTATGTCGCCATTCAGCCTTGCATCGGCAAAGTCGGAATGAAGGGTGATGAGACGCTGGTTGTTTTCTTTCTCAATCTCCAATGATGCTTTGTCGAGCGTAAACTGTTGGCCGTCTGTGTGTATGTTCAGTGAATTGATGTCCAGTGTGCCTGTGATGTTGTCGATGTTGTTGCCGGTCAGATTTGCCTTTGCATTGAGGCTGTAAACCTCATTCGCACCGGTGCTGACAAGTCCGAGAGCATAGGGATTGATTTTTTCTACGTCAAGTGTGCCTTGGATTTGTGCTTTGTTCTGGTCGTATGTACCGTTGAGTTGAAGGTTTGCCATCTCGTCGTTGATGACCAGTGTGACGTTGACGAGTTGCGCATGGCTGGTTGCATCGATGGTGATGTCGGTGTATTTATGGTTGCGGTATTCCAACAGTTTGATGGCTCCTTCTACAGACCCTTCGGGCAGCTTGGAGTTCGCAAGGTCGGCATCAATATTGAGCTTGAATGCAGCGTTCCCGAAGTCGGGGTTGTCAATCACCTTTCCAAGACTGATGTTGTCGGACTGGATGAGCCCGGTGACATTGGTCTTGTTGTCGACTGCCACATTCATGACGAGATTGCCGGCTTCTGTCTCCAGATGCCCGTCGAGTGTCATCCTGTCTCCAGTCTTGTGTACGATTCCTGTGTAGCTGACGGTCCCGAGGTTCTCAACTTGTGCTGGTTGCTCACGACTCTCAGTAAAAACCTTGAAGAACAGTTGCTTTCCTTCGTTGTTGAGCAATACTTGGTTGATGTTGATGCTGAAGTCTTTCTCTTTCTGCTGGAGCTTGTTGACGTAGCCGTTCACGGCAACAATCAGTGAGTTGTTGTCGGTGTGGATGTAGATGTTGTCGGCATCTATATGGTCTTGGTTGCCTTCTATGGATGCCTCGAAATAGAGTGGGGTGATGAATTCCTTGATGTCGGGATTCAATGCACTCAGGTCTGCGAGTGTTACGAAGGAGTCTTGTATTCGGGTGCGGTAGCTGAAGGACTTGTCAGCATCGTAATTGCTGTAGTCGACTGTCAGCGTGTCGAGGTTGATGGACGACTGGTGGGTCTTGAGATTGAAGTCAGTGACAAGTGTTTCGTGCTGGTTTCCTGTCACCTTTGCCTGCAGGTTCTTGAGACGGAACCCACTGTTCTGCTCCAGGAAGTTGAACCGTTTTACGACAAGGTTGATGCTGTCCTTGGTGAATGCTTTCATCGACAGGGTGGCATCGAGGTTCTTGACATCCAGGTGATTGGTGTCGAGTGTCGGCTTCTTGGGCTTGCTCAGTACGTTGTAGGTGACGTGTCCTCGCCGGATAATCAATGAATTGATGTGGAGGTCGAGTGGGGATGACCCTTCTTTGTCGTCGGAAGAAAGGGTGTCAATCAGAAATTGGCAGTTGAGTGGAGATTCGGGCGTCGGCTTGCTGAGGTTTATGGTACAGCCAAACAGCTGTGCATTGGATATGCCTATCTTGCCCTGCAGGATTGAGGAAATGTCGAACTTGACGGCAGTGCGGTCGGACTTAAGCAGGGTGTTTCCTGTCTGGTCGGCAATGTAGATGTCATCAATGATAAGCCGGTTGAGAAGCCCTATGTCGACTCTGCCGACAGACACATCAGTGCCTAAGTCATTAGACAAAGATTCTGCAACCCAACTTCCTATGGACGTTTGGATTGCAGGAATGTTGACCAGTATTATCAGGCATACGTAAAGCATCAGTATGCCACCGATAATACTTCTGATTATTTGCTTAACTTTCTTGATACTGCTATCATCTTTATTGCTGTCACTGCACATTCATCTCCCTTGTTTCCCATCTTGCCTCCGCAGCGGTCGAGCGCCTGCTGCATGTCGTTGGTTGTGATGAGTCCGTAGATGACTGGAATGTGTTGGGTGGCATTGAGTCGTGCAAGTCCATAGGTGGTTCCCTCGCAGATGTAATCGAAATGGGGGGTGTCGCCACGTATGACGCAACCGATGGCTATGACGGCATCGACGCCGGTCTTCACCATGAGTTGTGACCCGTAAATAAGCTCGAAACTTCCTGGAACGGTTTCTACGTGGATGTCGTCGGCTTCCACTCCCAGCTTTAACAGAGTGTTTTTTGCTCCAGCAAGGAGTGCGCCGGTCACGTTCTCGTTCCATTCACTGACTACGATACCAATCTTCATGCCCTTGGCATCGGGCACGCTTTTGATATCGTAGTCGGAGAGGTTATGGTCTTTTGTTGACATGCTGTTGTTGTTCAATAGCGTTTGCAGTGCCGCTGATTATTCAGCGCTTACTCTTTCTATGTATTTGTCGATGTCAGAGGCAAGTGGTGAACGGAAATACTTGGTCTTGATTTCCTTGTAGAGTTCCAATGCCTTGTCGGCTTTGCCCAGCTCCTCGTAAATCTTTCCAGCTTTGAGGAGGAATACAGGACTTACTGCATCGTTGTCGGCAGCTTTTGCTGCTTTGAGCATTGTCTCGGCACCTTTCTCGTTCTGACCCTTGATTACATAGCAGTCGCCCAGTGCTCCGAGTGCAGACGGTGAGATGATCTGGTCGTCCTGAGCAGAGAAGTCTTCCAACATGTTGATTGCCTCGTCGGTACGGTTCAACTTGGCGTAGCAGAGTCCTGCATAGAGCTTTGCAAGGTTAGCAGTCTTGGTTCCGCTGTACTCGTCAATGATCTTGAGGAGTCCGTTTGAAGCATCGCCATTGAGCGCCTGCTCGTATTGTCCTTGTGCGAAGGCTGTCTGGCACTTTGCAATTGCTTCGTTCGCTTCCTTGGTCTGACTGTTCTTGTGAATCTTGTAGATGTAGATGCCTGCTACAACCACGATGATTGCTGCGATTACAATCAAGATTGTTTTAAGATGCTTCTCAATGAAAGCCTCTGACTTGGAAAGGTCTACGTCAAGTCCAATCATGTTGTTTGTTGCTTTTTTCTTTACCATTTTATTGTTCTGTTTTTATTGTTAGTTCTTTTGTTTGCTTGCTGTGCCGCATCCAATCGCTGTTGTCCGCATAGTTGACTTGGGTTAAGGGCACATTTGACTTGCAAATTTACTGTTTTTTATTTGAACACGGAAATAAAAGATGAAAAAAGATTCTTCTACAGGGCTTATTGCGTGCAATGTAACTGCAAATGCCAGTTGTGCTTAGTACTCATTGCTGCTGCATGGGCAACGCTTGTCCCGCATTATCTTCATTCGTCACTTGGCAACTGACGATGTTATTCCAGGAAATATGGAACTGAACATCTTCGCTCGGACGACCGGTCGTATCGGCTCAGACAACCGTTCGTATTGGCTCGGACAAGCGGTCGTGTTGGCTTGGACAACCGGTTGTATAAGACCGGTCGACCGTTCGTATCGGTTCGGATGACCGCTCGTATCGACAAATAAAAAAAGGTCTGCACCTTTATTGGTGCAGACCTTCGTATATGTCAATTGCCTTAAGCCTTAATACTTAGAGTATTGCCTTAACTTGATTGTAGACGTTCTCGGCAGTGTAGCCAAGCTTCTCGTCGAGCACTTTGTATGGTGCTGAGAATCCGAAACTCTTCAAGCCCCATACAGTTCCTTCGCTGCGTGGAACAAGTCCTTCGAGTGTTACAGGGAGTCCGGCAGTGAGACCGAACTTCTTGACATTGACTGGAAGAACAGCATTCTGATACTCTTCTGGCTGAGTGCGGAAGAGTCCTTCAGAAGGTACACTTACTATAGAGCACTTCACTCCATCCTTGCGGAGCAGTTCGGCACCAGCAACAAGTGTTGATACTTCTGAACCTGAAGCTACGAGGATAACGTCTGGGTTGGCATCGCTTCCTGCGATGATGTATGCACCCTTTGCAGCCTGAGCGTAATCAGTGCCTTCTGGCAGGTCGGTGATGTTCTGGCGTGAGAGGATGAGAGCAGAAGGAGTGTTGGTGTTCTCCATTGCCAATTTCCAAGCCTCTGTAGTCTCCTTGGCATCAGCTGGGCGGAGAACAAGCATTGAGTTCTTTCCATGGTGGTTCTGCAACTTCTCCATCAGACGAATCTGTGCTTCCTGCTCAACTGGTTCGTGTGTTGGTCCGTCTTCACCTACGCGGAATGCATCGTGTGTCCAAATGAACTTCACAGGCAATTCCATGAGTGCAGCCATACGTACGGCTGGTTTCATGTAGTCGGAGAATACGAAGAATGTACCGCAAGCAGGGATTACACCTCCGTGGAGTGCCATACCGATGCAGCAGCATGCCATTGACAATTCGGCAACACCTGCCTGGAAGAATGCTCCTGTGAAGTCACCTGCAGCAAGTGCGTGTGTCTTCTTCAGGAATCCGTCTGTCTTGTCGGAGTTTGAAAGGTCTGCAGATGCACAGATCATGTTTGGAACCTGCTCAGCGAGAGCTCCGAGCACAGCAGCACTTGCGCTACGTGTTGCGTCGTTTGCTTTCTGCTGAATCTTTGACCAGTCAACCTTTGGAGCTGCACCGCTGAACCATTCGTCCTGCTGTGCTTTCTTCTCAGGATTGGCTTTTGCCCATTCATCTTCCTCTGCATAACGTGCAGCACAGATGCCTTTGAGCTCTTCTGCACGCTTTGCGTACATTTCCTTTACGTCATCAAAAATCTGGAATGGATCGTCTGCGTCACCTCCAAGGTGCTTGATTGTGTTGCGGAATGCGTCGCCTCCAAGTGGTGCTCCGTGGGTCTTGCAGTTTGCCTCGTATGAAGAACCGTCTTCCTTCAAGGCTCCCTTACCCATGATACACTTACCGATGATGAGTGCTGGCTTGCCCTGTACACCTTTTGCCCACTGGATAGCTTCACGAATCTGTGCAGCGTCGTTACCGCATATCTCCTTGACTTCCCATCCGAGAGCTCTGTACTTGGCAGCTGTGTCTTCGTTCATAACAACCTTAGTCTCGGTAGAGAGCTGTATGTCGTTGGAGTCGTAGAACATAACGAGGTTGTCCAGACCAAGGATTCCTGCGATACGTGCACCGCCTTGGCTGATTTCTTCCTCAACGCCACCGTCGGAGATATATGCATAGATGGTTTCCTTTGAGAATGTAGGGTTGCCTGTATGTGCTGCAAGGAACTTGGCTGCGATAGCCGCTCCGATTGCAAATACATGTCCCTGTCCGAGTGGACCTGATGTGTTCTCAATACCACGCTTTATGTCGAACTCTGGGTGTCCTGTAGTTGGTGAGCCCCACTGACGGAGTTGCTTCAGTTCCTCGAGAGAGAATTTACCGATAAGGGCAAGCTGTGAATACAGCATTGGGGCCATATGGCCTGGGTCGAGGAAGAATCGGTCGCGACCAACCCATTCTGGCTTCTCTGGGTCGTACTGAAGGAATTCTGAGTACAATACGTTTATGAAATCTGCACCACCCATGGCACCTCCCGGGTGACCTGACTTTGCTTTCTCTACCATTGATGCAGCCAAGATACGGATGTTGTCGGCTGCATGATTTAATACTTGAATTGAATTCATCTAAATCTGTATGTTAATTGTTACTTTTGCAATCTACTGCTGCTTTCTCAATTGGCAAGCACTGTTTGTAGTTCTCCAAATACTTGTTGAATCCTTCGACATCAACTGGGTCTGGCTCTACTGACACTCCTTCGTTGCCTGCGAATACCACTTTGTCGAGGTAGTCTGCAAGTGACAGCTTGTCTGTGTTGTTTACGAGATAAGATGCCAACAGGGCAATACCCCATGCACCACCTTCTCCTGCTGTTTCCATGACTGAGATAGGTGAGTTGAGTGCTGCAGCAAGCATCTTCTGTCCAACGCCCTTGGTAGTGAAGTAGCCTCCATGACCTGTGATGCGGTCTACCTTCACATTCTCTTCCTTCAAAAGGATGTCGTTGCCAAGTTTCAACACTCCGATGGCACCATACAAGTGGGCACGCATGAAGTTTGCCAATGTGAACTTGTCGTTGGCTGAACGTACAACGAGTGGACGTCCATCGGCAAGACCTGTGACAGGCTCTCCTGATATGTAGTTGTATGATATCAAGCCGCCGCAGTCTGGAGCACCGGTGAGTGCGAGATTGAACAGACGTGAGAACAACTCGTATGGAGTCTGTTCAACTCCGAGAAGCTCTGCATATTCCTTGAAGATCTTTATCCACGCATTGATGTCGGATGTACAGTTGTTGCAGTGAACCATTGCCACGAGACTTCCGTCAGGTGTGGTTACCATGTCAATCATCTCGTATGGCTTTGAAAGTTCCTTCTCAAGCACAATCATTGAGAAGGAAGATGTTCCTGCCGATACGTTTCCTGTACGTTGCTTCACTGAATTGGTTGCTACCATTCCTGTGCCGGCGTCGCCCTCAGGAGGACATACTGGAATGCCTGGCTTCAAGTGTCCGGACACATCGAGACGGTTGGCTCCCTCTGGGGTAAGATAGCCTGCATCCTCGCCTGCGTTCAATGACTTAGGCAGGATGTCGAGCAGTTTCCATGAGAAACCTCTTGGTTCGATGAGTTTGTCGAACTTCTCCACCATTGTGGCATCGTAGGTCTTGGTCTTTGGGTCAACAGGAATCATTCCTGATGCATCGCCGACACCCAGCACTTTCTTGCCTGTAATCTGCCAATGAACATATCCTGCAAGGGTAGTGAGGTAGTCGATTTCTCCTACGTGTTCCTCGTTGTCAAGGATTGCCTCATACAAGTGTGAGATGCTCCAACGCAAAGGTATGTTGTAGTTGAAGAGCTTTGACAACTCTGCTGCTGCTCTGCCTGTGTTGGTATTGCGCCAAGTGCGGAAAGGTACAAGGATGTCGTTGCCCTTGAATGGCATATAGCCGTGCATCATGGCACTGATACCGATTGCTGCAAGGGTCTCAATCTCTGTGTCGTATTGCTCAAGAACATTCTTGCGCAGGTCTGCATAGCAGTCCTGCAGTCCATACCAGATGGCTTCTATGCTGTAGGTCCACAGTCCGTCTTCCAACTGGTTCTCCCATGTGTGGCTTCCCTGGGCTATGGGCTTGTTCTCTTGGTCAATCAAAACAGCCTTGATACGAGTGGAACCGAATTCTACTCCCAATATGGCTTTGCCTGCTTTAATTGTTTGTTTTGCATCCATACTAATAATGTATTGATTATTATAAGTTCCAGGTGGCACTTCACCACCTGGAAGTATGTTTTATTACATGTAGAGTGCTTTGTTGAGCATGTAGTAAACTTCGTTGTTGCGAAGTGTCTGCTTGATGCTGGAAACAGTTGTGTTCTTGTCGATGTGAACCATCTCGATTCCTGCAATCTCTGCATAGTCTTCCCAGTACTCTGGAGTGATGTCGTATGACATGATAGAGTGGTGTGTACCACCTGAGAGAATCCATGCCTCTGTTCCAATCTCGAAGTTTGGCTGTGGAATCCACAATGCATTTGCGACTGGGAGCTTTGGAAGTGGTTTTGGTGCGATGCACTTCACGTCGTTGACGATAAGACGGAAACGGTTGCCAAGGTCAACGATTGTTGCTGTAACTCCGTCGCCTGTCTTTGAGTCGAACACGAGACGTGCTGTCTGGCTCTTGCGGATACCAATGCCGAGGAAGTGAACTTCGAGGCGTGGTTTGTTGGATGCGATGAGCGGACATACTTCGAGCATGTGTGACTGAAGGATTGCTGAGTTCTCTCCGTCGAAGTTGAGTGTGTAGTCCTCAAGGAACGAAACTCCTGTTGGAAGTCCCTGGGTCATGTACCATACTGTGCGATAGAGGGCTGCTGACTTCCAGTCGCCTTCTGCTCCGAAACCGTAACCTTCTGCCATCAAACGCTGTGATGCAAGACCTGGAATCTGGTCGAATCCAAGGAAGTTGGGATCGTTTACATCTGCACCGCCGAGGTCATCGAAGTTAGTTGTGAAGCCTTTTGCACCTTCGTCCTTGAGTACGCGACGTATTGCGATTTCAGCCTTTGCAGAGTTCTTCACTTTCTGCCAGTACTCTTCCTCTCCTGATTCGTCAATCTTGATGGTGTAGAGCTTCTTGTATTCCTCAACAAGAGCATCTGCTTCTGCATCGGTTACTTTCTTGTAGTATTCCATGAGTGAAGAAACTGGATAGTAGTCTACATGGTAACCGAGACGTACTTCTGCCTCTACCTTGTCACCGTCAGTTACTGCTACGTTGTTCATCTGGTCGCCGAAGCGGAGGATTCTCATGTCGTGAGCATCAGCCCATGCTGCAGCAACGCGTGCCCATACAGCGATGGCTTCCTGTGGCTTTGAGTCCTTCCAGTAACCTGAGACTACCTTGCGTGGCTTGCGGAGGTGTGCGCAGATATGTCCGAACTCACGGTCTCCGTGTGCACTCTGGTTGAGGTTCATGAAGTCCATGTCCATTGTGTCCCATGGAATTTTCTCGTTGTATTGAGTGTGGAAGTGGAGGAGTGGCTTCTGAAGAGCCTGAAGTCCCTTGATCCACATCTTAGCAGGAGAGAAGGTGTGCATCCATGTGATTACACCGACACACTTCTCATCGTTGTTGGCAGCCTTCATCACAGCTTCTACTTCCTTTGAAGAGTTTGCTGTGCCTTTGTAAACTACCTTTATTGGAATGATACCGCCGTTGTTGAGGCCGTCAACCATTTCTTTTGAATGACCGTCTACGATCTTAACTGTCTCGCCTCCGTAAAGAAGCTGTGCTCCAGTTACCCACCAGAGCTCCAAATTCTCAAATGCTTTCATATTTCCTTTGTTAATTATTGATTGTTGAATTAGTGTTTCTATATTGATTGTTGAATTAGTGCTTCTGTCCTTTCTGTCCGTAGTATGCGTTTGGACCATGCTTGCGCATGTAGTGCTTCTCGACCAAGAGTGGGTTCATTGTCAGATTGGGATTTACTGACAAAGCTACGAACGCCATCTTTGCACACTGCTCCATTACTTTGGCATTGTAAACTGCATTGTCGGGTGATGTTCCCCATGAGAATGGACCATGGTTCTTGACGAGCACAGCTGGTGTGTGGTCTGGGTTAATCTTTCTGATATTGAGAATCTCATCAACGATTACGTTGCCTGTTTCCAGCTCATACTGACCCTTTACTTCCTTCTCAGTCATATCTCTTGTGCAGGGGATGTCCTTGTAGAAGTAGTCGGCGTGTGTAGTGCCGATGTTAGGAATGTCTTTACCAGCCTGTGCAAAAGCTGTTGCGTATGTAGAATGGGTATGCACCACTCCCTGAATGTTTGGGAATGCCTTGTACAGAACCAAGTGGGTAGGGGTGTCGGATGAAGGATTCAGATTCCCTTCCACAACCTTACCTGTCTCAAGGTCTACAACTACCATATCTTCAACTTTCATTTTGTCGTAGTCGACTCCAGATGGTTTGATTACCACCAGTCCCTTTTCACGGTCAATACCAGAAACATTGCCCCATGTGAAAATCACGAGACCTTGTTTCACCAGGTCAAGATTGGCCTTGAATACTTTCTCTTTTAGTGCTTCTAACATAATGTTATCGTTTTACTGTTGTTAAGTCTTTGTTATTTATCAGTTCCCTTTATAATGCTGAACTTCTTTTCTGTGGCTGTTGTCAGTCTTCTTTGTCAGAATGTTGTTTCGTTACATCTTTCCTTTCTAAAGATTGGTGGCGCGTGACCTTGTGTCAATCTCAGGAAAGGAACTATCTATGAATTCTGAACTTGTTTCCCTCAACTTCGCTTCTTTTAAGTTGTCCTTTATTATATGGTTGCTCCTTATTGTACTACTTATTATATATAAGGTATAAAAGCCGCACCTACTTTTACATAGGTGCAGCTTTATAGTTAGATTACCACAAGCAGATATAGAGGATTGCCAGAATAATAATGATTCCGAATGCTCCGATATTGAATGCTGTGTTTGACTTGAATATCTCGATGTCTATTCCGATAGACTTCACGTCCTCAACCTTATCCTTCGCATTTGAGTGCAGATACCATGAGATGGTGAACAACATCAATACAAGGAAGAAGATTGTCTCGGCTCCGTAGTTGCGGCAAGTCTTGTCGGTCATCATCCAGATACCTGCAGCGAGAAGTATAACTCCGCATACGCAAAGAATCTTAGACCACTTGAGCTGTGCCTTGACAACATTCTCTGTCAGTACCTCAGCCGGCTTGGTGTTCTTGCTGCACATAGAGATTCCGATGAACAGAACTACGAGGCAGAGGAATACGTAACCCATACGGATGAGGAACGGAACTTCTGGCAAGGCGAACTTGAAGATGATTGAGAATACGAATGTACCGATAGCTGCAACAACGGCTGCAACACCGGAACTGCGCTTCCAGAGAAGTCCGAGTCCGAAGATTACGACAATACCTGGATATACGAATCCTGAGTATTCCTGGATTACCTGGAATGCCTGGTCTGCACCACCCATGATTGGGTAAACTGCAACAAGCGCAATGATCAAAGCTGCAACTGATGTCAGACGACCAACGCTAACCAATGTCTTCTCAGATGCCTTCTTATTGATGAACTTCTTGTAGACATCCATTGTGAAGATTGTGGATGTAGAGTTGAACATAGAAGCAAGAGATGAGATGACGGCTGCTGCCAATGCTGCGAATGCCAAACCTTTGATTGCAGTAGGAGTGAAGTTGCGAATCAAATATGGATATGCATCGTCTGAACGTGTGATTTCTCCACTCAGACTGTCCTTGAGGATGTCGAGTACAGGAACACCGTTGAAATCTCCGTTCATGATGAAGAATGCACAAACTCCAGGGATACAAACGATGAATGGAATCAAAATCTTCAGGAATCCTGCGAATACCATACCTTTCTTCGCTTCGTCAAGTGACTTTGCAGCAAGACCTTTCTGGATGATGTACTGGTTGAAGCCCCAGTAACCAAGGTTCGTAAGCCACAATGCACCAACGATAACCACGATACCTGGTATGTCAAAGTATGGGTCGGAGATACCTTTATTCTGCAAAAGTGTACCGTCATCTGCGTAGATTGGGTCAACAGGACCATTGATGATAGGATACAAATCCGGGTTACGGCTGACAACCAAATTGAAGTGCTTGTCTCCCTCCTGACCTATACACCAATTGTAGATGTTGCCAAGAGCCTCAAGTGGACTGCAGTCCAAAACTTTTGCTCCAATTTCATCAAGTGCTGCATAAGCAGTAATCAATCCACCTCCAACGAGGAAGGTAACCTGCATAACGTCTGTCCATGCAACTGATGCCAAACCTCCGTAGATTGAATAAACACCTGCTACAACGAACAGAATGAGGATGATGGTAATCAATGTCATGTCGACATCCATTCCAAGTATCACACCGTCTACCTTAGGCAAACCGAGAATCTGCTTGATTGCAAGCGCTCCCAACCATGCAACTGATGTAAGGTTGATGAATACATAGAGGAAAAGCCAGAAGATTGAGAAAGCAAGTCCCACACCCCAGTTGTATCTGTCTGACAGGAACTGAGGGATTGTCAGAATTTTTTTCTTAATCATCAAAGGCAACAGGAACTTACCTACGATAATCAAAGCCAGAGCGGCTTGTAACTCGTAAGCGGCCATTGCAATACCTGATTTGAAGGCAGAACCGGACATGCCGATGAACTGCTCAGCTGAGATGTTTGCTGCAATCAAGGATGCACCTACTGCCCACCATGTCAATGTGTTACCGGCAAGGAAATAGTCGTTGGAAGATTTCTCCTGACCTTTCTTGCCGCGCGAGAGAAACATTCCCAATCCGACAAGAATGACAATGTAGATGAGAACAATGATGTAATCAATTGTCTCAAATCCATTGTTCTTTAAAGCGTCTAAAATGTTCATTTGATAGTTTTGATTGATTTAATATGTTTGTTAATTGTTTTCTAGACAATTACTTGGCAACGGAGAACTTGAAGATGCAAGTGCTTGCATACTCGTCTCCTGGATTTACCCATGGGTTTGACTCTTTCCAGTCCTTGTTTGGCGAGTCTGGATATTTCTGTGACTCAAGGCAGATACCTGTGCGCTGCTTGTAGACGATGCCTTTCTTTCCGGTTACGCTTCCGTCAAGGAAGTTACCTGAATATACTTGGATGCCTGGCTCTGAAGTGAAGACTTCAAGCACGATGCCTGTCTTTGGACTTTCAAGTCTAACCTTTACTTTGTCAATGTCATTGCTGTTGTTAAGAACCCAGTTGTGGTCATAGCCGTTGCCGTTCTTCAACTGCACATAATCGAAATTGTCAATGTCCTTGCCAACTTCCTTTGCTGTACGGAAATCCATTGGTGTGCCTTCTACAGGTGCAATCTCACCGGTTGTCATGTATGTGCTGTCAACTGGAGTGAAGTTGTCGGCATTGATGGTGAGAAGGTTGTCTGTGATTGGCATGTTCGGGTCACCGTTCAAGTTGAAGTATGAGTGGTTTGTCATGTTGATGACTGTCTTCTTGTCTGTTGTTGCGTAGTAGTTTATTGTCAGTGCATTGTCGTCGCTGAGGTCATAAGTTACTTTTGCTTCAACAGCTCCTGGGAAGTTGTTGTCTTTGTCTGGACTATGCATTGCAAGAGTCAGAGAATTGGCTGTTGACTCCTCAACGTCATATACTTGATACTGCCATCCTGTTGGACCGCCGTGCAGGCAATGTCCGAAGTTGTTCTGTGGAAGCTGAACCATTGTTCCGTCAACTGTAATCTGACCTTTGTTGATGCGGTTGGCATAACGTCCAATTGCAGCACCGAAGTCTGATTGGTTGTTCCAAGGATAGTAGTCCTGAACTTTATCGAATCCAAGGACAACGTCCTGGAAGTTTCCGTCCTTATCTGGTACCATTATGCTAACTATACGGCCTCCGAAGTTGGTGATAGACACTTCCATGCCGTTGGCATTAGTCAGAGTATAGAGAGCAACTTTCTTGCCTTCTCCGTTTTCTGCTGCTTTGTAACCGAGAGAATCATCATATACTACACCTGGGTAAGTATCTTCAAAATCTGCAGGGTTAAGGCCTGATTTCAGAGCCGCTGTTTCTTTGGCTCCCTGTGTGCAAGCACATAGCATTGCTACTGTAGTAGCTGTACCTAGTAGGATCGACTTAAGATTTCTCATAATTTTAAGAATGATTTTTGTTTTACAATCTTGTTTGTTTGAATTCATTATTGGTTTAGGTTGCAAACTTACTAAAATATCACGACATTGAAAAGTTTCTACCCCAAAAAACGCTTAAAACATCTGTTGACATCGTCGCAAGAATGCATTTAGTTAAGTGGAGATGAAGAATCAACGGCTTTTGACGGCTTTGTTGTCTATAGAAAGAAAGAGGCTTCTTATCGAAGTCTCCTTCTTCTATTTAACTTTATCTCCTACTCGTCTTATTCACTTAGTTTGCGTGCTCCGTCGCCGATTACAACGTCGATGACCTTGCAGTCTTTGCCGAACTTCTCTTTGTATGCAGACTTTGCCTGTTCAATGAATGTGGCATAGAGGTCTTTGCTGACAAGGTTGATTGTGCAGCCTCCGAAGCCTCCGCCCATCAAACGTGAACCGAGAACTCCACAGTCGCGCGCTACGTTTACAAGGAAGTCGAGTTCCTCGCAGCTTACTTCATAGTCTTTGCTCAGTCCTTCATGGGTCTCATACATCTTTTCACCAACTGTTGCATAGTCACCGGCAGTCAATGCGTCGCTCACTGCAAGAACTCTGTCAATTTCATCCAATACGTACTTTGCACGCTTGTAGTCGACTTCGCTGACAGCAGACTTTACACTTTCGAGGTCTTCTTTTGTACAGTCGCGCAGTGTTTCAACAGCAGGCTTGTTTGCCTTTACTGCTTTGACCACATTTTCGCAGCTTTGACGGCGGTCGTTGTATGGACTTCCTGCAAGTTCATGCTTTACACATGAATTGATAAGGACTAACTTATATCCAGCCGGGTTCCATGGGAAGTATTTGTATTCGCCAGAGCGGCAGTCGAGGCGGATGAGGTTTCCGCTCTTTCCCATCATTGAGGCGAACTGGTCCATGATGCCACAATTGACACCTATGAAGTTGTGTTCTGTTGCCTGACCTACTTTGGCAAGTTCGGTTCTGTCGAGTCCGCCATTGAAAATGTCATTGAGTCCATAGGCAATACAACTCTCCAGTGCTGCACTTGAAGACATTCCTGCTCCCAGTGGAACATCGCCTGCAAAGGCAATATCGAATCCTTCTACTTTTACACCGCGCTTTGCCAATTCTTTGGCTACGCCGAATATGAAACGGAAATGTGTTGCCCGAGGTCCTTTCTCGTCATCAAGGGAGAATTCATAATAGTCTTTCAAGTCGATGGAGTATGCACGGATGTTTCGTGTGCCATTAGGCTTGATCTCGGCAATGATTCCTTGCTGTACTGCACCTGGGAATACGAATCCTCCATTGTAATCGGTATGTTCTCCGATAAGATTGATACGACCAGGTGCTGCGTAAACTGTTCCAGTCTCACCATTGAAGTGCTTTACGAAGCGACTTCTTACATCATCAATAGTTAGTCTCATATTGCTCAAATTTTTATAGTTAGAATGCTTGTTTATTTATTGTTTGTCTGTTCCGAATTTATATATGGTCTTTTGTGTGTACACCTGTCCAGGGCACAATTCCACTGACGGGAAGTACGGACGGTTTGGTGTGTCGGGGAAATGCTGTGCCTCAAAGCATATTGCACTTCTCTTTGGATAGGTGGCTCCGTGTGTGCCTTTCTGTCCGCTGCCCCAGTTGTCGGTATAGAACTGGACTCCCGGCTCTGTTGTGTACACTTCCATTGTACGTCCGCTGTGAGGTTCGACTATCTTTGCTGCGAAGCTCAATTCTCCCTCTTCTTTCTTGTTGAGTACATAGCAGTGGTCATAGCCGGTTCCGTTCTTAATCTGAACGTCATCGGCATCGATGTCTTTGCTTATGACTTTGGGTGTACGGAAATCAAATGGTGTGCCCTCAACGCTTTCGATTGTGCCAAGTGGAATAGTACCGCTATCCACTGGAATATAATAGTCTGCGTTTATGGTGCAAATGATATCGTCGATTACTGGGGTAGGGTCGGCAATGCCTGCAAGGGCAAAATAGCCGTGACTGGTAAGATTCACTACAGTCTTTTTGTCGGTTGTTGCTTTATAGTCAATGACAAGCGCATTATCGTCATTGAATGTGTAAGTGACTGTTACATCCAACTGTCCGGGGAATCCTTCTTCCATGTCGGCAGCGGTGTAATGTAACTCTACTGTCTGGTCGTCAATCTGCTTTGCGTCCCAGACTCTGGCATGGAATCCTGTTGGTCCGCCATGAAGGGCATTTGCCCCATCGTTCAGCGCCAGTGTGTATTCCTTGCCGTCGAGTACGAACTTTCCTTTGCTTATACGGTTCCCGTATCGTCCGATCAGGGTGCTGAGGAATGGTTCGGGTTTGTTGATGACATCCTCGATGTTGTCATGCCCCATAATCACGTTTGCAACTTTACCTTCACGGTCTGGAACCATTATTGCAACCATTGCCCCTCCATAGTTGGTGATGGCTACTTCGAATCCCTTTTTGTTGCGCAGGAAGAACAAGTCAGTCTTCTTCCCTTGGACTTCCTTTTGGAAATTTTCCCTCTGAAGTCCGGACAAATTTGCTTGTATGTTTTCGCTCATTGTACGTCTGCATTTGTTATTAGTAAAATATTTCAATGCAAATAAAAGACTTTTTTCCCGAATGAGCAAATAATCTAGCAACGAATTTTGATTATTCGTGTTTTTTTCCCTCTTGCATTAGGAAATCGGCAACAATGAACGAACTTCCACCAACAAAAATGAAATCGTTGGCACTTGATTCTTCCATCGCTTTTTCGTAGGCTTCACCTACTGTGGCGAATGAATTCCCGGTCAATCCATGTTGTCCGGCGAGTTCCTTTATTTGCTGGTGTGGCATCGCGCGTTTGACTGATGATTGGGTGAAATAGTAGACCGCATTCTTGGGCATAATCTCCAATACTCCGTTCACGTCTTTGTCGCTCACCATACCGAACACAATCCTTAGTGTATCGCATTTTTGCTCCTGGAGTTGCTTCGCTATGTAGGTAATGCCTCCAATGTTGTGACCGGTGTCGCACACTACAGTTGGATTGGTTCTGATTGTTTGCCATCTGCCCATCAAACCGGTGTTCTCGCAAACCTTACTTAATCCTCTACGGATGTCGTCTTCCTCGATTTTGTATCCTATATATATAAGGTGTGATACTGCACAGAGAATCGTCCTGAGGTTTTTTTCTTGGTACAGCCCTTTCAGTTCAAAGTTGTAGTGGTTTTCATCCTTGTATTCTTCTGCAAAGAAGATGCCGGTGCCGACTTCTTGGGATTTGGAAACAAACACGGGTTTGGTCTCGGCAACTGTCTCTCCTATAACTACGGGTGTGCCTTGCTTGATGATGCCTGCTTTCTCGCTGGCAATCTTTGCCAGTGTGTCTCCGAGGAACTGTGTGTGGTCGAGGCTTATGTTGGTTATTATCGACAGGTCGGGCTGGATTATGTTGGTGCAGTCCAGTCGTCCTCCCAATCCAACTTCTATTACTGCCACATCAACATCTTTGTCTGCAAAATACTTGAATGCCAATGCTGTTGTCAACTCAAAGAAAGTGGGGTGGAGTGGTTCGAAGAATTCTTTCTCGTTGTCAATGAAGTCCATCACGTATTGCTCGGTGATTTTCTCTCCATTGACTCTGATGCGTTCTCTGAAGTCCGTGAGATGTGGCGATGTATAAAGCCCGACTTTGTAGCCGGCTTCCTGTAGTATGGATGCTATAGAATGTGAGCAGGAACCTTTGCCGTTGGTTCCTGCAATATGAATGGTCTTGTAACTGCTGTGTGGATGTCCGAAATGCTCATCAAGAATATTTGTGTTCTCCAGTCCTTCTTTATATGCTCCTCCTCCGATGTTCTGGAACATTGGAACTTGTGAATACAGATATTCTGTGTATGTGGCAAAGTCTCTCATTGCAGTTGCTTGTGATTCAAATTCTGATTATTCAGTTTCTTGTTGTACGACAGATTGTTCGAAGTCCTTCTAACTTCTGTCCGCTTGCTTGCAGCTTTTGCTTATTCAAAGTAGGACTTGAACTTTCTGAAGATCTTTTCCTTGATGCTTTCTGGAGGTGTGAACGAGTCGCTGTTGGCAAGTTTCTGAATGCAAGCCTTTTCTTCCTTGCTCAGTGTCTCCGGGACGTAGATGCTTATGTTTATAACTTCATCTCCCTTTTTGCCTTTGTTGTAGCCCTGCACCTCTGGTATTCCTTTGTCCTTCAGACGAAGCACTGTTCCGGGTTGTGTGCCTGGAGCAATTGTGATTTTGGCTTTTCCGTCGATAGTGGGGACTTCTGCTTCTCCTCCCAATATGGCTGTTGGAATTGGCAACACAAGATTGTAAACAAGGTCGTTGCCGTCTCTTACGAGTGTGTCGTCCGGCTTTTCGCTGATTACAATCTGAAGGTCACCATTCACACCGTTGCGTCTGCCTGCACTGCCTTTCCCCGGTACGTTGAGTATCATACCGTCTGTGAGTCCTGCGGGGAACTTTACTTCCACTACTTCTTCACCAATGACGATTCCTTCACCGTGGCATGCCGGACATTTGTCCTTGATGACAACTCCTTCTCCTTGGCATTCAGGACATACAGTCTGTGTGCTCATTATTCCAAAGAAACTCTGCTTGGTCTTCACCACGTATCCGGATCCATGACATGTCTGACATGTAGAGGTTGAACCGCTTGTGGAACCGCTTCCGTGGCAGTGGTCGCACTTTACATATTTCTTGAGTTTGAATTTCTTCGTAGTGCCGTTGACGATTTCTTTCAGGGTAAGCTCCACCCTCAGCCGTTGGTCTTGTCCTTTGTACACTGGCTTGCTGCCACGTCCATTGCCTCTGCCTGTGTTGAAACCGCTGAATCCTCCGAATCCGGCTGCATTTCCAAAGATATCACCGAACATTGAGAATATGTCGTCCATATTCATTCCCTGTCCACTGAATCCTCCCATGCCTTTCACACCTTCTGGCCCGAACTGGTCATAGCGGCTACGCTTCTCCGGATCACGTAGGACGTCGTAGGCTTCTGCAGCTTCCTTGAACTTGGCTTCAGCCTCTTTGTCATCCGGATTCCTGTCCGGATGGTATTTGATTGCCATCTTCTTGTAGGCAACCTTTATCTCTTCAGCGCTTGCATTCTTGTTGACTCCAAGAATTTCGTAATAGTCTCTTTGTGCCATGCTCTGCCTCTTGGTTAATTAGCTACGACCACTTTGGCGTATCTAATCACTTTGTCGTTTAGTGTGTATCCCTTGCTTACGCAATCAACAATCTTGCCTTTCTGCTCGTCGTTCTCACTTGGTATCATTGTGATTGCCTCGTGATAGTTTACGTCGAAGTCTTTGCCTTTGGTCTCGATTTCTTTCACCCCCTGAGACTTCAGCAGTTTGTTGAACTTGTCTATAATCAGGTCGATGCCTTCCTTGAGTGCTTTCACATCTGTGGCATTTGCCATGTGTTGCTGGGCTCTCTCGAGGTCGTCAACCACTGGCAACAGACTGGTCAGTACTTTCTCGCCTCCGTTGAGGATGAGTTCGGCTTTCTCTTTCATGACACGTCGTCTGAAGTTGTCGAACTCGGCAACCTGACGCAGATACTTGTCCTCAAGCTCTGCAATCTTCTTGTTGGCCTTGTCCAGCTCTGTCGGTTCAGTCTGTTCTTCGTTTCCGCTTTCGCTTTCTTTCTTCGAGCTGTTCTCGCTCTCGTTCTGACTTTGGTCACTGACGTTTGCACTGGTGCTGGCTTCAGTTTCCTTGTCTATGTTCTCTTCTTTTTTATTTTCTTCGTTCATAATATAAGAGTCTTTGTTTTATCCAGTGATTGGCAAAGTTGATGCCAATCAATACTCTGTTTTATGATTCTGCCATTATGTCTTTATCAGAATAACCTTGGGGTAGGGCTCTGCAGTTGTACTGTGATGCCATTGTTTCTCCGTAGGCTCCTGCACTCAGTATTGCCAGCAGGTCTCCACGTTGTGTCTTGTTCAACTGGATGCCTGTGTCGAACACATCGCTTGACTCGCATATCGGACCAACCACATCGTAGGTGTATGCCGCCTCTTTGCTCGTCAGGTTCACAATCTTGTGGTGTGCTCCGTAGAGGGCTGGACGTATGAGCTCTGTCATGCCTGCGTCTACGATGACGAATTTCTTGTCGGTGTTGTCCTTGACGTAGAGCACCTTTGTGATGAGGCTTCCGCATTGTGCCACGATTGCGCGTCCCAGTTCGAAATGCAGTTCCTGACCTGGTCGCAGCTTGAGATTGTTGTGGTATGCTTCGAAGTATTCTTTGAACTGCGGGACTGGATGTGTCTCTGGCTTGTCGTAGTCGATTCCGAGTCCTCCTCCCACGTCAATGATTTTTATCTCGATGTCATTCTGACAAAGTAGGTCCTGTATCTCGTTTATCCTGCTGCTGAGAGCTACGAAGTCGCTCATGTCGAGAATCTGACTCCCTATGTGGAAGTGCAGTCCGCAGAAGTTGATGCCTTCCATCGACTGTGCAATCTTGATTACGTCGAGCATGTGAGCCATGTCGATGCCGAACTTGTTTTCCGACAGTCCGGTGGTGATGTTCGTATGCGTGTGTGCACCCACGTTCGGGTTTATTCTCAAGCAGATGTCCGCTGTTTTCCCTTTGCCCATTGCAATCTCGTTGATTACTTCGAGCTCGGGAATGCTTTCCACGTTGAAACAGCCGATGCCGCAGTCGAGTCCTTTGATGATTTCTTCATCGGTCTTGCCTACGCCTGCAAACATGATGCTCCCTGGTGCGAACCCTGCTTTGATGGCAGCGTCAATTTCGCCTCCGCTTACGCAGTCGATGCCCAGTCCCGCTTCCCTGATTGGTTTCAGCACAATCGGGTTGGCATTTGCCTTGATTGCATAGTGGACGTGGTAGTTCTCGTACTTCGCCACTTCTTTGTTCAGCGCGTCCAGTGTCTGGCGCAACAGTTCTGTATTATAATAATAATAAGGTGTGTTTATGTCTTTGAGTCTGTTGACTGATTCTTTTGGTGTCATGTGTCGTGTCTTGCCTTTATTATTAATGTCGCAGCCTTTTCATTGCTGCTGCAGTTTCGCTTTGTCGCTGCAGTTTCGCCTTGCAACTTTTCATTGCTGCTGCAGTCTTGCTTTGTTGTCGCAACCTCTGCCTTGTCTTTATTTCTTGTGGTTGAACAGGTGGTCGCTCAGTGATTGCAGTGCTTTCTTCTTGTCGCTGGCTGCCACAAGGAATGAGATGTTGTGGTTGCTGCCTCCGTAGCTTATCATTCTCACTGGCACTTCTTTCATTGTCTCTGTGGTGAGTGACTCGAATCCGATGTTGTGCCAGTCGAGGTCGCCTACAACGCAGATGATGCACATGTCGACTTCCACGGTGACTGTGCCCAGTTTCTTCAGTTCGTTGAGTATCTGGCTGAGGTTGGTGGTGTTGTCGATTGACACTGACACTCCCACTTCGCTTGTTGTCACGAGGTCGATGCTTGTCTTGTAGGTTTCGAATATCTCAAACACTTTGCGGAGGAAACCGTAGGCGAGCAACATGCGGCTTGATGTGATGTTGATTGCCGTGATGTTGTCTTTGGCTGCAACTGCCTTGATTATTCCTCTCTGTGTCTTGTTGCTTATGATGGTTCCAGGGGCTGTTGGGTCCATGGTGTTCAGGAGTCTCACTGGAATTCCAGCGAACTTGGCTGGTTGCACGCAGGTTGGGTGGAGAATCTTTGCTCCGAAGTAGGCGAGCTCAGATGCTTCTTCGAAACTGAGCTGACTCACTGGCTCGGTGTTGTCAACGAATCGTGGGTCGTTGTTGTGCATGCCGTCGATGTCGGTCCATATTTGGATTTCTTCTGCACCGATGGCTGCGCCGATGAGCGATGCCGAGTAGTCGGAGCCTCCTCGCTGGAGGTTGTCGACTTCGCCGTAGGCATTCTTGCAGATGAAGCCCTGGGTGATGTAGATGTCCTTGTCAGGGTTCTCTGTAAGCTGTATTTTCAGTTTCTCTCTGATGTATTCTACGTCTGGCTCTCCGTTCTTGTCTGTTCTCATGAATTCGAGTGCAGACAGAAGGATGGCGTTGATTCCCAGTTCCTGCAGGTAGAAGGTTACCATGTTGGTACTGAGGATTTCTCCCTGACCTACGATAATCTTCTCTTCGAACATGGTGAAGATGCCCTTGGTGAATGAACGGATATAATTGAACTCTGTCTTCAGAAAGTCTGTGGCAATCTTCTTGTATTCGTCTGTTGCATACAGGTCCTCAACGTGCTGCATGTACTTTTCTTCGAGCTTGTTGATGTTTTCGTTGGCACCAACCGGATTCTTCTTGTGAAGATAGTCTGAGATTTCGTACAGTGCGTTTGTGGTTCCCGACATGGCTGACAGTACCACCACTTTTGGATTGCCGTCGTTAATCAATGAAACGACTTCCTTCATTCTTTGAGGAGTACCTACGGAGGTTCCTCCGAACTTTAATACTTTCATATTTTATTTCCGTTTGTTTTTGTTCTACTTTAGGCTTCCACCAGATTTTCGATGATTTCCATCTCTTCGTCGTCTGCCGGGTTTTCTTTGTTTTTTATCTCGTCTTCAATTACTTCCAGTTCTTTCTCCTCTTCTTCCTTGTCTGCGGTTCCGAGTTCTGAAAGTTTCTTGTCTTTGCACTCGAACACTCTGCCCGGAAATTTCTCCAGCAAGTGGGTGTTGTGGGTGATCATCAGTACGGTCGACCCTTGCTCTTTCACGATTCGCTGCAGCAGTTCGGTGATGCGGTTGCTGGTTTCGGAGTCGAGGTTTCCTGTCGGTTCGTCGGCAAGGATGAGCTTCGGATGGTTGAGTATTGCTCGGGCGATGGCAATTCGTTGCTGTTCGCCGCCCGACAGTTCGCTTGGCAGTTTATATCCTTTGGTACTCATGCCCACGAGGTCGAGCACTTCTTGTATGCGGGTCTGTATCTCAACTTTGTTTTTCCATCCGGTGGCTTTCAGCACAAACTTGAGGTTGTCTTCCACTGTGCGGTCGGTGAGCAGTTGGAAGTCCTGGAAGATGATGCCGAGTTTCCTCCGGAGTTCGGGCAGGTGTTTCCGTTTCAGGGTTGGCAGGTCGTAGCCCATCACGCTTGCTTCGCCGTTGTGGATTGGCAGTTCTCCATAGATGGTCTTGAGGAGGGAGCTCTTGCCGGAGCCCACTTTGCCTATGATGTAGGCAAGTTCTCCTTCATCGATGGTGAAAGAGACGTCGGTCAGTACTTCTTGCGTTTCCTGATACACTTCTACGTTTTTATATTCTATCAGCATAATGTGACTGTTGTTTCTTCCTTTGTTCTTTTGTTTGTTGGCACTCGGTGTGCCGATTGGCTTGTCGGCATTTGTTGCGCTGTCCTGTTTGCCTACACCCGTTGTGCCGTTCTCTTGTCTGCACCCGTTGTGCCGTTCTGTTTGCGCCTTGGCTCTGTGGCTCAATGTTTGTGCCAGTTGGGGTCGTGGCGTTCTATCAGTTCCTTGGCAATGTCTTCGATGCTCAGTCCTTTGGATGTGAGAAGGACGATGAGGTGGTAGAACATGTCGGAGGCTTCGTAGATGAGGCGGTCGTTGTCGCCTTTCATCGATTCGATGACTAGTTCCACTGCTTCTTCGCCCACTTTCTGTGTCATGCGGCTCAGTCCGTCGCGGAACAGACTTGTGGTGTAGGAGCCTTCGGGCTGTTCCTGATAGCGTTTCTCAATGAACTTCTGCAGTTCCACGAGGAACATGATGGGGTTGGCATTGGTTTCGTTCCAGCAGGTGTCGGCTCCGGTGTGGCACACTGGTCCTGTGGGGTTCACTTTTATTAATAAGGTGTCGTTGTCGCAGTCGTTCTTGATTGAAACCACGTTGAGGAAGTTGCCGCTGGTTTCTCCCTTGGTCCACAGTCTTTGTTTTGTGCGGCTCCAGAAGGTCACTTTGCCGGTTTCCACTGTCTTGCTGTATGCTTCTTCGTTCATGAATCCGAGCATCAACACCTTGAGTGTCTTGTCGTCTTGTATGATTGCCGGTACGATGCCGTTCATCTTTTCGAAATCTATTGTCATAGTCGTACTGATATGTTTTGTTTGTACAGATATTCTTTTAGTTCTCCAATCTTTATCTCTCCGAAATGGAATACGCTGGCTGCCAGTGCTGCATCGGCATGTCCGATGGTGAAGGCGTCTCTGAAGTGCTCCATAGTTCCTGCTCCGCCCGATGCGATGACTGGGATGGAGAGGGTGGAGGCGAGCTGGGCGAGTGCTTCGTTGGCAAATCCTTGTTTTACTCCGTCGTGGTTCATGCTGGTGAAGAGTATTTCGCCTGCTCCGCGGTCGTTCACTTCCTTTGCCCATTCGGTGAGTTTGCGGTCGGTGGGCACTCTGCCTCCGTTGAGGTAGCATGTCCAGCCTTGCTCGTCTTGCCGGGCGTCGATTGCCACCACGCACACCTGGCTGCCGAAGTGACGTGCGATTTCGTCGATGAGGCTCGGGTTGCGCAGTGCGGCTGAGTTGATGCTCACTTTGTCGGCTCCTGCGTTGAGCAGTCGGTCGACGTCTGTCAGCTCGTTGATGCCGCCGCCAACTGTGAACGGGATGTTGATTTCCTGTGCTATGCGCCGCACCAGTTCGGTGAATGTCTTCCGCCCTTCATGGCTTGCGGTGATGTCGAGGTACACCAGTTCGTCGGCTCCCTGGAGGCTGTAGGCTTTGCCCAGTTCGATGGGGTCGCCGGCGTTTCTCAGTCCCACGAAGTTGATTCCCTTCACGGTCTGTCCGTCTTTTATGTCGAGGCAGGGTATGATTCGTTTTGCTAGCATGCTGTCAGTCTCCGTTGGTTTTGAGGGTTGAGAGTAACTGGTCGAGGTCGATTCGCCCTTCGTAGATGGCTTTGCCGAACACCACTGCCGGGATTCCGGCTTGGTCGAGCGCCACGATGTCGCTGATGCTGCTCACTCCGCCGCTTGCTATGAGGTGGCAGTCGGGGAAAGCCTGCATGATTTGCCGGTAGAGCCCGATGTTGGGTCCCTGCAGCATTCCGTCTTTACTGATGTCGGTGCACAGCACGGTCTGTATGCCTCGGCTGATGTAGTCGGTGAGCATGGGCATCAGACTGGTGTTGCTGTTTTCTTTCCATCCGTTTATCCTTATTTCTCCGTCGAGCACGTCGGCTCCAAGCACTATGCGCCCGGCTCCGTAGCGTTCAATCCAGCCGTAGACGGTCTGGGGTGAGGTCACTGCTATGCTGCCTGCCGTAATCATTGCCGCACCTGCATCGAATGCTTTCTCGAGGTCTTCATCGCTTTTGATTCCGCCGCCGAAGTCTACGGTGAGGCTGGTGTGGCTGCAGATGTCGCGGAGCACACGGTCGTTGACTATGTGTTTCGACTTTGCCCCGTCGAGGTCCACCAGGTGGAGGCGCTTGATGCCTTTCGCTTCGAACTTCTTTGCCATTTCGAGCGGACTGTCGCCGTAGACGGTCTTCTGTCCGTAGTCGCCCTTGGCGAGGCGCACGCACTTGCCGTCAATCAGGTCTATTGCTGGAATAATCTCTATCATAGTCCGGTGGCGTTGATGAAGTTCTCCAATATGCGTTCGCCTATGCTTCCGCTCTTTTCGGGGTGGAACTGCACGGCGTAGAAATTGTCCTTGTGCAGTGCTGCACTGTAGGGCTGGATGTAGTCGGTGGTGGCGATGGTGTCTTTGCAGAGCGGCACATAGAAGCTGTGGACGTAGTACACGAACTCGGGCTTGCTGAAGCCTCGGAACAGGTCGGTCTTTGTGTCGCTGATGGTGTTCCATCCCATCTGCGGCACTTTGTCCTCCTTCTTTGTGGGGCGGAACCTGACTACGTCGGCATCGAATATGCCGAGGCAGTCGGTGTCTTCCTCCTCGCTGTGACGGCACATGAGCTGCATGCCGATGCAAATTCCCAGCACTGGCTGCTTCAGCTCCTTGATGAGTTGGTCGAGCTTGTGCTCCTTCAGGTAGGTCATGGTGGTTCTTGCCTCGCCCTGACCTGGAAAAATCACTTTGTCGGCTTTCTTCAGCACCTCAAAGTCATCGGTCAGAGTGGGCACAACACCGCATCTTCTCAGTGCGTTCATCACCGAGAAGATGTTCCCTGCATTGTATTTTACGATAGCTACATCCATAATGGACTGCAAAGATACGAATTAATTTGCACTTTCATGTACTCAAACTGCATTTTTTCTCTTTCTGAAACTATTTATGCTCAAACTTCCGTCCGTTGACCTGTGGAAAGGCTCGGAAAAGTTAATAATATAGAATAGAAATGGGGTGGGAGTGATTTTGTTCGAAATAATTTTGCGTGTTACGCGAAAACAACTTACCTTTGCATTCGTAACAAACAAGTAAGATGAAAATGAAACAAGTTTTTCTAACTTTGCTCTTGGCAGTGGCTGCCGTTTCTTCGGCAAGTGCGCAGAGCCTCTACAAGAAAGTTTTTGACAACGCAATTGCAGTGGTCAACAATGCTGCATCCAACGACCAGCAAATACAGGTCAACCAGTATAAGGTAACCGCTTTGAACTACATCTCAAACCAGGTGAAGAAGCGCAAGCTGACTAAAGACAGCTATTTCTATGATTCACAGGCAGTGAACCTCGCTTCGTTTATCACCGATTTCGAGACCAACATCATCAAGGCAAGAGCCATTTCAACTGAAAAGCGCCTTGAAGTGATTAAGGTCTACCGTGATGCTTCATTGCAGAACCCATTGTTCGGCGACGAGGACAAGGAAACAACTTTCGTTTATGTGAACGACAAGCAGACTTACACTCCGTTCTCTCTCGACACCAACTGGGAGAAGGCTTACGAACAGGCAACAGCAAACATCAAGTCTGTGCTTGGCAAGTAAAAGCCGGAGTGCTTTATTACACAATAAGAAGCGAGGTCTTGATATAAAGCAGAAGTAAACCCTTATATAAATAAGGAGTGACAGATACAACAATATTTGAACCATCGTTCTCAGGCAGTTCAATTTGTATGTATTTAATTGTTAAACGTAATTAGAGGAGGGCTCGGGTAGCCCTCTTTTTTGTCTCCAGTTGGGCGGAATTTTTTTCTCTGACTGGGAAAAATTTTTTCTCTGACTGGGGAACAAAATTTCCCTGACTAGAAAAATAATCGGGGTAAATAAGCGTGGAGTAGGGGCCTTGCAACGGGCGAAGATTGGACGGAAAAACCGTACATTCTTTTGTGGATTCCATTGGTTGTTTCCATGACTTTCATTCATTGACTGCATGGCTTTCATTCATTGAACTCATTGCTTCCTTCCATTGTCCGCTTGACTTTCATTCCTTACTTTCATCGGTTGCCTTCATGGGTCGCATGGCTTTCACTCATTGCTTTCATCTCCTTCTTTCACGGCTTGCATCATCTTCTCTCATGACTTTGCAAAGTGTTTGTTGCAAAAGTTAAAGGCATTGCCGCCTTTCCTTCTTACCTTTGCATTGTCAATCGGAGTTGCACCGGCGAACTTGCTGAAGCGAAATAATTCTCCGTCGGCAATTTGTGTTGCCCAGTTCTGCTGCCAATACAAATTTTATCGTTATCTTTGCATTCGAAAACAAATACTATTGAACAGGAATATGAGAAAAATGATTGTTTGCGCTGCTTTGGCAATGTTGGTTCTGCCGGCAAGCGCAATTGAAAAGCAAGTGAAGAGCCCTAACGGCAAACTTGTAGTGACAGTGAACGACAACAACGGCAAGCCAAACTATTCGGTGAGCCTCGACGGCAAGACCTTCATCCTGCCGTCTGCCCTTGGACTGAACACCAATATCGGCGACTTCACCCAGGGCATGACCATGACCGAGGCTTCCGAGATTGTAACCGTAAACGATGCTTACATTCTCGACCGCATCAAGAAAAGTCACGTTGACTATTGCGCCAACAAGCTGTCGCTGACTTTCTCCAAGGGCGGCAAGAAGATTTACGACGTGATTTTCCAAGTGGGCGACAACGACATCGCCTTCCGCTATCATGTCTATGCACAGGGCGACACCCGTTGCCTCGTGGTGAAGGAAGAAGTCACTTCCTATCAGCTGCCCGAGGGAACAGCCTCGTTCCTCTGCCCTCAGATGAGGCCGATGTCAGGCTTTGCACGCACCGCGCCAAGTTACGAAACCAATTATGCACTCGATGTGCCGGTGGGCACGCAGCGCAGCAACCTTGGTTACACCTTCCCTTGCCTTTTCAAGAACGGCAACAACGGATGGATTCTCCTTTCCGAGACTGGCACCGATGGCAGTTATGCTGCTTGCCGCTTGACCGACAAGGCTGAAGGCGGTTATCAGATTGCCTTCCCAATGCCGGAAGAGATGAACGGACAAGGTTCTGCCAACCCCGCCATGGCTTTGCCGGGCAACACTCCTTTGCGCACCATCACCGTGGGTACAACTCTGAAACCAATTGTCGAGACAACAATTCCTTTCGATGTAGTCGGTCAGAAGTACGAGGCATCAAAGACTTACGAATACGGCAAGGGTACATGGAGCTGGATTATTGGCATGGACTGGTCGTGCAATTTCGACGAGCAGAAGCGCTACATCGATTTCGCAGCTGCCATGGGCTATCAGACGGTGCTCGTAGATGCGCTCTGGGACACTCGGATTGGTTATCCAAAGATGGAAGAACTGGCAAAGTACGGCAAGCAAAAGGGCGTTGACCTCTTCCTCTGGTACAATTCCAACGGTTCATGGAATGATGCTCCACAAGGTCCGCGTGGCATCATGGACAACACAGTCAAGCGTCGCAAGGAGATGGCTTGGATGCAGAAGAACGGCATACGAGGCATCAAGGTCGACTTCTTTGGCGGCGACAAGCAGGAAACAATGAAACTCTACGAGGACATTCTCTCCGATGCCAACGACTACGGCATTGAGGTGATTTTCCACGGTTGCACTCTGCCAAGAGGCTGGGAGCGCATGTACCCCAACTATGTGGCAAGCGAGGCTGTGCTGGCAAGCGAGAACCTGCATTTCTCGCAGGCAATGTGCGATGCTGAGGCAAAGAACGCCTGCACCCATCCGTTCATTCGCAACACTGTGGGCAGCATGGACTTTGGCGGCAGCACACTCAACAAATACTATAACGGCAACAACAAGAGTGGCTCTCACCGCATCACGTCTGATGTCTTTGCCCTTGCTACAGCCGTCCTCTTCCAGTCGTCAGTACAGCACTTCGCGCTGGCTCCCAACAACTTGACCGATGCTCCGGCTTGGGCAATCGACTTCATGAAGACAGTGCCGACCACATGGGACGACCTCCGTTTCATCGATGGCTATCCCGGAAAGTACGTCATCATGGCTCGCCGTCATGCCGACAAATGGTATGTGGTTGGAATCAACGCTGAGAAACAGCCGCTGAAGAAAACCCTCACGCTTGACATGATTCCAGCCGGCACAATGCTCGATGTCTACAGCGACAACGACAAGCTCGAGGGCAGCAAGAAACAAGTGAAGCTCGGCAAGAAGCAGACAATCAATGTCGTGATTCCTTGCAACGGAGGAGTAGTGATTGAATGATGGCAGTGCCGTCACCGGATGATTGCCACATTGTCACTGGTCGTATGTGGCTTTGTCACTGGACGTATGTGGCTTTGTCACTGGTCGTAAGCAGTCTTATCACTGGTTGTAAGCGGCTTTATCACTGGTCGCAAACAATATTATCACTGATTGAAATCTGTGTTGCCATTGGTTGACTGCAATGCTTTCACTGAATGATTGCAATGCTTTCACCGGTTGATTGCAATGCCGTGATACAATAAGTATCGATGAACTTTTCAGACTTGCCCTAAATCTTGAAGATGAAAATTGGAGAGAGTAGGGCAAGTAACATGAACGACCTATGCATAGAACAATCGCCTATATATAATATAAGGTGTAAACTAAAGGGCAAATCCGAAAACGGTGAGCCTAAACAAGAGAGAACGTAAACAATAGAAGGATAAAAGCAATAGAGGTGTGAAACCTGGACGCAAGATGAGCCAAGCACTGATGGGAAAAACAAAAATGTTGGGGTTGACCGAGGTTGAAAGTCGGGATTACTGGACTCGAACCAGCGACCTCACGCCCCCCAGACGTGTGCGCTACCAACTGCGCTAAATCCCGAAACCTCTAAATGATGGTGCAAAGGTAGTAAAAATATCGGCACCATGTAAAAACTAAAGGAAGTTTTTTGAAGAAATGAATAAGTTTAAGGCATTATTGGGCTTCAATTCAAAGCGTACAACGGTAAAAACCGAGTTGATTGCCGGAATGACAACCTTCTTGACCATGTGTTATATCCTCGCAGTCAACCCCACAATTCTTGCCACGACTGGCATGGACAAGGGTGCCCTCTTTACTTCCACAGCCCTAGTTTCGGCAATCGCCACTCTGCTGCTGGCATTCATGGCAAAGTTGCCGTTGGCTCAGGCTCCGAGCATGGGACTCAACGCATTCTTTGCGTTCACACTTTGTCAGGCAATGGGTTTGACTTGGCAACAGGCGCTGGCAGTGCTGCTCGTTGAAGGCGTCATCTTTCTGCTCATCACGGTTCTCAATATCCGCGACAAAATCTTGGAATGCATTCCGCGCAACCTGCAGTTTGCCATCTCGGCAGGCATCGGCATGTTCATCTCCTTCATCGGACTGAAGAATGCCTGCATCATCACTGCCAACCAAGACACTTTCGTACAACTCGGGAAGTTCACTCCGGTCAGCATCCTTGGTTTGATAAGCATCCTGCTCAGTGGCGCTTTGCTGGCAAAGAAAGTGAAAGGCTCGCTGTTCATTGCCATCATCGTCTCCACCTTGATTGGCATTCCGTTGGGAGTCACCGAAGTGGGCGATGGCTGGTTTCCGATTTCCACTCCCTGCAGTATTGCTCCGATATTCTGCCAGTTCGATTTCTCCGGTTTCTTCACTCCAAATATGTTGATTGTAGTTTTCTCTCTCCTGCTCGTCAATATCTTCGACAGCATCGGCACCATTCTTGGCGTCGTTTCTCGACTGGGCATCAAGAAGGACGGGAACGGAGACATTCCCGGGGTGAAAGAAGCAATGACCAGTGATGCCATCGGCACCACGGCAGGAGCCTTTCTCGGCAATTCCACCATCACCACTTATGTGGAGAGTGCTTCGGGTGTAGCTGTGGGCGGTCGCTCGGGAATGACAGCGTTCTTCGTTGGTGTGATGTTCCTCTTGAGCATCTTCCTCGCACCGGTCTTCCTCTTGATTCCAAGTGCAGCAACCAGTGGCGCATTGGTGATGGTTGGCGTGCTGATGATTGATTCGTTCAAGAAAATACAGTTCGACGATATCTCCGAGTCCTTCCCTGCATTCATCACGATGATTACCATGGTGCTCTGCTACAGTATCGCAGACGGCATCAGCCTTGGCATATTGAGTTATGTTCTCATCAAGATGATGGTAGGCAAGTTCCGCGACTTGAATGTCACGCTCTATATCCTCTCCGCATTCCTGCTCGTCAACTATATCTTCGGGTAAGACCGACGTATTGCGGATAAGACCGACGTATTGCGGGTAAGACCGACGTATTGCGGGTAATGCTAATGTATTGCGGATAAGACCAACGTACCACTCTTGCGTATGGAGTTAGTTCTTTCTCTCGTCCGTAGTGCGTTCTTTTTGCAGGCAAATCTTCGTCTATGATGCGTTCTTTCTCATAGTTCCATCCCCTTTCCCATGCCATTTTCTCTGCTCTCGGCAGAACTGGCATCTATCTTGCAGTATTGATTGCGGACAACGTGGCTGAAGCTCTGGATATGTCAGATGATGCAATTTGAATTGTTAAGCAAATCGGTTGCTTAGTTAAACTACTTCAAAGGACTGCATTTTTATGATGTTTCCTTTTGCCGTTACTAAACTTCAAGCTACTTTTGTTGTCGATTTAGAAAATGCTAAGTTAAAAACGATAGGATATTAACGTATAAAACAAGATAGAATTATGAAACAGACAATGAAGAGAATGTACGGCGTCATCGCTTTGACAGCAGTCGTATCGGGGATTACAGGTGCATTTGCCTTCACATTGGTCGACAACAGTGTGGGTTTGACAAACAGCATCGTTTCCAATTCTAACAAGCAGGAAGACGGCGACGTGCCATTCATGACACTTGCCAGCAATAACACCTCCACTTCGCAGGGTCAGCAATATGTCGACCTTACAAGTGCTGCCGACAAGGCTTGCAACGCAGTGGTTTATATCAAGGTCACAACCAACGGACAGACTGTGGTCCAGGAATACTACGACCCGTTTGCTGACTTCTTCGGCGACTTCTTCGGACATGGCAATGGTGGAACACAGCGACGCCAGATCCAGACACCTAAGCGCCAGGGTGCAGGTTCAGGAGTCATCATCTCAAGCGATGGCTACATCGTGACAAACAACCATGTAGTTGCAGGTGCAGACGATATCGAGGTGACATTGAACGACAATCGCGAGTTCAAGGCAACAGTAGTGGGACTCGATGAGTCAACCGACCTCGCACTCATAAAGATTGATGCCACCGACCTTCCTACACTGGTCATCGGCGACAGCGACAATCTGAAGGTGGGGGAGTGGGTACTGGCAGTCGGCAACCCGTTCAACTTGAAGTCTACCGTCACAGCCGGAATCGTCAGTGCCAAGGCACGTAAGATCTCTGAAAGCGGCAAGGGCAACGACATCGAGTCATACATTCAGACTGATGCAGCCATAAACGCTGGAAACAGTGGTGGTGCACTTGTCAATGCCAATGGTGAACTGGTGGGCATCAATGCAGCCCTCTACAGTCAGACAGGCAGTTTCACAGGTTATGGATTTGCCATCCCTACATCCATAATGAAGAAAGTGGTGACCGACCTCAAACAATACGGAGCAGTTCAGCGTGCACTCATTGGAGTCAGCGGTAGCGACTTGAGCGCTTACATCGATTCCCAAAAGGCAAAAGACGAGAAGTTCGATAAGGACTTCGGCACAACTGAAGGCGTTTACGTTGCAGAAGTCACCGAAAACGGTGCAGCCAAGGAAGCCGGAATCAAAGAGGGAGATGTCATTGTGTCAGTAAATGACAAGAAGATAACAAAGATGTCAGAACTCCAGGAAACCATCACCCGTTACAGTCCTGGCGACAAAGTGAAGATTGGACTCCTGCGCGACAAGAAACAGAAGACAGTTGAGGTTACGCTCAAGAACAACAACGGCAACACCAAGGTGGTAAAGGCACAGAACCTCTCAGCGCTCGATGCAGAATTCAAGGAAATCACAGCCGACCAGAAGAAGTCGCTCAACCTGCAGAACGGAGTACAAATCACCTCGCTCGATGACAACAGTCCGCTTCGCAAGATGGGCATCGGCAAAGACTTCATCATCATCCTTGCCAACAACACCAAGATAACTTCAGTGGCAGACCTTGAGAGAGTATATCGCTCAGCTCTTGAGTCCGAGTCAAAGACCTTGTTCATCTGGGGTAAATACCCGTCAGGGCGTACCGGCAGCTATGCCATCGAACTGGAATAACTTGCGTTTGCCAACATGAACAGGTGACCAATACAAACAAATGAGCGTCAGCTTCGGCTGGCGCTTTTTGTTTATGTTGATTCCCATGTCATAATCCGTTGCGCTAATGTTAACCATCCGGATGGGAGCGCTGCCTTGCGAGCTGGAATAGGAGTCAGCGCTCTTCGAGCGCGTCGGCTATGGCATTCGAGCGACAGCTCGCACTGTTTTACAACGCACAAACTCGCGCTCGCTTTAACGCTCTCGGAGAGAGCTAGCTCCTAGCGCTGATGCTTTCGTCGGGTGCTTGTGCTCCAATTAACGTATTGTGTTGCCCTGCCGCATGACGGTTTATTTTGCTGTGCAGCAGCAGGTTTATCGCTTGAGAATGGTGACTTATGGTTTATATGTCTGCTGGATAGTATGTGATTTCTCTGTGGACTCCATGCTCCTCTCCATCCTCCTCTCCATTGTAAATTTCCGCCATTTCTGTCCAGTTACCAATTTCGTCAATGTCAGAATATCGAAATCGACATAAATCTGTTCCATCCTCGGATTTAAATGCCACAGTAGTTGGCCAACCATTTGAGTTGAAGTTTGAATATGATTCAATGTGTCGATAGCCTTCATAATTATCGTGTTCCTCGAAAATCAACCTGCCAGATTTGTCTATCTCATAGGCGTCTTCAAATCCATATCCTCCGTTTTCATCAGAGGTATTATGATAAGAAAGGATTAATTTGTTCCCTTTATGGTTAATCTCCGTGTCAATATAATCACTATAATCGCCTCCTATTTTTGCTTCTGTCAGCTGTCCTTTTTCGTTAAACGTATATATACCTTCATAATAACCGTCATAATTTGTTTCAATCATCGTCTTCACTTTTCCGTGAAGCATGAATGCAGATAGGTCATTTGAGTGGAAATTCTTGTTCTCTTCAAATTTAGCACGTTTTGCCTCTTCGACTTCGACAACGTATTGTTCTTTTGTTTTTGCTTTATCCGATATTTTCTTCAGCGGATATAGTTTGCTGTCCACATACATGGATTCCAACTTGTCGTAGTCATACATGAAAAATGTATGGCTGCTTTTTGTCAACTTTGTACCATCAAAAGAGTCCTCAGGCAACCATACTTCAAAGCAATATTCCTCATACTCGAATTCATAGGTGATATGACAATATCCAATTCTTGATGCTCCGTATGGGTACTTGCACTCAAAAAAGCCATTGCCATCATATGTTATGCTGAAGTAAATCGTTGTTCCGTCTTCCAATCGGCACTCATAAGTTCCTTCGGCTGCTTTGAGCTTCTCTTTTTGCATATCGCTCCATACGCCATGGTACGTATCTACGTTATATAATATTATAATATACATATACTATAAGACGAAATACCGCAATAACGGATAACCAGGCAAAGACGGTGGAAAGCAACCAAAATCTCCATGTAGAGGCTTTGTTCATGCAAAGTCGTACAATTCCATAAACCGATAATCCAAAACTCAGTGCACCAGCAAGGATACCGAATCCTACGAGTACGTAGGTTGTAGGATGGTAGTAGCCGAAAGCAAGTGCCCAACCATATAGGTTGGTAAACAAGGGGAGTATGCACATCACACTGCCACCCAAAGTTGCAATTGCAAGAATAACCTTTCCTATTGTTCCTAGTGACAGGGAGTCTGCTCCATTGTCGTGTTGGATGATTGTAGCTTTCCCGAGACTGTTGCCGCAATGAGGACATTTCACGGCTCTGTCTGAGACGGGTTTACCGCAATGCGGACATTTAATGAGTGCCATTTCCTTCTGGTTTTATTTCGATTCGTTTTAATGTTGTTGAGATGTTCACTAAAAGCATAATGATAGCCCAAATGGCTTTTGTGATAAGTTTTGTAATAATATATGATAGAATACCTAAAAAGACGAAAAGAATAACGACAAAGGTCCATATACATATTTCGGTATAACCAAAATGATTGGTTATCAAGTAGAAAGCGCAACTACCAGCACCATATATGATGGCGGATACGAGGTTGATAATTGCCAAGATGTTACCCCACTTCAGAACACTTGCTGCTATGATTGTGGATTTTGCTTCTGTGCTTCTTCCTTCATTCAATACTGTGCCGCCCATGAAAGCTGGTGCGTTTGCAGTCTCCGTTGGACATCCACAATTGGGGCAAACTTGAGCGTTGTCATCCAGCGCATGCCCACACTCTTTACATGTCTTAGATGTACTTGCTGTTGTTTTGTTTACTGAAGGTCCGGATGCGTTTCCGCTAGCGTTGGTTTGCTGAGAGTACTCATCGTTTGGGCATCCGCAATTGGGACAAGATTGCAGGTCTTCGTAGTAGATTTTACCGCAATCTGGGCATTTTACTTGTTTCATAGATTTTGTTTTTACTTTTCTGCCATTAGAAACCAGTTCAGGCAATTTAATCAGTTTTTGTTGTCACAAAAAATCCTTTTGTCATAAGTCTGCGTCGAACAGTGCACCACCAACTAGACCACCAAGAAAACCAGTTAGCGCAGCCGTTGTACTGTCTTGCTGATTGTTGATTATAACCTGTTGAGGACCTTGTTGTATAATCCTTGGGTATGCACTGCCACAATATTCGCAACATGTACCACTTCCTACAGGCGCACCACAATTGGGACAATTGGTGATTGTAACCTGTCCTGCTTGTTGGGATGCTGCTGTGGGACAGCCGCACTCTGGACACGCTGCTCTGCTACCATCATATGGGCAGCCGCATTCTGAACATATAATTTGCATAATCAATCCAGTTTACTAACAATATTTGCCGCAAGAATGAGTAATACCTGCAAAAGTACTATTACTACAGCGACCACAAAACAAATGCTGTCATATCCGTCGCTTGGTATATACAATAGTGTAATGAATTGTATTAGTGCAAGAATGGGGAATAGTACATTTAAGGATATACGAAATGCATCTTTCATCTTTATGAATGAAACGAATAGTAATAGTATAAGCTCTATCCCCAAGAATACTGACGTTACAATGGCTGTATGCCAGATGTACGAAGAAAGTAGATGTCCGAAGAGAAGGTTGACGGCTATGAGTATCATGCCGAAAATGATTATTATCTGTTTCATATTCAAACAATCAATAATGTCTTTTACATCGTTGGTGGTAATGGCGGTGGACAACTTAATGCACTTGCAAACTCCGATTGATTCTGAATCTTTTCCCAGTTTGCCAGACCGGCTCTCCATATCAAGGATTCTGCACTGATGCTTTTGTTTTGTATAAGTCCAACTACAGCATTGTAATCCAAAGGACCATTCTGCTGTCCGTTTATAGCAACATAATATTGATGGTTGTTCCCTGGAAGTGGTGGAGGCGCTGTCGGGGCAGGGTTTATATTGACTTGTTGCGCCATTTGGTTTCCTATGCCGACTCCTGCACCGATGCCAAGTCCTGTACCCAGCATCGCACCCGCAGCACCGGAATTACTGGCTGCAGAATCCATTACGTCGAAACTGCGCTCCATTTTGTAAACGTCTTGTCCGGTAATTTTCAGACGTGCCGCAAGGTCCTTTGCGTCTTTTAATTTTCTGAAGCTTGGGTCGTCCTCGTTTGGACTTATTGACATGATGTCAAACTCAGTAAGATGAAGTCCGTGTTGAGTGAAACGCTCGTTTATCTTTTCGCAACAGAATTCTGATATTTCGCTGATGTGTGAGTTGATCTTCAAAATGGAAATTTGGTCACGCACCAACTTGTCGCTAATGACATTGGTGAGCAAGGACATTACACGTCCCTTGAAGTATTCCTTTAGTGTAGATGATGTCAAGCTTGATTGATTTCCAACCAAAGAAACCAAAAATTGTCGTGGGTCGTTGACTGTGAATGCATACTGACCATAACTGCGCACTGGAACAATGATCTCATACTGAGGGTCTTCCAATTGCAATGGAGTAGCTGTGCCCCATTTCGTTGCCATGATGGCAGTCATGTTTACATACCATACTTCTGCTTTGAACGGGCTTTCGTTTCCAAACGGGATGTTTATTAGCTTGTTGAGTAGCGGAATATTATCTGTAGTTAATGTATAAGTGCCACTCTCAAACTGGTCCAGTATTTGTCCACCTTTTACAAAGAACGCAGTTTGCCCTGGGTAGATTACAAGCTGACTACCCAGCCGCAAATCGTCGCTTGGATATTTTTGTACCAATATGTCATTGTTCATTTGAACGCTGACTACGTTTATTATTGCCATAATCTCTTTAAACTTAATAGTTATACAGCTCAAACTGATAGGTATCCAACAGCTCTTGCGCTTCTTTGCTGCCCATGGAAGCTGCCTTCTGTAGGTATCGCTTGGCTGTTGCATAATCAGTCCGTCCAGCCTTGCCCTTAAGCAAGAATTCTCCGACTGCATATGTTGCAAATACAATATCCTGATCTGCAGCTTTCATGTACCAGTCAAATGCTTCTTCTAATGTTCCATAACCGTCTTCGCAGAAACTTGCCCACCAGCTTTCGCCTAAAGCATAACCGCATTTGGCGCTCATATGTGCATAGGCGGCAGCGCGTCCTTCGTTCTTTTCTGTGCCATATCCATTATAATGGCATGAACTCAAAATATAGAAGGTAATTCCATCGGCTTGCCCTTTTTGTGCATATTTGAAGGCTTTGGCTTTGTTTTCTTGTATATCTGTTGCCCCAAAGAAGTATAAATATGCTAAAAGAGTATTTGCTTCTCGGGTGTTGTGTTTGGCGCATTCGCATAATAATTCAAGTGCTTTATTTGAATTCTTATTTACACCGAGTCCATCTATGTAACATGCAGCAAGTTTGGTCTTTCCAATATAATTGCCTGCTTCTGCACTTTCTTTAATCAGAGCAAGACCTTTTTGTATATTTTCTGCTCCTCCTTTGCCAATAATAGCCATACCTTTATAGGCTTTTCCAAAAGCGCTGTTCAACTCAACTGATTTGTCGAGATATTCGTGGTATTTTCCCATGTCATTTGTAACGCCAACTCCATTTGCGTAACATACAGCCAATCCAAAGAAGCCGTCGCCATCATTCTGGTCGGCAGATTTTTTGTACAAGTCGTAAATGTATTTGTTGACTTCCTCTTTTGACATGGTCAAGGTGTCGGTATCTGAGTAATGTCCTTCCGCTTTCATGGTTGTGTATCCCAACCAATATTGTCCTTGCGGGTTTCCCTCATCAGCACATTTTTTAAAAGCGTCTTTTGCTTTCGAATAATCTGCATTGTAATAAGCGGTTTTCCCTTGTTCTAATAATTTTGGTATATCAGACTTGGACAGGGTGTCCCCTGCAGATTTGGGCTGTGTACACCCTGCAAATGATATAACGCACAATAACAATGCATTGATGCAATAATGTTTTGCTGTAGAATAAATAGCTTTCATAAGATTGTGTTTTTGTTGTTAGTGTTTTGGGTAGGATAATGCCAAACTGGCATTATCCTATCAAAACGTTTTTTTTAGCTTGCCATTGCGAAAACAAAAATAAGGAGATATAAAACAAAGAGGACGATTGAGATAATAAACAAAATCTTACCCCATTTGTCCCATGGCTCTTGTCTTTTTGCAAATTCTTCAAATGTTGCAGTCTTGCTTTTTCCCCACGCCCAGCGATTTCCCTTGAAACCGAAGACAAAGGCAATAATCAAAACTCCGATGCCGCTGGTGAACAAAGAAATGACAAGAGCAATCAAACCGTAGACTACAAGCTCATTGCACAAAGCCCAGATCCAATTAAAGTAGAACGAACCCCAGTGGAACTTGTCAAGATACTGCTCTTGCTCAGGTGTTAAAGCAGGACGCGTAGGAACTGCATTGTAAATTTGCTGCGTAACTCTTTGAGATGAACCTTGCATCTGTGCTGTGGGGTGTAGCTGTGCTCCACATTTAGGACAGGACTCTGCAAGTTCGCTAACGCTGTTTCCGCAATTAGGACATTTTACGATTGCCATAATAAGTAATAGTTAATTAGTGTGCCCTATGAAACCCGAGTTGAGGCTGTTTTGTATTTTATTCTTTTCCCACACAACAAAAAGCGCAGGCTTCCACTTCTACTCGTCCGGTAGTTGGGGTCTTAGGAAACCCATATAGTTGAACGTGTAGAGTGCCTGCCTGCGCCAGTATGTAGTACGTTCCGGGGAAGTGTGCTGAGAGTATATGGATACCCTCTATGCACACCCCAGTATACGTTGTTTTTGCATACCAGTAGCATTCACTTCTGACATTGTCCATTGAACTATATTTGAAGGTTCCTAAGTTTCAACTATCCAATTGACAAAGCATCAATGACGCTTTTACATTATGTGGTGTCAGCCCAAGCTTCAAGTGCATCGTGACTCTCATTCTAGGATTGACGGTGCAAATATGAATGTTTATTTTGAAACTTCCAAATATTTCTGCAACTTTCTTTATCAATCGGCTAAAATTTAATGCCTCGGGATGAAGAAATGGCAAATGGTGGGGTGAAAATGAAAGGTGATGAGCGTTTGACGTTTGATTTCGGAATACGAATGTGTCAGGTTGCCATGCGGTGTGTGTCTTATAGACAAAAACCATAAAAACACCCTTTGTCGGGCAAACATAAATGTTTTGGGTTTTAGGTTTTAGGTTTGTCGTCTGGATGGGAGCGATGCTTTGCGAGCAGGATTAGGAGTCAGCTTTCTTCGAACGCATAGACGATAACGCTCGAGCGTCAGCTCGCTTATTTTGCCTCGCACGAGCCTTCGCTCGCTTTAACGCCCTCGGAGAGGGCTAGCTCCTATTTTTAACGACTTCGGAGAGGGCTAGCTCCGATAGCCGTCCGCTTTACTGTTTGCTCGGACAGTACTTTTCTCGTTTCCCAATGAATATGGATGCGTTTGCCAATGAACTTGGATTATATTTTGCATGCGACTATATGGGATGATGTTTATATACCTTTGAATGTGCGTTCAAAGCTTTTGAATGTGCGTTCAGAACCTTTGAATTTACGTTCAAAGCCTTTGAACGAAGAATTTGACTAATAGTAATGAGAAATGCAGTCAGTATCATCATAAAACGCAGATGGTTGAATCGGGTATTGCAACTAATGTTGGGTAACGACAGAAGGAGCATGTTTCTGGGGTACAACATGTAATAAAAGCTCTTGCATCAAGTGCAACCAATACTTTTTTGTTAAAATAAGTACGGCTTTATTCTGCATATTTCATTTCTTTGTAACTTTGCACCTTGTATAATATATGCGCGCGTAGTATATGCGCGTAATGTGTGTACGTGCATAGATTAGGTGTGTCTATTTGGGTAGAATAAGAAAAACAAATATATTCATGAGTAGAAGTATTACATTTCATGTGAAAGGGTGGGGCGCAGTGCGCTTGCTCTTCGTGCTTTCGTTGCTCCTTGTGGGCTTTGGCTCAACGGCTCGTGCCGATGAGACCACTGTCGCCCTGACGGCGAACGACAGCAACTATTACGAGATTTCCACGGCAGCACAACTTGAGTGGTTTGCCGAGCAGGTGAACGGTGGCAGTCAAGACATCAACGCTGTGATGACTGCTGACATCGACTTGTCAACTCTTGATGCCACGAGCTGGACTCCGATAGGCAAAT
>CAVISR010000003.1:0-9930 GCA_963645405.1 Acutalibacteraceae bacterium
CACGCTTTAACGCTCTCGGAGAGAGCTAGCTCCTATTACAATGCACTCGAGCATTGCTCGCATATATTACAGCCCACAAGCCCACGCACGCTTTAACGCTCTCGGAGAGAGCTAGCTCCCATTACAATGCACTCGAGCGACAGCTCGCCTTGTTTTACAGCCCACAAGCCCACGCACGCTTTAACGCCCTCGGAGAGGGCTAACTCCTAACGGTCCTGCTTTCGTCGGACGCTTGTGTTCTTATCTGTCGTTTGAACTTCGCTCTCAGGGAGTAGTGTTTCTGTAAAACGAGACCAATAACCGTTGCGTGGATAGGAATTGTATTCAAAATACAATGAGTACTATGAAGTGAACGAAAATGAACGTAATGATAGATTGGGGCTTTTGCTCTTGCGCGCGTATATATAATAAGGAGTAGGTTGCCATGCGGATGAAAGACAACTCCCACAGATTTCACAGATGACACAGATTTTATTACTGGCCACGGATTAAACGGATAGAACGGAACCATGCGGAGTGAGGTTTGGATTGAAAAAAAACAAGCTTGCTGCGCAAGCAAAAATTAACTAGCACAATCTTACAACTCGAAGAACTCAGTCGGTGTGTATACAGGCAAGACGCCGTCAGACGGAAAGTCCTTCTTGTTCCTTGTAATAATGCAATCGCATCCGGCAGACAGAGCGGCTTGGTACTGCAAGTTGTCTTCGAGATCTTTACCTTCCATGACTAAAGCCCTGTCGAATTCGTATTCACCAGTTGGTGCAACGGATACAATCTGACGTAGTGTCTTTATATGCTGGAGCGCCTGATCCGTGCCCCGTGATTTCCGACTTACATACAGTCCGTTGATGAAAGATATGGCTGATGCAAAAAGAGCGCAATGCCCAGTTGCACCCTGCTCCAGGATGTTGGCACTGACCAAAAAGAAAGACTCCCTGCGGGTGAGTACATCAATGATGACATTGGTGTCGAGAAACAGCTTTTTCATGCTCATTGCTTTTCCATAAGATACTTCATGCGCTCGTCGCGTCCGTTGATGTCATCGGTATTGCTTGTGCGTGCAATGCCTATGAGACTCCGCACCTGTGGCGACAGTTCATCTTCGCTTTTCATAGTGCAGCGCACTGCTTTTTGTGCGTTCTTGCCAACAGCTGCTATAATGGCATTCTCTATGAAGTCTTTCACATTGGTGTTGTGCAGACGTGCATAAATCTCGGCTCCTTTGTATACGTTGCTGTCTATGGATATCGTATTCATAACAAATACTTTATTGGTTGAGTCTATGGTCTAAATCTCGTTAATTTCTGTCTCGTGCAAGTTCTGACGGGACCTCGCTGTGCGCTGGCTGGCAATCGCTGAGTTTTGCACCGTGAGCCCATCTCACCATACACCCCGTGCAAATTTACGCCTTTTTGCTGAGACGTCCAAATATTCGGGGGAAAATGTGTTGTGTTTTAGGTTTTAGGTAGCCATGTGGATGAGAGAATGCTCCCACGGATTTCACAGATGACACGGATATTATTACTGACCACAGATTGAACGGATAGAACGGAACCATGCGGAGGGTGGGTTATAGACAAAAACAAGAAAAACACCCGATGGATGTGGAAGCTTTCTTTGAAAGCTGACGAAGAGTAGTTCTTGTTGCCAGTTTGTGACCAAGCTCCCAACTGTCAATGCGAACTCCCCTTCTATGCAGCACGCTGCATTCCACATACATCGGGCAAAAACAAGCTTGCTGCGCAAGCAAAAAACACGAAATAATGTTTGCCATCCGGATGGGTGGACTGAACTGTGCGAGTAGGAGTCAGCTTTCTCCGTAGACGATGACGTTCGAGCGCAGCTCGCAATTGTTTTACAACGCACAAACCCGCGCTCGCTTTAACGCTCTCGGAGAGAGCTAGCTCCTATTGCCGCCCACTTTCCAGCTCGTTCAATCCGAACGGTAAGTTCTATGTTGATTCGAGCGAGTAATGGACTCTGTTGTCATGCCCAAATGAATATCATCAACAGTTGAGCCATACGCTCGATGTGCGATGAGCCATACGCTCGATTGGCAATGAGCCATACGCTCGATGTGCAATGAGCCATACGCTCGATGTGCAATGAGCCATAGGCTCGATGGACTATGAGCCATAGGCTCGATGGACTATGAGCCATAGGCTCACAATTTGGGCTGTATTGTTTGCTGCCGTTTCTGACTTTACACCTTATTGTATATATTATATGCGTGTGCTATTGTTATGATTCGCATGAGAAATGATCGGTGAAATTGCTCAATATGAATTTGAGGTGTCGATGTGGATGTATGCCGAAGTGCGTCGAAGAATGTCGTAGTACGTCGTTGTATATTGGTGATTTGGCTTTAACCGAATTTGAATCATGACTTTGTGCTTAGTATGTATCTTGCGATAGCAGATTATGATGTGTACCATACTTGTTGGCGCATGTGCACTATCCTCAATCCCTTTCCATTACTCGTTCTTCCAATTTACAAGGAACACATTGTCTGTGGCACGCGTAAATGCAGTGTAGAGCCAACGGTAATAGTCGATGCCGATGATGTCTTCGGTGATATACCCCTGGTCGATGAATACCTGCGACCACTGTCCGCCTTGAGCCTTATGACATGTCACTGCATAGGCATACTTGATTTGAAGGGCATTGTAGTATGGGTCTTCCCTCAGTTTCTTTATGCGTTCCTTTTTATAAGGTATGTCGGCATAGTCCTCCAATACCTTATTAAATAATAGCTCGCTCTGTTCTTTGCTTAGGGCAGGTGATTCGGTGTGAAGGGTGTCGAGCAATACCGTCGCATTTATCTCAAGGTCATCGTAGTCGGGCAATAGCAACTCGCAGTCGGCAAAACGGAAACCATACAACTCTCTTTCGTTCCGTACTTTCAGGACCTTGGCTATGTCACCGTTCGCAATGAAATCGCTTTGTTGGCTTGCAGGCAGTTCCTTGATGCTTTCTCCTTTGAAGTTTTCCTTCAACCAATAGTAGTTGTTCTTCGCAATCATAATCATGTCGCCGGTTGAAAGCTCTTCTTCTCTGTCGAGAATCTGGTTGCGGATACCCATGTTGTAGACATGTGCACGTTTGTTTGACCGGCATACCACGATGGTGTCGTCGGTCCCGTAGTTGTGGTAGCAGTCTGCCAGTTGCTCAATCAGTTCGTTCCCCGGTATGTTCCTTACATCTTTGGTGAAGTCGATGTGGGGTAGGGTAGGCATGGTGCGACCTATGGAAATCCTGTAGTTTGCGGCTTCATCTATGAGGTGGCGCAGGGCAGTCGCATTGCTCAGTATGCCCGACATCTCGTCCTGCCGCACTACGTTGGTCAGTGTCAGACAAGTGACGTTGAGTCCGTACGACCGCAGTACGTCTGGGCTGAGGGCAGGACTCTCCACTTCGCCCACTGGTGGCAGTTGAGCCGTGTCGCCCAGTAGAATCATGCGGCAGCCCTCGCCTGAGTACACGAACTGAATCAGGTCGTCGAGCAGTCTGCCCGAACTGTACATGGTCGAACTGCCGTCGTTGGAAATCATTGAAGCTTCGTCCACTATGAACAGGGCATTCTTGAGTCCGTTGTATCCCATTTGGAACAGTGTGTCGTCATCCATTGATTTCTGCCGGTAAATCCGTTTGTGTATGGTGAATGCCGGATGACCGGAGTAGATGGAGAACACCTTTGCCGCTCTGCCGGTAGGTGCCATGAGTACACATTTCCGTTCCAGTTGTTCCATTGTCTTGACCAATGCGGAAACGAGCGAAGTCTTGCCCGTTCCGGCATAGCCGCGGAGTACGAAAACATCACCATTCAAAGCCGAATGGTTTGCCGGTTTGGTGAGCAAGAACTTCGCCATTTCTTTGATGGCAGTTGCTTGGTCAATTGTCGGTTTAAAGCCGAAATTATTTAAAATCAGCTCTTCTAGGTAGTCAAATATCATTTTAATTCTAAAAAAATGGCTCGAGTTGAGAGCAGTGTCAATTTTATTGATTATTTTTGTGCCACGAATATACAAAAAATATAATTACGGAAATACGTTATGAAGAAAAAAGTTATTAATTCATTGCTCGCCGTCTGTGCACTCGGACTGGTTGGTGCATGCTTTATGAGCATCTATGAAGACATTTCATTCGATGAACAAAAGTCGGAGAGAGAACAAGCTGTCATTGCACGTCTGTTGCAGATTCGTGATGCAGAAGAAGAATTCAGAAAGAGTCATGGAGGAGATTTCTGCGGAACAATCGACTCTCTTGTTGACTTTGTGAAGAACGGACGCGCTGTTGTGAAGATTGACGAGGATGTCTGGACGGACGACCTTGCAATGGGTTATGCAACAAAGGCAGACGCAATTGCTGCTGGTGTGTTCAAAAGTGATACTGTTTGGCAGTCTGCCGCAGATAAACTTGGTATCTCAAACCCAGACTCATTGAAACTCATTCCAGTCGGAAAAGAAGGTGCAGTGTTCCAGCTTCGTAAGACAGAGGCATACAACCTGAAGTCAAACGAGTTTGATAAGGTTTGTGAGGTCCGCGCTAATCTCGACGACTATCTCGATGGCATCAATGCCAAGAAGGTTAAGCAACTGAAGCAAGACCTGAAGAAGAGAGGCAGAAACCGTGCAGACTTGTTCGAGGACAATGCCGACGACACTGAGGGCGACTGGTACGGACTTCGTATCGGTGACCTCAAGGACCCACAGAACAAGATGGCGGGTAACTGGGAATAATAAATCGATTAACAAGAACATGAGCCCTCATCCAACATGAGGGCTTTTTTGTTCGAGTAGCCTACTGCGAATGCCGGGTCATCTTGCCCTTTGGGAACATTGTTGGTTTGGCTATAAAAGAAAGGTTCAGTCCCGCAAAAGAAATCCATTATGCGTATAGTATCAGGTAAATATAAAGGAAAGAGGTTTGATGTCCCGCATACTTTCAGTGCGCGGCCTACAACTGACTTTGCCAAGGAAGGACTCTTCAATATCCTTCATAACGTGTATGTTGACTTTGATTCGGCTCCCACTGCCCTTGACCTTTTTTGTGGTACGGGCAGCATCTCGCTTGAGTTACTGTCGAGAGGTTGCGGTAGGGTAGTGTCGGTGGAGAAAGACTTCAAACACTATCAGTTCCTCCGTAAGTTGAACAGCGACTTGGGCGACCCCAACTGGTTGACAGTGCATGCTGATGTGTTCAAGTTCCTCAAAGGTCATCAGAATACTTATGACATAATCTTTGCAGATCCTCCATATAAACTGGAGAACCTTGCCGACATCCCGAATTACATATTCGGCCAGGAACAGCCCTTGCTCAACGATGACGGTTTGTTCATTCTTGAGCATGGGAAGAACTATGACTTCTCGGGCAATCCCCACTTCATAGACCATCGTAACTATGGGTCAGTGAACTTCTCCTTCTTCAAGTAAGGACAGACACTACAAATGGGAACAGTAGAAACTGTATATATCCGGCAGAAGGTTTGCGGCTTTGCAAACTTTCTGCTTTTTCTTTTGTCTGTTCAGATAATTGTTGTAACTTTGCCATTACAAAAAAGTTGTAACGTAAAAGTTGTAATGATGTATGAAGCAAAGTAACAGTAGGTTGGCAAATCCCTTTATCTATCAAGGATATGAAAGTCCAGAGTATTTCTGCGATAGAGAGGCAGAAACAAAGGTTTTGTTGTCTCATCTGAAGAATGGCAGAAACGTCACCCTTGTTTCTCCTCGAAGAATAGGGAAGACCGGTCTTATCAAGAACACCTTCTTCCATCTGAAGGAAGAAGCCCAGGAGGCGGTGTGCCTGTATCTTGATATATTCGCAACCAAGAACTTGCATGATTTTGTTGAACAACTTGGCACGATGGTCATCAATGATATTGTGCGCAGGAATTCGTCATTCATCGAAAAAGCCGTTTCATTCTTCAGTAGTTTGCGTCCTGTGTTCAGCATGGATCCGTTGACTGGTGAACCGAGTGTTTCCATCACTATAGAACCGACGCAAGAGGATATTACCATCCGCAGTATTTTCAATTATCTCAATGAGAGTTGCAAAGAAGTGTATATTGCCATCGATGAGTTTCAGCAGATTGCGGAATATCCCGAAAAAGGTACAGAGGCACTGCTCAGGTCCTATATCCAGTTTGCCCAGCATGTGCACTTCATCTTCTCGGGCAGTAAGCATCACCTCATGGCAGAGATATTCGGCTCGCCCAAGCATCCTTTTTATCAAAGCACCGAGATGATGGGGCTAAAGCCATTGGATTGTGATGTGTATTATCACTTCAGCCGAAACTTTTTCAATGAGAAGGGCGGTGACTTGTCGAAAGATACCTTTGAACATATCTATCAGCAATTTGAGGGACACACATGGTATGTCCAGTGTATATTGAACCGCCTCTATGAAACGGAAATGCAGGTCGACAGCATAGGACAGGTCAATGCTGCCCTTCTCTCCATACTCGAGGGACGCGAACCGCAGTTTGAGAGTATGGTGCAATTCTTCACTGAAAACCAGTTCTCTCTCCTGAGGGCAATCGCCAAGGATAGTATTGTTGCCCAACCTACTGCGGGCAAGTTTATCAAAGACCATAAGTTGAACGGTGCAAGCAGTGTAAAGGCTGCTCTCAAGGTATTGGAAGACAAAGAACTTGTCTACAGGAAGTCCAATGGCTACGTCATCTATGACAGGTTCATGGACTTGTGGCTGAAAAGGATATAGGAGTCAATTTCCGTAACCGGAAGCCGGCATGGAGGTTATTCCATCGTTGCCATAAAATAAGCGGATGCAAATTCCAATGGAACATGCATCCGCTTGTTGATTTGGTTCTGCCGGAGTATTGATTACCAGCGTCCAGGTCCTCCCCAGCCGCCTCCCCAGCCGCTTGAACGCTCATTCTCAGTTCCCATGGCGTTCTTGCCACCAAAGATACTGAACTTATAGATTACTCTGAGCATTCCGTACTGGTAGATTGCATTGTATTTTGAGTCGCTTCTCATCAAGGCGCTGATTGTACGGCTGATATTTGACTGCTGGCCCAGGATGTCGTTCACCTCAAGTGCGATGGTCAGTGCGTTTCCTCTGAGGAACGACTGTGAAATCTGAGCATTCCAGAGGAGTTCGTTGGTGTTCATGTCTGACTGTGAATATCCGCGTCGGCTGTTCATACCTATGTCGCTTGAGATTGACATGCCCCAAGGAGCAGTCCATTCCATCTCGGCACCGTATGAGAAGTCGTAGGTGCTTTGGTTGGCACTCTCATTCACATTGTTCTTTGCATGCGAATAGTCCAGGCTTCCGTTCAGTGAGACGTAGAAGTCATCTTTGCGATAGGAGAAGTCGAGCGAGCAGTCTGCAGACAAGTCTTTTGTGATTGACTTCAGGTCTTCGTCCGTACCGGTATTGGTGTTGTTGTAGAATGCTACGTTGTGGTTGAAACCGAAGCCTGCATTTATTCCCAGGTTAAACGCTTTCTCCTTGCCCAGCCCTGTGTTGAATCCCATTCCTGTGCCTACGTCCCAGTTTCCGTTGATGTTCATCGGCTGGGTTGTACGCACACCGGTCTCGCTGTCGTATGTGGTCTTGTTGCTGATGCTGTTGTGAGTGGTTGAGAAATATGCATGGGCATAGATTCCACGCTGTGCATCGGTGTTGTAGGTGTCGAAGAAGGTGTTGATGTTCTGACTGAATGAAGGCTTCAGTTTGGTGTTACCTCTGGTTATATACAGTGGGTTGGAGTCGTCCACAATATCCAGCAGGTTTGTCATGCTTGGTTGGCTCGTACGTCCGTTGTATCTGAAGTGCAGGTTGGTGCGTTTGTCTTCGGAATTGAATCGCAGGTTGATGCGCGGTGCAATGTCGAACACGTTGCGTGTCACTTCCGGATATTCATGTCCCATGTATTTGTAGTTGAGCACTGAATGTTGTGGGATAGCGTCAACTCCGATGCTGGCGTTGTAGTTGTTGCGCACTCTTCTCAGACTTAAGCCGATGGTCTGGGTGTAGTTCTTGTACTCGGAGAACTGGCTCAATGCAGCTGTGTCGCGCAGCATGTAGTCTGTTTCGCTCATGAAGCGGAGGATGGCATTGATGTTGTATCTGTAGTGCGACAAAGCCTGTGCCAAGTCCTGGTATGCTTGTGAGTCGTATATCTGTGCCTTGCGGTCGTTCTTGCTGTAACTGTAATTGTATCTGTAGCTCAACTGAAGGTATGTCTTGTCGGCTATAGGCTCGCTGTATGTGAGTCGTGCTGATATGTTGTTGCTCTTTGATGGGGTAAAGTAGTAGCGGTTGTTCTGCTGGTTCGTACCTAATGTATTATAGGTGATGTTTGCTGCCGACAGTTGCTTGCTCTTGCCGTCGGAGAAACCGCCGGTGACACGCAGAGTGAGGTTGCGTCCTTTGCTGTTGAACTTGCGGTTTGCCTGGAGTTCTCCGTCCATGTTGATGTTCGAACTGTATGTCTGGCTTCTGCTGGTGTTTGTGGTTGCAACGATGTTGACCAGACGGTCGAGGATGTCATCGCTGGTTGCTTCCATTGAACCGGAGCTTACCTTGGAAATGTCGTCATTGTAGTTCAGTGCATTGTCTGTAATCTCGTTCGGGTCTTCATCGTATGAACCTGAACTGCTGTTGCTGAATCCTCTGTTGCGTGAGTACGACAGGTTCGGACGGAAGATGATATTCGTCATGGTGTCGGGCTTCCATTCCAGTCGGAAGTTACCGTTCACACTGGAGTTGCTGCTGCGGCTCTTGCTGATGCTTTCGCTGAACTTACCCTTGGTGGCATTGAAGTCCTCGCTTGATGACTCGTTGTAGTTGTCGGACCCGTCATAGCGGTAGCGCAGACTTCCGCCGGTCTCGAGTTTCTCGTTAGTAGTTGCGAAGTTGGCGCCAATCTCCTTGCTGTTGCGGAGACCGCCGCCTCCTCCCCAGCCCCAGCCTCTGCCGCCGCCACCGCCGAAGCCCATGTCGCTTACGTTGTTGGCATTGCCTATGAGTGTCGCCTGGAAGTTGTCGCTGAACCGGTTGACGTTCATGCGCTCTGAATAGCGCTCCTCAGTTCCTGTACCAAGATTGATGTTGCCGAACCATCCGTTCATCATGCCTTTCTTCACTGAGAGGTCGAGAACTGTCTCCTCCTCTCCGTCGTCAATGCCGGTGACACGTGCGAGGTCGCTCTTTCTGTCGTACGACTTTATCTTGTCAATCATCTCGGTTGGGATATTCTTCATGGCAACCGACTTGTCGTTGAGGAAGAACTCCTTGCCGTCGACAAGAATCTTGCTCACGCTCTTTCCGTTGATGGTGATGTTGCCTTCACTGTCCACTTTGGCTCCAGGCAGTTGCTTGACCAGTGCCTCGAGAGTGGAACCTTCTGGCACTCTGTATGCAGAAGCGTTGTACACCATGGAGTCGCCCGATACGGTCACCTTTGCCGCATGTCCTTTCACTTCTGCTGCAGAAAGCATGATTGCATCCGATGTGAGGGTGATGTAGCCCACGTCAACAGTCTTGTCTTTCTTGCTGGTGAGGTCCAAGTCCACGTACTTGGTGGTGTAGCCTATGTATGATATCTTCAGTGCGTACTTGGCTTTCTTCACGTTCTTGAATTCGAAAGCACCCATCGCACTTGTTACTGTTCCTGTTGTGAACGTGCTGTCGGGGAGCGACAATAGCTGAACTGTTGCCGACACAACCGCATCGTTTGTCCCTTTTTCAATTACTGTTCCATTTACCTGAAACTTGCTTTGTGCAAATGCACTTGCACATACCATCAAGGAAATGGCAGCCAACAGAGCTGATTTCTTCATCTTTCTTTTAAGTCTATTTATTATAACTGTTTTGTTCTGACTTTGGATTCATTCCGACACTCGTTTTTGTAGGCGTCTTGTGTTTCGAGTGCAAATTTATGAATTAGTTTAATAG
>CAVISR010000003.1:9940-52742 GCA_963645405.1 Acutalibacteraceae bacterium
AATAGCAAAGCCCCCATTTAAGCATAATTATTACTCAATGGTCAACTTTTAGCGTCAATAATCGTTCGAAGTCAGTATTTATCTGTAATTTTGCATGTTGAAACAAGAACATGCATAAAACAGATGATTATGAAAAAGACAATGATAGTAGTGGCAATGGCATTGGTGTCGTTTGCTTGGTCTCTTGATTCAAAAGCTCAGTTTGTGAAGTTGGACAAGTATCCCAACATTCCGGTTGAGTTCGAGGCAGCCTTTGTCGACCAGGTGTCGGGCTTTGTTTCCGGAGTGGTGAAATCATTGTATGGCCAATACTTCGGTCAGTTGTCACCGCAGGGAAATATCTATGGGTTCGGGTCGTTCTTCACCGACATGGACGGTGAGGTGTATGGACTCTACCGCAATGGCGACCTCGCGTTTGGAATCAAGAAAGGGCAGGACATTGCCAAGGTGGGGACCAACGACTATTTCATTGCCTACGATTTGCACACGGGCTATCCCGTATATATAATGAAGGACAACCAGAAGTACAATCCTTCCACCGAGATGCGCGAGAAGAACCGTTTCCTCATTCTTACCTATTCCAATGGTGACAGCTATTTGGGCGAGTCCACCAACAACAAGCGTGAAGGCTATGGCCTGTATTTCTATGCGAATGGTGACTTCTATTACGGCAAGTACAAGAACAACAAACAGGCAGGCTACGGCGCTTTGTTCAAACGTTCGAGCAATACAGTGACCATCCAGTATTGGGACGAGACACTGGATGAGGAATGATTTAGGTTTGGGGTTTAGGATGGTAGGATCCAAAAAAATGTTTTAGGTTTTGGGTTTTGGTTTTTGGGTTAGCCATCCGAATGGGTGGGCTGGAATCGCGTGAATAGGAGTCAGCGCTCTCCGAGCGCAGACGATGACGTTCGAACTTCGTTCGCTATGTAGGAGCCAGCTTTCTCCGAAAGCGTCGTCGATAACAATCGAGCCTAGGCTCGCTATACATCTTATATATATAATACAGCCCACGAACCTTCGCTCGCTTTAACGCCCTCGGAGAGGGCTAGCTCCTATTTCCGTCCGGATGGAGAGGCTCTATCCCTCTATCAACGCCACGGCATAGGCGCTGATGCCTTCTTCTCTTCCTGTGAAACCGAGTTTCTCGGTGGTGGTTGCTTTGATGCTTACGCAGTCGATGTCCACTCCCATACATTCTGCAAGTACCTTTTGCATTTCGGGGATATGGGGATTGATTTTAGGGCGTTCGGCACATACTGTCGCATCGATGTTGCCGACCTTGTAGCCCTTGGTTGCTATGATGTCGATTGTGCGGCGAAGCAGTATCTTGCTGTCGATATTCTCAAATTCATTTCCTTGGGTAGGCGGGAAATGATAACCTATGTCTCTCATGTTGGCTGCTCCGAGAAGGGCATCGCAAATGGCATGTATCAGCACGTCGGCATCGCTGTGTCCGAGCAGTCCTTTGGTGTGCTCAATCTTTATGCCGCCCAACCACAGGTCACGACCTTCCACCAGTTGGTGGACATCATAACCCATTCCGACTCTTATCTTCGTATGTCCTTCCATAGTCAGACTGTCGGTTAACGTCTTTTCTTTCCGAGTAGGTCACCGATTCCGTCCATGTCGAAGGCAAGGGAGAAGCGGAGTGTCTGGTCGAGTGGGTTGGTCTGTGCTGACGAGATGATGTAGCCTGCGTCAATGGAGAAGATGTTCATCTTGAATCCGGCACCCAGTGTGAAGTACTTCAGGTTTCCTTTGTTGGGGTTCTGATAGTGGTATCCTGCACGCAGGAAGAACTGGTTGTTGTATGAGTATTCCACTCCGAGTCCCCATTCGATTTCCTGGAGTTCCTCCTTGGCTCCGCCCGGAGCATCGCTGAACGACTTGAAGATTCCGGAAATTGGGGATATGTTGTAGTAGCCCTCATCCATGAGCCAGCTTGTGTAGCCCGAATAGTCCTGCTCGTCGGCACCTGTCTCCTCGATGTACTGGTCCATCGTAGGACGTGTGGGCACGAGGTATTTGTTTGCGTCTGCACTTATGCTGAACACATTGTATTCGTCTATAGGAATCATCAGGGAGAGACCCAATCGCAGGTTCGTAGGCAGAAACTCGCTTGTGTTTCCTTCGTCGTAGGATATCTTGCTACCGATGTTGCTTATGTTCAATCCCCAGCCCAACTGACATTCTCTATTGCCGAGGTTGATGTATCCGTTGTGGTAGAGTGCGAGGTCGGCAGCGAAGGCTGAACCTGGAGTGAGGTCATCGGTCTGTCCCATGCTTGAGTGGATGTAGCGCAGTGCCACTGCTGCTGAGAATGTCTCGGACAGCATGCGTGAGTATGCTACGTCCAATGCCATCTCAAATGGTTTGATGGTGACATTGTTGCTTATGTCGAGCACTTCTCCCAATGAGAAATATCGCAGTGAGGCACTCAGCGCATCGTAGTTGCCGATGCGATAGTAACCTGTGACGTTTGCCAAGTCGATGTCGCTGGTGATTTGTCGCAACCACGGGGTGTAGTTGATTGACACACCTGCACGGCTGATGGTGAACGGATATTTGGCAGGGTTCCAGTATTGTGAGTTGACGTCAGGGTCGGTGGCAGCACCCACGTTACCCATGGCACCGCCTCGTGCGTCAGGAGCGATGGCAAGGGATGTAATTCCGTAGTAGACCGGATTGAACTGCTGTTTCACATCTTGTGCCTGGGACTTGATGCCGAATGCCATTTGCGCAATGCAGAATGTTATGAATGTCTTCTTTATCATATAACGGATATGTTCTTCTTTGATTTTACATTTAGTCTTGGCTGACTGTCGGTCTGCAAGACATACTTATATAATAACTCTAAACGGCTTTATTTATTGTGCTACAAGGAACTTTTTGGACTTGGATGCTGATGATCCGTCGGCAGTGGCTATGCTTGCCTTGCAGATGTAGACGCCTGGGGTCAGGTGGCTGTTCATCGCATTCAGGTTGCAAGTGAAGGTGTAGTAGCTTGAGCTGCTTGAGTTCGTTTCGCCCACATGACAAACCTGCCGTCCCGACATGTCGTAGATCCTTACGTCGACATCGAGGGTGGATTGTGGCCTGTCGTTCTCGATGATGAGGGTCAATTGGTCGTTCACCGGTCCCTGAATCTGGAAGTCAAGGATGTTGGGTTTCAGTCCTTCCTCTACATTGAACTGTATGGTCATGCATGAAGGATTGTTGAGTATGTCCCATGCCCGGAACAGAAGGGTGTGCTGACCTGTTGCCAGTTCGGGCAGGCTGTAGCTGACTGTGCCTTGGGTCCATGAGCTGGTGACGTATTCGAAGTTGTCGTTGAGGTTGTAGGTCTTCGATTCCTCATTGTCGATGACGAGGGTGATGTCGTGGCCTATACCGCTTCCGATGGTGTTGATGCCGTTCTCGTCTTCAATCAAACCGGTGAAGAACGGCGTTTCGTGCATCAGTTCGGATGCAACCAGCTCGATGTCGTTGTCCACCGTGCCGTCTTCTTGCTTGTTGGTGAATTCCACTCCGTTGAGCGTCACTGTGAGAGTCGGACCGTTGGTGTCGTCAGCGAGGGTAGGGCTTGTGCCTCCGATGGCGAAATCATCAAAGACTCCGTTTGCCTCAATGGTGTTGTCGGTGTTGACTGCATACATGTTGATGAGTCCTGTCTCATCGGAGTAGTTGATGTCGAGCGGAACGGGGAAGGTGAAGGCGAACTGTCCTTGGCGTACTGAGTCGCTTCCTTCGTACAAGGTCTTTGTGCGGTCGTAGAATGTGTATGGAGTGATGTCCTCGCCTGCATTGTTCAGACAAGTGACGAGTTCCTTGCTGTCGGACACTATCGGAGATATTGTTCCCATGAAGTCGGACATCAGGTTGCCGTCCTCGTCTTCGATATGTCCGCTCACGCTTACCACAGCACCTGCTCCTATGGTGTCGATTTCTGCCTGGGGCACAGACTTGTTGTTGAACGAGTCAATCTTCACCTTGTATGTAGGCATGGCAAGAGTCATGGCTGGGTCTCCGATGAGCATGAAGTGGCATTTGTTTATGGAGTCGCGCTTGGCATAGGATTTCTCGTTTACGATGTCTGCCTTTGCCTTAGCCAGTGCCTCGCCGATGGAATACTGCTGTCCTGCGGACTTGTTGGCAAGCACGTACTTCATGAACGCACCGTTTAGTTTTCTGTTCTGTGACGAATAGACTGCGCGTGTGGTTCCTACTGTACACAGTGCTCCTCCTTTTTCATTCTGCAATGCTGTCTCGCCGATGTTCTCTTCGTTCATGTCGAATGGAGTGACATCGCAGGCTGCAAAGAACCACAAGGGTAGGTTGGGAGAGTCAAGTGTCTCGAAGTCGGCTCGCTTGATTACCTGCTCGTGCGACAATATGTAGGCTGAACCATGACCGGTGTAGTTCATTATCAGTGCTCCTTTCTCCATCTGGAGTTTTATGTCGTTCTGCGCACTGGTGTATGAATGTCCTGCACCGCTTTCTTCTCTCTGGTATGTGTCCCAGTATATCTTCTTGATTTTGTAGTTCGGACTGTTCTGCTCCACAACGGTTGAAACTGCCTCTGCATCTTTCATGTGGATGTTGGCATTGCCGTCGTCTGCCATTATGCAGATGGTGTTTTTCCACGAACCGGTGTGCTCGTTGTTGAGGTATGAAATCAGTTTGTTGACGACTGCCTTGGCTTGTTCTGCAGTGGTCACGGTGATTCTGCCCACTCCGCAGTCGGGAGTTTCTTTCAGTGGCGACACTCCCTTGCCGTCGGCAAGCAGGGTGTAGTATTCTTCCACCACGTAACTGTCGGTCTGGCTGAGCGAACCCTCGGATTCGTAGCAAAGCAGGTAATCGTCAGGGTCGTTCTTCGACAATGCCGATGTGACCATTCTGTTGTCCCACACACCATCGCCGAAGAGACAAAGGTTCTTCGGACGGTCGGCTTCGGTTGCAGCTTTGTCGTACAGCATCTTCATGAAACGGCGGTAGGCTGTTGCATCGGGTGTGCCTGACGAGAATTCATTGTAGACTTCGTCGGCTCTCACCACCACGCATCTCATACTGTCCTTTGCTGTGTGTGCATCTGCCAGGTGCTGTGCCTGTTCGCGCAGTTTCCCATTGGCTGGGACAATAATCACATAGTCGATGTCTTTGAGTGCATGGAGGTCTTGGTTGTCGATTGCCCCGACAATCTCCGGTTCGGGATATGTGGCTGTCACGTCGACTGCCACGTATTCGTTTATCTTGTCGCTGGCATTGGTATTGGCTGTGTAGGTGGTGCCGGTGAGTTCTCCTTTTATTTCACATGTGGTTTCGGGGGTGGTCACTCTCCATACATGGGTGTTGGCATCGGCTCCGCTTATTGCGTATTGCATTGCATTCTTGGTGGTTGGCCGGAATGCAAGGTATTTGACATTGGAGAGGTCGAGTTTGCGTGTGTAACTTGCCTGGATATAGTTGAGATAACCTGCTGTGCCCGATGCCCTGTTGTGGGTGAGGGTGATGGTGGATGTCTCCGCCAGGTCTTTCTTCCAGGTGGCAGTCTTTGTCGCCTCGTAGCCATATTCGTATTCCACGAGTTTGCGCAGTGAGATGGCACTGAAGGTGGTGTCGCCTGCTGTGATGCTCAGTGTGGAAGCATTGGCTCCGCCCACGAAGTCTACGGTCAGTATCACTTTCGAGTCGGCAATGCCTGGAGTGGAGAGGGTGTAACTCTTTTTGTTTCCGCTTGCATAGTTGTAGTTCTCGAAGAAACTGCGTCCCGAATTGAAGAGACTTACTTCGTCTTTCTCTATCAGTGCATGTTCAGGGAATGTGGGTGTGACGGTGCTGGCGATTGATGTGCTCGTTTCGACTGTCATCTCTGCCGGACTTCCGTCTTCTTTCTCTGTGAGGAAATAGTAGACGTAGAGCGAATAGGGGTTGTTGGTGTGTTTGAAGTCGGACGAATATCTGCTTTTCTGCTCCCATTTCACTGTGCCAAGGGAATAGAAGAGCAATGAACCGTCGCTGCGTCGCCACAGCGGAATCTCGGTCATGTCGTCGCTCATGCTTTCCAGTTTGGTCTCGGGCATTATCGGTGTGTTGTATCCGTAGAGACTCACCTTCTCGAGATTGGTGAATCCCATTCTGGTCAGTTGGCTTCGGGTAATCTGGTACACGCCTTCATTGTTGACGCGTATCTTCACCCATCTGCCCGATGCGAGTTTGGAATGGTCGGCATAGCGGCTGACACTATTGCTCTGGGCTTGTATTCCCAATGCGATAATGATGGTTGCCGCGAGTATCAGTATTCGTCTTGTCATTATTATTTTACTTTGCAGTACAACACTTTCTTACCCTCAAGGAATCCTTCAAGTTTCTGGTTCTCGTGCACTGGACCGACTCCTACTGGTGTGCCGGTGTAGATGAGGTCTCCTGTCTTGAGCGTGAAGAACTGGCTGGCGTATGCAATTATCTGGTCGATGGAGTGTATCATGTCGCCCGAGAAGCCTTGCTGCACTGTTGTTTCGTCGATGTCGAGGTTGAAGTGCAGTTGGTCTACTGGCGGCAGTTCTTCTTTGCTGATGAAGTTGCCTATGACAGCCGACCCGTCGAATCCCTTGCATATCTCCCATGGAAGTCCTTGTTCCCTGAGCCGTGCCTGAAGGTCTCTTGCCGTGAAGTCGATGCCTATGGTCAGTGAGTCGTAGTAGCGGTGTGCGAACCGTTCGGGTATGTTCTTCCCCACGTGGCATATCCTGACAACTATTTCGGTCTCGTAGTCGAACCGTTCTGCGAAATCAGGCATGAAGAACGGCTTTCCGTCTTTCACGAGGGCTGACTCTGGCTTTGAGAAGATTACAGGCTCTTTGAGTAATAACGTGTTGTGTAACTCTTTATTGTGTTCGGCATAGTTCATGCCAACTGCAAGTATCTTCATTTCTTACTCCTTATGTATATTATATAGTCCGGACTTTTCTTGTTTGGGTCTCCGCAATCGTGTGTAGCCCGCATCATTTTACTGTTGTTATGTCAACAATCGGGACTTTACTTTCAATCTTTTTCCTTTTACAGTCCCAACAAGCGAGTTATGTCGTTCCATGTTGCGAATATCAGCAATGCGATGATGAACATGAATCCCACGTATTGCGCACGCTCCAGCACCTTGTCGCTTGGTTTGCGGCGGGTGATGATTTCGTAGATGGCGAACACGGCATGTCCTCCGTCAAGTGCAGGTATTGGCAGCACGTTCATTACTCCGAGGGCAATGGAGAGCAGGGCTGTGAGCAACCAGAATTTCTGCCAGTTCCATGTCTCGGGGAAGATGTTGGTTATGCCGATGACTCCCGATACGCTTTTCGCTCCTTGGGCTGTGAAGATGTATTTCAGGTCGTTTACGTAGCTTGCCAGTTTGTTGCATCCGGATGCAATGCCGGCTGGAATACTCTCGAGGAGTCCGTATTGTCTGTTGGTCACTTTATAGTCCGGCAACTTGTTCTGGAAACCGAGTGTAAACTCGGGTGTCAGTGTGGCTTGCAGGGTGTCGGTGTTGTTCACTACGAGGGTGATGTTCCTGCGTTCCAGACTGTCGGTGGCAGTGGAGTTTTCGTTGAGCGTACTTTTCAGTGATGCCATGAAATAGATGACATCGTTGTAGCAACTTATCTTCTCGCTGTTGATTTCATTGATTGTGTCGTGGGGCTTCAGCCCGATTTTGTCTGCTGGCGAACCTTCCACGATGCTGTCGATGTTGAGTGGGATGAAGAGGTCGGCATAGGGTGGGGTGCTCTGCACCATCTCGAGCATGTTCATGTCCGACGGCATGCTGATGTTGACTTCCTTGCCGCTCCTGAGCACTGTCACTTCCTTGGAGTTGGATATGTCGCGAAGTACGTTCACGTCCCATGTCTTGACTTCCTCACCGTCGGTCTTGACGATGATGTCTCCGTCGCGGAATCCGTCGGACTGTGCCACTTCATTGAATTTCATCCCGTAGGTTATGTCCGCAGACTTCACGTAGTTCTCGCCCCATGTGTAGAGCACTCCCATATATATGATGAAGGCTGTGATGAAGTTCATGAGTATTCCGCCGAGCATCACGAGCAGGCGCTGCCATGCCGGTTTGGTGCGGAACTCCCATGGTTTGGGTTCTGCCGAGAGTTGCTGTTTTGACTCGTCAATCATTCCGGTGATGTTCACGTAACCGCCCAATGGCAACCATCCTATTCCGTATTCGGTGGCATAGGTGGGCTGTTTCATCTCTTCTTCCTGAATCTTTTCAAGGTTGTGCTCCCATTTGCAGAACTCTACTTTCCCTTTGTTGATGAGCACGAAAGAGAAGGCGCTGATGGTGTAGTCGGGGTCTTTGGACTTGTCATCGGGATTGGTCTGCCTTATGCGGGTGTATTTCAGCAACGACCATTTGCCTTTTCTGAAAGTGAGGAAGGCAAACTGCGGACGTGGAGTTACTACTGGGAAGTCGAAGAATAGGTAGAATTTCTCTACTCTTATCTTGAACAGTTTTGCGAACAGAAAGTGGCCGCCTTCGTGCAACACGATGAGCAAACTGAAGGCTGCTATTACTTGTGCTATTTTTATCAGTACTACTTCCATTTGAATGTGTGGGGTGTAATTGAATGTGTGTGGGGTGTTATATTAATGTCTTTGCGTATTCACGCGTTTCTTTGTCGGTTGACAGATATGTTTCGAGCGACGACTCGTTGGAGAACGGGATGTGGCTCATTGCCTGCTCGATGATTTCGCTTATTCTGCTGAAGGAGATTCTGGCGTCGATGAACGCATGGTTGGCTATCTCGTTGGCTGCATTCACTATGCAAGGCATGTTGCCGCCCTGGTGCAGTGCTTCGTATGCCAGTGCGAGGCAGCGGAAGCGCTCGGTGTCGGGCTGTTCGAAGGTGAGGTCCTTGAGTTTGAAGAAGTCGAGACGGTCGAACGATGACTTGAGTCGCTGCGGGTAACTGAAGGCGTACTGTATGGGCAGTCGCATGTCGGGCACTCCCAGTTGGGCTTTCACTGCTCCGTCTTCGAACTGCACCATGGAGTGGATGACGGACTGGGGATGTACGATGACCTGTATTTGTTCGGGTTTCACTCCGAACAGCCATTTTGCTTCAATCACTTCGAAGCCTTTGTTCATGAGTGTGGCTGAGTCGATGGTGATTTTTGCTCCCATGTTCCATGTGGGGTGGGCAAGTGCATCGGCTTTGGTCGCGCTCTTCAGTTGCTCGGCTGTGAACTTGCGGAATGGTCCGCCGCTGCATGTGAGCAGTATTTTCTCTATGCGGTTGCCCGGCTCAAGACACTGGAATATGGCTGAGTGCTCGCTGTCGACTGGCAGAATGGGTACTCTGTTTTCTGCTGCCAGGCGGTTGATGAGTTCTCCTGCCACCACGAGTGTCTCTTTGTTTGCCAGTGCAATGTTCTTTCCGGCTTTGATGGCGCTGATTGTGGGTTTGAGTCCTGCAAAGCCTACCATCGATGCCAGCACGATGTCGACATTGTCGTCCTCCACCACCTGGCACAGTGCGTCGGCTCCGGCATAGACTTTCACCGGCAGGTCTGCCAGTGCTTCCTTTACCTTATTATAATGTGTGTCGTTGGCAATAACCACGGCGGCTGGCACGAACTTGCGTGCCTGACTGATGAGGAGGTCTGCATTGCTGCCTGCTGTGAGGATGTAAGCCTCGTAGAGGTGACTTTGCTCCTCAATCACTTGCAGTGCCTGAGAACCGATTGACCCGGTTGAGCCCAATATGGCTATTTTCTTTCTTTCGTTCATAAGTCCAGTAGACCTGCTGGCAGGTCCATCTCTATTGTTTTCTCTTGATGGTTGATGTCAATGATAAACTCTTCGTTGGCAGGGATGAGCACTTCGCTCTTCGTGCCGTCAGTCTGTTGGTGTTCCACGACAAAGAGCCAGTTGTCGGTCTGGTCGTCGATGTTGGTGATGGTTCCGATGGTTCCTTCGTCGCGGTCGGTGACTTGGAATCCGATGAAGTAGTTGAGCGACACTTCGTCCTGTGTGCCGTCTGCCACGTATTTCTTTTCGAAGTAGACGTCGGAGCCTACAATCTGTTGGGCTTGTGCCACGCTGTCGATGTCCTCAAACTTGATGATGACCGATGAGTCGGTCTTGAACCGGTATTGCTCGATGAAGAAAGGCACGAGTATTCCCTCGACCTCGCAGATGAGGTAGGGGCTTTCGACAGTGTCGAAGATGTCGTCGGTGAAGGTGAAAATCACTTCGCCCTTCAGTCCGTGGGGCTTGCCGATGCGCCCGATTTTGTAGGTCTCGTCTTTCTTTATCATCTTGTTGCCTGTTCTGTTGGTTGATTAATCTTGTTGCGCTTCATCATGCAGCTTTATTCAGTCGTGTTGCTTTGCTTCACCATGCAGCTTGCTCCGCCTCGTTTTCTATTCCGTCCGTGTGATTTTGGCTCCGAGTGCGTTCAGTCGCCCTTCGATGTCCTCGTAGCCGCGGTCGATTTGCTCGATGTTGCTTATGCGGCTCACTCCGTCGGCGCTCATGGCTGCGATGAGCAGGGCAATTCCGGCACGGATGTCGGGTGAGGAAAGGCGTGCGCCTCGCATCTTGAATTTCTTGTCGTGTCCGATGACTACGGCGCGGTGTGGGTCACACAGGATTATCTGCGCTCCCATGTCGATGAGTTTGTCTACGAAGAAGAGTCGGCTCTCGAACATCTTCTGGTGGATGAGCACCGATCCTTTGGCTTGTGTTGCCACCACGAGCAGCACGCTCAGCAGGTCGGGCGTAAGTCCGGGCCACGGTGCATCGGAGAGCGACATGATACCTCCGTCCATGTAGGTGCACACTTCGTAGTGGTCCTGGTGTGGGATGTTGAGGTCGTCTCCGCTTTCTTCAATCCTGACTCCCAACTTGCGGAATGCTTCGGGGATGATGCCGAGGTTGGCATGTGCGGCGTTCTTTATGGTCAGTTCGCTTCCGGTCATGGCTGCCATACCGATGAACGATCCTATCTCAATCATGTCGGGCAGGATGGCATGTGAAGTGCCGTGGAGTTCCTTCACTCCTTCGATGGTCAGCAGGTTCGACTGTATGCCGCTGATTTTCGCTCCCATGCTGTTGAGCATGGTGCAGAGCTGCTGGATGTAGGGCTCGCAGGCTGCATTGTAGATTTGCGTGATGCCTTCTGCCATCACTGCTGCCATGATGATGTTGGCAGTGCCGGTCACTGAGGCTTCTTCCAGCAGAATGTATTTGCCGTGCAGTTGCTGTGCCTCTATCTCGTAGATGCCTCTCTGTTCGTTGTGGTTGAAGTTGGCGCCCAGTTCCTTGATGCCGATGAAGTGGGTGTCGAGCCGGCGACGTCCAATCTGGTCGCCTCCGGGCTTGGCGATGTATGCCTTGTGGTAGCGCCCGAGGAGCGGACCGAGCAGGAGCACTGAACCGCGGAGCTGTGAGCTTCTGTGGATGAACTCGTCGCTCTTCAGATAGTCCATGTCGAGCTGCCGTGCCTGGAAGGTCCAGGTGTGGTCGGCTTCCTGCCTTACGTCGACTCCCATCTTTTCCATGAGCCGGATGAGGTTGTTGACGTCGAGAATGTTGGGGACATTGGATATTCTGACAGGCTCACTCGTGAGCAGAGTGGCGCAAATCACCTCCAGGGCTTCGTTCTTGGCTCCCTGCGGTGTGATTGTGCCGTTGAGTGTGTGTCCGCCTTCAATTATGAATGATGCCATGTTTGGTCCTGTTATTTCTTCTTCTTTTTCTTTCCGGAGTTATTGCTGTTGCCGTTGCCGGTGTTTGCCGACTGCGACTCGGCTATTGCCTGGTTGTCGCTTATCAGATTGACTTCCGACGGCAGCAGCGAGATTTTTCCGCCGGTGAAGTCGGCAAGGTCGCCCATCACCTTCTCGTCGTCCATGGCATTGGGACTCCAGTTGGCAAGCGATCGCTTCATCTGGTTGGCTACGAGTTCAATCATCTCGTCGCGTTCCTTGCCCGGTTCCATCTCGGTCAGTTTCTTGGTGAGCTGTTCGATGATGTAACCGTAGTGGCGGCGACGGATGCGTTTCTGAGGGTAGGGCACTTTGTCGCGCTTCTGCTGCTGTTCGTCCACTTTCTGAATTTCCACCGGATAGTCGATGTCGAGTTTGTAGTCGGAAATCAGTGCGAGGTGGTTCCACAGTTTCTGGTAGAAGTCCTCCTCGTCGCCGCAGAACTGCTGTATGTTCGACATGAGTTTGATGATGGTGTATGCGCAGCGCTGGCGCTCTTGTCTGTCGGTAATCGTCATGGCATATTCCACCATGTCCTGAATGCATCGTCCGTATTCGGGAAGTACCAGTTTTGTACGTTGGGTATTGTAGTCCATAATTGTCGTTCTTTTTGTTCCCTGGTCAGAGAAAACTTTTTTCCCAGTCAGAGAAATATTTTTTCCTGGTCAGAGAGTTGATTTTTCCCAGTCAGAGAAATGTTTTGTTCTTGTCGGGGATGGATTCCCCTTGTTCTTATGCTTTGTTTTTGTTGCTTTTCTGCAGTTTTGTTGCTTTCCTGTTGCCCGCTTTGGGGCTTGATGCCTGCTTTGGGCTTTGCTCCGGCTTCTTCTGCGGTTATTCGCAGTTGTTCGCAGCTGTTCGCAGCAGTTCGCAGTTATCCCTGGAGCAGTGGGTTGCGGCTTTTTGTTGCTATGAATTCCTTGAGGTAGAATGGCTCGAAATATGCCACGTCTTCGAACTCTCCTCGTGCATGTGCCTTCTCAGCCAGCGGTGCCATCCATTTGGCAAGAGGCTTGATGCCGTCGATGAAGTGTGCGTTGGGGTGACTGATTACGTCCTTGCACTTGTTTGCCCCGTTGCCGAAGAAGTACACGGGGTGTTGGTTGAGTTCCGATGCGAAGGCTGTGGAGTCGATTACCTTGGCTTCGGTCGGGGTCACGTGTTGAAGCCCACGGGTGAAGAGTGCGGTGTAGACCTCCATGCGTCGGGCGTCAATCATCGGACAGAGCAATGCGTCCTCGGGCAGTTCCTCGCACAACAGCGGCTGTACGCACATCAGTTGTAGGGTGGGGATGGAAATGAGGTGAAGGTCGCGCGCATAGCAAACGCCCTTGGCAATGCTGGCGCCGATGCGCAGTCCGGTGTAGCTGCCCGGACCCGAACTGATTGCCACTGCATCGAACGGAATGGCATGGTTGTCGGTGAACGAAAGGGCTTCGTCCACCATCCCTCCAATGAGCTGAGCATGAGACGGTCCGTCGGTCTCTTCTTTGTGAAAAATTACTTGCCCGTCTTGGCTCACTGCCACCGAACAGGCTTCGGTTGATGTATCGATATGAAGTATGCAAGACATAATAATCCAATTTTCCGTGCAAAGATAAGACAAAATATTGAATTGAGTGCCTATTGGGCGAAGTAAAGTGAAAAAATAGGTGTGGCAACTCCTAAATATTCGGTGTTTATGTTCTCTTGTGCGTTCGGGGAAGGCAGATTCTCGTTTGCAATGCGAATCAACTCTCCAACACCCCAACCATTGTTGTCCTTCAGTCTGCATTTATCCTATTGCATGGAATAATTCCTTGTTCCGGTGGCTAAAATAACGGAATAATTCCTCGCTCTGAAGGTAAAAACAACGGAATAATTCCTGTTTTTGAGTGCTGTTTATGCAGAAAAAGTCCCCGAAGCTTGTGCAAACGGCTGAAATATACTATATTTGCACTCAATAAATACGAAACCGATGCTGAAACGTAAATTTGCCAGTAATTTGGAAGAATTCCTCCTTCGCGAACCACGAAAGATTTTGCTCGTCAATGGTGCACGACAGATTGGAAAGTCATTCCTTGTGAGATATGTCGGGAAGAAACTGTTCAAGCATTTTGTTGAAATCAACCTCAAGGCAGACCAGGAGGGCGATGGCATCTTTGCTTCGGTAAGGAGCAAGGAAGACTTCTATCTGCAGTTGGGCGCAATGGCAGGCAATAACCTTGGTACAAAAGAAGACACGCTGGTCTTTCTTGATGAGATACAGAGTTATCCGCACCTGATGACCATGCTCAAGTTTCTCAACGAAGATGGCAAGTACCGTTATGTTGCAAGCGGTTCACAACTGGGCGTGGCACTTTCGCAGACACTGTCTGTCCCAATCGGAAGCATTGCCGTCCGGCAGATGTATCCATTGGATTTTGAAGAATTCCTGTGGGCAATGGGCTGTGGCGACGATGCCATTTCTGCCATGCGACAGAAGTTTGAGGCACGTGAGTCGTTGAGTGACTCCATGCACAACTACATGCTCCAGCAATTCAGAATCTATCTGCTTGTGGGAGGGATGCCCGATGCCATCAACAAATTCCTGGAAAACCGCAATATAGTACAAGTGCGCAGGATACAGACCGACGTACATTCGCTTTACAGGATTGACGCATTACAATATGAAAGCAGCCGTAAACTCGTCATCCGGAAGATTTACGACATGATTCCTTCAAACATGGAAAACAAGAAGAAACGTATTGTGGTGAAAAATGTGGAGGAAACCAAGGCTCACAGGCAGTTCTGCGACTATGCCGAGGAGTTTGAGTATCTTACCAACTCAGGCGTGGCACTTGCCGTACAAGCCATCAGCAATCCCGTATTCCCGCTTGCCGAGTCCGAGAACAAGAATCTTCTGAAGCTCTACATGAACGATGTGGGGCTGTTGACAAATGTCCTCTACGGCACGAATATCAACGCAGTGTTGAAGGATGAATGTAGTGTAAACCTCGGTTCTGTCTATGAATCTGTTGTTGCGCAAGAATTTTGTGCCCATGGCTATTCGCTTCATTATTACGACAACAAACAGCGTGGAGAGGTTGACTATCTCATTGACGACTACAAACGTCTGACAGTCCTGCCAATAGAAGTCAAGTCGGGCAAGGACTACATGGTACACAGCGCGTTGGACAAATTCCTGTCAATTCCCGACTGTCACATCAGTGAGGCAGTGGTGCTCAACAACGGACAGCGCGTGTACAAAGAGCGTGGCATCACCTATATGCCGATATACTATTGCATGTTCTTCACCAACCAGGTTGCCGATGAAAAGGATTGTATCATTCCCGAGGTGGTGATGCCAAAGTAAACCGCTGTGCAGAGGGGGAACATGCGGCAGGGGAATATGAAGCGTTAGCGTAGGCTGACTCTGCGAACGGAATAGGAGCTAGCCCTCTCCGAGGACGTTAAAGCGAGCGTGGGCTTGTGGGCTGTAAAACAAGGCGAGCTGACGTTCAAGTGTTATTGTCTAGCGCTCGGAGAGCGCTGGCTCCTATTCCAGCTCGCAATTCAACGCTCCCATTCGGATGATTAACGCAAAACACTTTTGCTGGCTCCTACCATCCGGCTAACACAAAACCTGGAACCTAAAACCCAAAACATTCTTGCTGACTTATTCTGTGGCTTTCATCATGCGGTTGAGCCACGGGCTGATGATGAGGAGGATGATGCCGGCTACGCCCGACATGCCGACGAAGAGGATGAAGAAGTCGTAGAGGCTGGTGATTTGCCATCCGAAGAGGGAGGAGGTCTTGATGATTTCGCCTGTGGTCTCGTCGAACTGTGGCATCAGACTGCTGAGTGTGCCTGCCAGTTTGTTGGCTGCTGCATTGCTAAGGTACCACACTCCCATGAGCAGGCTGGAGAGGCGTACGGGCGAGAGCTTGGTGACCATGGAGAGTCCGATGGGGGAGAGGCTGAGTTCGCCGCAGGTGTGGATGAAATAGAGTGACACGAGCCAGAACATGCTTATCTTCGTGGTGGAGTCCACTCCGCGTACTCCGATGGCAATCACTCCGTAGCCGATGCTGAGGAGAAGCAGACCGATGGCTTGCTTGGCTGGCGACGAGGGCTCGAGACGGTGTTTGTCGAGCCATGTCCACAGGGCTGCGAACACTGGTGCAAGTGCCACTACGAAGAATGCGTTGAACGACTGTGCCCATGCTGTCGGCATGGTCCAGCCCCAGAACTCGCGGTCGATGTTGCGGTCGGTGAAGAGTGTGAGTGATGCTCCTGCCTGTTCGTATGCGCTCCAGAAGAAGATGACGAAGAAGGCGATGATGTAGATCACGATGATGTGGCGGCGCTCGACAGATGTGAGTGACTTGTCGATGATGATGTAGACTGGCATCATGACGCAGGCGGAGAGGATTGCTCCCTGGATGATGTCGTCGGTGGTGTAGGCTATGACGGCTCCGAGGAGGAGGAATCCGACGGTGCAGAGGATGGCCTGAAGGGTGGATGTCTTCTTGTTGGTGGCAGCTGTTGCCATTTCGGTTGCTGTTGCCTTTTCAGCCGGTGTGGTCTTTTGGCGTACTGGCGGTATGCCTACCTGTCGGCCTTCGGGGGTGACGAGCAGTTTGTTCTTGAGCAGGGCGAAGATGATGAGCGACATGAGGATGGCTACGGATGATGCGAGGAAGCCCCACTTGTAGTCGATTTCTGCCAGCTGTCCGCACACGAGGGGTGCGAAGAATGCTCCGATGTTGATTCCCATGTAGAAGATGGTGAATGCTCCGTCGCGGCGCTTGTCGTTGGGGTCGTAGAGGTCGCCCACCATGGTGCTGATGTTTGGCTTGAAGAATCCGTTGCCGCAGATGATGAGTGCCAGTGCTGCGAACATGAGTGCTATGCTGAGGTTGGTTTGGCTTGTGAGGCTTGCGCTGAGGAACATCATGAACTGTCCGGCTGCCATGAGTATCTGTCCTACGAAGATAGACCGGCGGTTGCCCCAGTAGCGGTCGGAGATGATACCTCCGATGAGAGGCGTGAGGTAGACGAGTCCGGTGTAGCTGCCGTAAATCTGGTTTGCCAGTGCATCGTTCATCGTGAGTATCTTGGTCATGTAGAGGATGAAGATTGCACGCATTCCGAAATAGCTGAAGCGTTCTGCCATTTCGGTGGAGAACAGCAGGTAGAGTCCTGCAGGATGTTTTGATGTCTTTGCCATTGGTTTCGCTTTGTGTTTTCAACTCACAAAGATAGGCATTTATTTTGACATGAGCCGTATGGAAAACGGGAAAACGCATCAAAAACTGTGTTCAGATGCGTTTTGCCTATGTATTTGCTGTGTTGTGGGGTCTGTCTTAAGCAGTCATCTGCTTGAGTTTCTTGAGCAGTGCAAACATGACGATGGCACTGATGAGGCAGAGTGCGATGAGTATTCCCCAGTTGTACATCAATGGGATTTTGTCCCACAGATTCGACGGGATTGAGCTGAGATAGTTGCCTATGGCTGTTGCCACGAACCATCCGCCCATCATCAGTCCCTTGTATTTGGGCGGTGCCACTTTCGAAACGAAGGAGATGCCCATGGGGGAGAGCAGAAGCTCTGCGATGGTGAGGGTGAAGTAGGTGGAGATGAGCCATGACGGCGACAGTATGCTTTGTGTCTGCTTCTCGCCGAGGTCCATCGGGGAGATGAGTCCGGTGGATGCCAGGGTGATGACTCCGAAGCCGAGGGCTGCTATGACCATACCCCATGCTATGCGTGTGGGCGCACTCACTTCCTTGCCTTTCTTGGTGAGCATGCCGAAGAATGCCATGCTGAACGGAGTGAGGGCTACTACGAAGAAGGGGTTGAACTGCTGGAAGTCGGACGGCTGTGCCATGGTGGGGTCGCTCATGCCCTGATAGAGCAGGAAGGCTCCTGTCCAAAGCACGAGTGTGCAGACGAGGCAGATGATGCGCGAGCTCTTCTTCTTTGCCTGGAAGGTGGAGAATCCGGTGTAGACGGATATGGCTATGAGTGCCAGGCTGAAGATGTTGAAGCCTATACGTATTGGTCCGGTGACGGTGAGGTTGGTGTATTTCTTCGCGAAGAAGGTGAGGGCAGCTCCGTTCTGATGGAATGCCATCCAGAAGAAGATGACTACGGCAAAGACGAGGAGCAGGGCTGTGATTCTGTCCTTTGTCTGCTTGTGTGTCAGTTCCTCAACTGCTGCGTGGCTTTCTTCTGCCTGCTTGAGTGTGACGTCGGCATGCTTGAACCAGCTGCGGCATGAGTAGTAGATGATGGCTGAGAGGATGAGCGAGATGCATGCCACTCCGAAGCAGAGTCCGTAGCCAGAGTAGAGTGCTTCGAGGTATTCGGGACTGTTGTTGCTTGCGTCATACACGAATCCGTATTCGGCAAGGTGCATGTTGGTTATCCACTTTGCCATCGACGGTGCAAACATTGCTCCGATGTTGATTGCCATATAGAAGAGGCTGAACGCTGAGTCGCGCTTGGATGCGTATTTGGCATCGTCGTAGAGGTTGCCTACGAGCACTTGGAGGTTGCCCTTGAACAGTCCGGTTCCGAGTGACACTCCGAGCAGTCCGAGGTACATGGCGATTTCGCCTGTGGTGTCGGCTCCGGTAGGGATAGCGAGTCCCAGGTAGCCGAGGAACATGACGATGAAGCCGAGGGTGACACACTTGCCGTAACCTATCTTGTCGGCAAGCATTCCACCGAAGAACGGCGAGAAATAGACTACCGCAAGGAAGATGGCATAGATGTTGCCTGCCTGGGCTTCGCTCCAGCCGAACTTTGCCTGCATGAACAGGGTGAAGATGGCAAGCATCGTGTAGTAGCCGAAGCGCTCGCCTGTGTTTGCCAATGAAAGGGCGTAGAGTCCTTTGGGTTGATTTTCAAACATAATATGAAGGCTTTGGCTGGTTACTTCTTGATGTTGGCTTGCTGCAGTCCGTAGCCTTTCTTCTTGTCTTCGCGCAGGAGCAACAGTGCGATGATGATGGCAACGACTCCGAAGGCTGCGAAGATGGACATGGTCTGAGTGTAGTCAATCACTCCGTTCGCACCGGTGTTGGCTTGGTTGACCTTACCGATGAAGATTGGCACAAGCGAGAGTCCGATGTTCTGGATGTAGAAGATGACGGCATAGGCTGTGCCGAGGAGTTGCATCGGTATGATTTTCGGAACGGATGGCCACATGGCTGAAGGCACGAGTCCGAATGCAATGCCGAGTACCACCATCATGGCAATGGCTACATAAACGGAGGTGATTGAAGGGATGGCGAACACCACATGTACGAATGCAAGCAGGACGGAACCGATGAGCATGAGTGTGGCGCCTTTGCCTATCTTGTCGTAGAGGAATCCGAAGAGTGGGGTGAGGATGATTGTTCCGTAGGGTAGCATCGACGGGATGCTTCCTGCGATGTCTTCCTCAACTCCATATTTGATGACCATGAGTTTGGTGGCAAACTTGAGGAACGGGAATACGCCTGCATAGAACATGAGGCAAAGCAGGGTGATGTACCAGAATCCCTTGTTGGTGAAGAGGATGCCAAGGTCCTTGAACTGGAATCCCTGTTCCGGTTCTTCGGCTGTGGCAGCAACTGCCTTGTCTTCCTTGATGTCCATGATGCAATAGATGAGGAAGCTGACCATGGCAACGCAAAGGAGGATTGCTCCCAATCCTACGGATGCGCTCACACCTCCCATGCTCTTTGCGATGGGCAGTGAGAAGCTGAGGGCTGCAGCTGTTCCGAATCGTGCCAAAGCTACCTGGGTGCCCATTGCCAATGCAAGCTCGTGGCCAGTGAACCACTTGACGAGCACTTTGGAAACGGTGATACCGGATATCTCGCATCCTACTCCATAGATGGCGAAACCGATGCATGCATAGATAACCTGTGCTTTGTAGCCGAAGAGTTCGCCTTCGAACTCATGTCCCACTGCATACCACTTGACGAGTGCACCAACGAACATCAGTGCTGTTGCAAGTATTCCTGTGAAGCGGATTCCGAACTTGTCGAGGATGATGCCGCCGAAGAACAGCATGAGGAGGAATACATTGAAGAATCCGTAGGAACCGGAGAAGAATCCGTATTCATCGGATGTCCATGCAAGTCCGAGTCCTCCATCTTCCTTGGCTGCCGTAAGGAGTGGTTCGAGCGGTGACATGACGTCGGTGAAGAAGTATGCGAACATCATGGTGAATGATACGATGATAAGAGCAGTCCATCGTGCGAAAACTGAGTCGCTCAGTTTCTTTCTGATTTGTGTTTTGATAGTTTCAGTCATATTGTTATTGTATTGTTTGTTTATTTATTCGTTCTCTGCTTATTTGTTCTCTGTTTGTTTGTTCTCAGTTCAATGAGCGGTGGAAATTGTTTCCTCCTTATTTGTACTCCTTATTTATATATAGGGTTTTGTTTTTATATAAGGGTTATGTTTCCTCCGCCTTTATTGTCTGACGATTATTTCTTCAGCCACTTGTCGAGCCATGCGAAGAAACGGCGCTGCCAGAGCACTCCGTTCTGTGGTTTCAATACCCAATGGTTCTCGTCGGGGAAGATGAGAAGTTCTGCCGGGATGTTGCGGTAGCGTGCGGCATTGAATGCAGCGATGGCTTGTGATGTGACTATACGGTAGTCTTTGTCGCCCGAGATGCAGAGGATTGGCGCATCCCACTTGTCTGCAAACAGATGGGGCGATGCTGCATAGGTGCGCTGCACTGCCGGGTCGTCCTTATGCCAGAAAGCACCTCCGAGATCCCAATTGGTGAACCATGCTTCTTCGGTCTCGAGATATTGCTGTTCGAGGTTGAAGATGCCGTCGTGGGCTATGAAGCACTTGAATCGTTTTTCGTGGTTGCCTGCCAGATAGTAGGTGCTGAAGCCTCCGAAGCTTGCGCCCACACATCCCAACCGGTCTTTGTCGATGAACGGATAGGCGGCAACGGCATCGTCGATGGCACTGAGATAGTCTTTCATGCACTGACCGCCATAGTTGGTGCTGATTTCCTCGTTCCATTGTGAACCGAAGCCGGGGAGACCACGACGGTTGGGGGCTACGACCACATAGCCGTTGGCTGCCATTATCATCATGTTCCAACGGTAGCTCCAGAATTGGCTGACCGGACTTTGTGGTCCGCCTTCGCAGAAGAGCAGGGTAGGGTACTTCTTGTTCTTGTCGAAGTTGGGGGGAAGGACAATCCATGAGAGGAGGTCTTTGCCGTCGGTGGTCTTCGACCAGCGTGGCATCACGTCACCCCATGCCACGTTTTCCTTGAAGTATTTGTTTTCGTTGGTCACCTGGTGCGGTTCGCCGCTGTAAGCATCAACGAAATAGAGTTCGGGTGCTTCCTTCATTGACTGGCGCGGACATACGAGGTCTTTGCCGCAGAGTGCCACTCCGGTGTAGTCGTACTGTCCTTTGGTTAGCTTGGACACTTCGCCATAGAGGTTTGTGCGGTAGACATGGGATTCTCCATGCCATACCCCGGTGAAGTAGATGACATCGGTAGTGGTGCCCCAGCAATAGGAGTCGACGTTGCTGTCGAACTTCTCAGTGACATATTTCTTCTTGCCGTTGGCAAGGTTGTAGATGCAGAGGCGGTTGCGGTCGCTCTCGTATCCGTCGTGCTTCATGCTTTGCCATGCAATGTATTTGCCGTCGGGAGAGAAGCTGGGATTGGTGTCGTAGCCAAGGTTGAGGTCACCGCTCTGCTGGTTCACAGCCTGGTCCTTCAATGATTTGGTGTAGTCCACCTTTGGCGCTACATATCCTTCGGGCTTGCAGAGGTTCTTTGTCTTGCCTGTAGCCAGGTCGTAGAGATAGATGTCGGAGTCGGTGCTTGTGGCGTAGTCGAGTCCGGTTTTCTTTCTGCAGGTGTAGGCAATCTGTCGTGAGTCGTTGCTCCATGCCAGTTGCTCCACTCCTCCAAACGGTTTCATAGGACATTCGTATGGTTCTCCTTCGAGGATATCGGTGACGGATTCTGAAACCTTTTCGCCATCGAAGTCTGCGATGAACGGATGTGGAATGTTCTCCACATATTCGTCCCAGTGGCGGAATATCACTTCATCGATTACTTTCCCCGATGCTTTGTCGAGGTCGGGGTAGAGGTCTGAGGTTCTCTCTCCATACTTCACGGACTGTATGAGCAATACTTTCTTCCCGTCGGGAGAGAAGGCATAGTCGTCGATGCTGTTCTTGAGGAAAGAAATCTGTCTTCGGTCGCTTCCGTCGTTGTTCATCATCCACAGTTGGCTTACGCCGTCGTTGTCGGCTGCGAGGAATGCTATCTTTGCACCTTTCTTTATATATTTAGGTGCATTCTCGCTCCCGTTGCCTTGTGTGAGCAGACGCTCGCCTGTACCGTCGGCATTGATGGTGTAGATGACTGTGTGGCTCTTGTTCTCTGCCACACTGTAATAACTCACATTGTAGACTATGGATTTCCCGTCGGGTGATATGTCATAGCTGCCTATGCGTCCCATAGCCCAAAGGACTTCAGGAGTGAGTTTGCCGTCGGTGATGGCAGGCTGCTGTCTGCCTATCACGTTGCTGTCTGCCTGAATATCCGTTGTTGCCATAGTCAGAAGCACTAATCCGAATAAGATTCTTTTCACGTTACTGTTTCTTGTTGTGTTGTTTTCTTTGCTGTTCTTCCTGCTGTTGGCGGAGTACTTCCTGTTGCTTCTCAGCCATTGCCTGGAGGCGCTCCATCATGGAAGAAGTCTTTCTGACTCCACTGTTGTTTGCCTTGCGCTCCTGATGACGCTTTTCGAGCTGTGCAAGCAGCTTATTGTCGTCAGTGGTCTTGCGGAGATACCACATCATGAGGATGGAGATGAGTCCGGACACGAAGTAGTAGTAGTTGAGTCCTGATGAGTAGTCGTTGAAGGTGAAGAAGAAGATGAGTGGCATGAGGTATGACATCCATTGCATCATCTTCATCTGTTTTGCCTGGTCGGGGCTCATGCTGTCGCGCTGCTGGCGCATGCTTATCCATGTGTTGGCAACGGTTGACAAGCACCAGAGGATGCAGAAGAGGCTCAGGTGGTTGCCGATTCCCCAGATGTGTGTGCCCCAGTTGATGATGTCGTCATAAGTACTGAGGTCGTCTGCCCAGAGGAATGACTGTCCGCGCAGTTCAATGGCGTTTGGTATGAAGTTGAAGAGTGCAATCCAGATTGGCATCTGAATGAGCATTGGCAAGCATCCGCCCATAGGGCTTACTCCGTACTCTGAATAGAGCTTCATGGTTTCCTGCTGGCGCAGCATTGCATCTTCCTGCTTCGGGTATTTCTTGCTTATCTCCTCCACTTTCGGACGGAGCACACGCATGCGTGCTGAAGAAAGGTAGCTCTTGCGCATCAGCGGGAACACTGCCAGCTTGATGACAAGTGTCAGGATGAGAAGCACGATACCCATGTTGATGCCCCAGCTTGTGAGGAAGTCGAAGAAGTAAAGCATGAAGAACCGGTTGATGTACTTGATGAGTGGCCATCCCAGATATACGATGCTTTGCAAGTCGATGTCGTTGTCGGTGGTATCAATGAATTTCTCGTTGGCGCTCAGTGTGGAGAACTTGTTTGGTCCGAGGTACATGCGCAGGCAAGTAGGCTCGTCGCCATGTGGGTCGAATTCTGTGGTGAGCTCAGCTGTGTAGGTCTTCAGATAACCGTTGCATGACTCTTCCTGAAACTGTGTGGATGCCAGCCGGCTTGGCACGAACTTGTTGTCGGAGATGAGCACTTGGCTGAAGAACTGTGTCTTGAAGGCAACCCACTGGAGATTCTCGTCGTCGTCGAATTCGGTCTCATCCTTGTCGCCTCCTGTGGAACTCAGTTCGTCGGTGTCACCGTCAACTGTGCGTGTGGTGATTGAACTGTGGTAGTTCTCGAACTGGAATCCTTTCTCCTGCCGGCGCATTCTCTCGTTCCACACGATGTCGAAGGTCTTGGCCTTTGTGGAGAAGAATCCGTCGAGGTTGTGTGTCACGACATCCATTTTCAGGATATAGGAGCCGGGAATCAGTGCGTAGGAGATGTCGATGCTTCCTTTGCCTACGGGCAGAGACATCACGACGCTGCTGTCTGTCACTTGCTTTGGAGCGAAGTAGAGTCCGCCGGTCTCGATGTTGGTGTCTTTGCCGTCGAAAAGCAATTGCATGTTGGAGTCGTCCTTGTCGAACAATACGACTTGTCCTCCCTTCTGGTTCTTGTAGGTCTTGTCCTTGAGTTCGGCACGTGCAACCTGACCACCTTTGTTGTTGATGGTCACTTTGAGCAGCTCGTTTTCCAGTACTGTGGTTCCTTCGTTTATCTGACGAGCCTGGAAAAGTACATTGGAGGAGTCGGTCATTTCCTCGATTTCCTTCCTTGCCTTTTTCTCTGCCTCTAGGTTGGCAATACTGTCAGACTTCTGTTGGGCGATGGCTTCCACCATCTGCTCCTTTTGCTGTTGTACAGCTCTGTCCTTACGTGTCGCATTGTCATAGAACATGAATCCGAACAATACGGCTACCATCAGGACAAAGCCAATAATAGTTCTCTTGTCCAAGTTGATGTGTGTTTTATTTGTCTTTTATGTCAATCTTTATACTTAACTCGTCGAGTTGCTTCTGGTCGAGTGCAGCAGGAGCATCGAGCATGACATCGCGTCCGCTGTTGTTCTTCGGGAATGCAATGCAGTCGCGGATTGAGTCGAGTCCGGCGAAGATACTTACCCAACGGTCGAGTCCGTAGGCAAGTCCTCCGTGTGGCGGTGCTCCGTACTTGAATGCATTCATGAGGAAACCGAACTGTTCCTGTGCTTTCTCTGGGGTGAAGCCCAGTATCTCGAACATCTTTGCCTGCAACTTTGGGTCGTGGATACGTATTGATCCGCCGCCTACTTCAATGCCGTTGCATACCATGTCATAGGCATCGGCGCGTACGTCCTCCGGTTTGGTGTCGAGCAATGGAATGTCTTCGTCCATTGGATGAGTGAACGGATGGTGCATTGCCATGAGTCGGTTCTCTTCGTCGCTCCATTCGAACATCGGGAATTCAGTGACCCAAAGCAGTGCGAACTTGTTCTTGTCGCGGAGTCCGAGACGGTTACCCATCTCCAGTCGAAGTTCACACAGTTGCTTTCTTGTCTTCATGGCATCGTCGCCGCTAAGGATGAGAATGAGGTCGCCAGGGTTAGCACTCATCTTCTGCTTGAGTGTCTGGAGCTGTTCCTGAGTGTAGAACTTGTCGACGCTTGACTTCACGCTTCCGTCGTCCTGAACACGTGCATACACGAGTCCCTTTGCTCCAATTTGCGGACGCTTCACGAAGTCGGTGAGCTGGTCAATCTGTTTGCGGGTGTAGACTGCACATCCGGGTGCGCAGATACCTCCGATATATTTTGCATCGTCGAACACTGCAAATGTGCCGAGCTTCAGTGTGTCCATCAGTTCCACGAACTCCATGCCGAACCGCATATCTGGCTTGTCGCTACCGAAACGTGTCATTGCCTCAATCCATGGCATACGCAGGAAAGGCTCGTTGAGTTCAACTCCGCGGATTACCTTGAACAGGTGCTTTGCCATGCCTTCGAATGTCTGGATGATGTCTTCCTGGGTTACGAACGACATCTCGCAGTCAATCTGAGTGAACTCGGGCTGGCGGTCAGCGCGAAGGTCCTCGTCACGGAAGCATTTTGCTATCTGGAAGTAACGGTCGAAACCTGCCACCATCAACAGCTGCTTCAGTGTCTGCGGACTCTGTGGCAGTGCATAGAACTGGCCTTTGTTCATTCTTGACGGAACAACGAAGTCGCGTGCTCCTTCCGGTGTGCTGCCGATGAGTACCGGAGTTTCAACCTCAATGAATCCGAGGTTGGAGAGATAGTTGCGTATTTCGATGCACATCTTGTGGCGCAACTCAAGGTTGCTGCGCACCGACGGACGTCGAAGGTCGAGGTAACGGTACTTCATTCTGATGTCGTCGCCACCGTCTGTGTTGTCTTCTATGGTGAATGGTGGAGTGTCGCTTGCATTCAGCACTGTGAGCTGGTCTGCAATAATCTCAATGTCACCCGTCGGCATATTGGGGTTTTTGCTGTACCGCTCGTTGACGGTTCCCTTTACTTGGATGACATACTCGCGGCCCAACTTGTTTGCTTCGTCGCATAATGCCGCATTAACTTCTTCATTGAATACAAGCTGCGTGATGCCATAGCGGTCGCGCAAGTCTACGAATGTCATGCCGCCCATCTTGCGTGTGCGCTGTACCCATCCTGCAAGGGTGACTGTCTTTCCAGCATCAGCAAGACGCAATTCTCCACATGTGTGTGATCTGTACATAATGGTATATTTATCTATTTCTTTTAATCTGACATATAACTGCTCTGTTAGGGTAGCTATCTTAAACGTGCAAAGTTAACCAAAATAATTGGTTTTCATGGTACGGATAAAAGAAAAAGCGACTTTGACGGATGAAAATCATCGTTTCATGCCATGAAATGCTCTTCATGCTTGCTCTCATAGTTCAGTCTGATACAACTGGTTGTCCGGACTTATGCGTCCAGTTGTCTTTCGCGATACGTCCGGTTGTCTGGCCCGATACGACCGGTTGTCTGTGCCAATACGTCCGGTTGTCTTTCGTGATGCGACTGGTTGTCCTCTAATCTTCAAGCAAAGGACCTAGAATGGCAGACCGACAGCGAAGTGGAGAGCGAAGTCTCTGTCGAAATTGGGATGGGCAATAGGGTAGTGGAGTCTTCCGGTGTAAGCAGGGTTGATGGCTTTCATGCCTGCATCGAAACGAAGAATGAAGAAGTCGAGGTTCATGCGAAGTCCGATGCCGTAGGAAAAGGCAATCTGCTTGTAGAACTCGCTGAACTTGAACACACCTCCCGGTTGGTCTTTGTAGTCGCGAATGGTCCAGACGTTGCCTCCGTCGATGAACAACGCACCGTTGATTTTCCAGAAAAGGAAGGCACGATACTCGAGACTCAGGTCGAGCTTGATGTCGCCCGACTGGTTGATGAAGTTGATGCCATTGTCGGCTCCGTTGTATTTGCCTGGTCCGAGCGAACGTACTGACCATCCTCTCACGCTGTTGGCTCCACCTGCGAAATACCGTTTTTCAAATGGCAATATGTTGGAGTTGCCGTAAGGATAGGCAATGCCGAACGCTGTGTGTATGGCAACAGAGTTGTTCTTGTCAATCCTGAAACTCTTGGAAAAGTCGAAGTCTCCTTTCACGTATTGTGCATAGGCTATGCCACAGAATGTCCGCTGGCCTTCGCCGTTGGTTTTTGTGTCGACCAACCTTGTCAGCAGTCCAAGCACATTGCCTGATGTCTCCACATTGAACTTCAGTGTGTAGGCATTCGTGCCGTATGTGGTTGTGGCTGATGTACCGAGTGAATTGTAGGTGTACGTGTATCCCAGTTTGGTAATCAACAGGTTCTCGTAGTTGTACTTCAATATTGCATTGGTCTTGCCCAATGAATCGAGGTAAGCCTCCTTGAATGTCGTGGAAATCCAGGGCATGTAAACATAGTTGACTTCAAGCAGGTCGAACCGGTGACTTGATTTCTGGTTGATGCTGTTCCATCGGTATCTCCATGCAGCAGTGAGGACTCGCCGGTTGAACTCCGGTCGGTTCTGCATGTTGTACTGCAGTGAAATCTCTGACGTGGCATTGTGTGTGGCACCGAATTCCTTGCTTACAACTGGGAGCAGGAAACCGGGGAAACCAAGGGTCATCTCTCCTCCCACTTCGATGTAGTTGTGTCCTTCATATCCGTCCAGACCGGTGATTGCTTCATAGGCTCCGCGCAGCTTGAAGGTCAGAGTCTCTGACCCTTTGAACAGATTCTTGTGCTGAAGTGAGGTGCTTGCAGCAATGCCAAGGTCACCTGCAGAGTTTGTCCCTTCAAGGTTGAGGCTGATGGATTTGGACGCAGCATGGTTGAGTACAATGTTGCAGTTCAGTAAACCATTGTGGTTGGTAGTGTCCTCTTCTATCTTTATGTTGGAATATGCAATTGCTTTCAGACGGGTGAAGTACTTGTAGGTGAGCGATTGCATCTTCCCGTTGAACAGGTTGCCTGACTTCAACAGAGTGTTTGAAGTGAGCAGGTTGGGGCGAAACCTCAGTTTGTCGGAGTAGTAGATGTTTGTCCCTTTATGCTGCACATTGTTCAACTGAAGGGTGTCGGTGATGCCATTCGTGTCTACAAAATAGTTGATTCTGTTGATGCGGTACTGCTTGTGGTTCTCTGGATTCGACCTTCCGTTCTCGAGGTGCAGGTGCACGTTCATCGTGATGTTGACTTCGGTGCTTTGTGCACAGGTGTCGGCAATGAATGTGATGTACTCTTTGTTGAACTTGTAGTAGCCGTTGTCGCGCAGTGCCGATGTGATGCGGTTGCGCTCTTCGTTCAGCAGGTTGATGTTGAACGGAATGCCTTCCTGCAGCAATGACTGGGCGGTGTCTTCGCCACAGATGAAGTTGCTCAACGATGTGTCCGTCACATTGCGCCGTATCTTGCGTATCGTGTATTGCTTGCCTGGCACGACTACGTAGGTCAGTGACAGTTTCTTCCCCTTTATGTCTTTGGCTGGAGTGACGTATGATTGCATGTAGCCCTCATTGTAGAGAACCTGCTTGATGTCCATTGCAGTCTTCTCTGTCTTCAGGCTGTCGTATATCACGGGAGCCTCACCCAGCTTATGGAAGAACCGTGTTGCCCAACTGGTTGAATCGACTCCTCCCATGCAGTAAATCTTGAGCGGAATCTTTGCGCCAAACCATTTTCTGTTGGGTGTTTGCTGCACATAGCCCGACAGTTCCAATCCTTTGGTGGCTTTGTTGTCAACCGAAACCACGTTTACATCCTTGAGATACAGCATGTCATCAGATATATAGCGGTCAACGGTACAAGAGTGCATCACTGGCAAGAGCAGCAATACAATCAGTTGTACGTAGATGATGGCTGATGGTCTGATGTGTCTGTATGTCATTGTCTTCTTCTGAATTCGGAGCAAACGATTGCCGTTGCAATTGCTACATTAAGGGATTCGCCTGTCTGTCGGTCTGTAGGATAATTGGGAATGAACAGCCGGCGGGTAACCTTGGATTCCACATCTGCAGAGATGCCATGTCCTTCGTTGCCCATAACGATGAGTCCGGTGGCTGTCAGTGGGGTGTCGTATATGTTCGTGCCGTTGAGGAAGGTCCCGTAAACGGGGACTGCTGTTCCCATGCTGCCAATCATTGCAGGAAGGTCGCAGTAGTGGATGTGTGTGCGAGCCATTCCTCCCATGGTTGCCTGCACAACCTTGGGGTTGTAGATGTCTGCGCTTCCTTTCGAACAGAAGATGTGTTCGATGCCAAACCAGTCTGCCAACCGGATTATCGTTCCCATGTTTCCGGGGTTCTGTACGTCGTCAAGTGCAAGGCACAACTGTGACTCGGGCAAACTGAAGCAGTTGTCCTGCTCTTCCCGTTGCTTGAATATCGCCAACAGACCTTGTGGATTGTCCTGGAAACTAAGTCTGTTCGCATCGTCACCTTCAAACAGGTCAACCAGTTCGAAACTGCCTTTGAGGTCGTTGATGAGCTTGTGACCTTCGGCTACAAACACTCCATACTTGTCGCGGAACTTCTTGTGCTCAAGGCTTCGTATGAACTTTATTTGGTTCTTGCTGATCATTTCCCCTTGGTTGTAGCAATAATTGCATCAAGCAGCATATGTAGTTCTTCAGCTTCTTTCCCGTAGAAGTCAAGGTCGAAATCTTCTGCCCCATAGATGTATTGCTGCAGGAAGGATGTCTTGTCTTTTGCTGCTTTGTATGCTTTGCTAAAGAAACTGCATGCAGCCTTTGTGTCTCCATCCATGTAATGTGCGAAGGCAATGTATATGAAGTTCTCCATATCCGTTCCCTTTTCAGCCCATTTCGCCATGACATGCTTTGCTTTGTCTTTCTCTCCAGTACAATAGAGGGCTTTGCCCAGCATGAATTGAAGGTCTGCCGATTCGTCGTCAAGATATGTAGCCTTATATAAAAGAGGTAGACTCTCTTTGTATTCTTCCAATTCCAACATACATTCAATCTTGTTGCGGATCCACTTCTGGTTGTCGGGGTCAATCTTTAGTATTTCGTCAATGATTATCTCTGCATCATCGAACCGAAACTCATCCAAGTACACTTGTGCCAGATGTGTCAGGGTCCACTTTGAATCGGGTTGGAGCCTGTGGGCAACTTCATAGTCTGAAATTGCATAGTAGGTTTTCGAGTCCTTTTGCTCGCAGAAACCAATCTTTTGCCAGATGTCTACGTCTTCCTCTCTTTCCTTTGGATTTAAGCTCTGGAACAGGTTTACAGCGGATTTATACCGCTCTTTGTGCATCATGAATTCTGCCAATGCCACCGTCTCGTCATAATTGTCGATAGTCAGGAGTTCTTTGAGTACTCCGAACTGTGTCGGGTCGAAATCCGGCTGGAGCTTTTCGAACGGGTCAAAGAACTGTGAACAGTCGGGGTGGGCTTTGAAGAAACGGTACAAGTCGAAGATGTAGCTTCTTGATATGCTTGGTCTGTATACCTTTTTCTCTTTCTTCCTTTCCTTGTATTCTTCCATTGCGTCAATACTATCCAACTGTACTTGAATATGACTGGCAAGCAAGTCCTGACTCTGCTGTGGCAGGCTGCCGAGCATCATCATGAATGAGAATTTGTCGCTGTCGCAGAACGTAGACATGGTGAAGAGGAGGTCGGCGGCATTCAGAATCTCTTTCTTCAGTTTGCTTGATAGCTCATAAGTCTCTGTATAGTTGTCGGTGAAGGGCACGAACCAATGGTAGGTTTTGTTGAAGAACTGGAATTTCTTCAGCTTGGAGAATGAGTTCCAGTTTATGTCGGCTCCGTCTATCTGTAGGTTGGATATCTGCCGCATCTTCTTTTCGAACTGGTCGTCCGTTGTTTGCTTGCGGAGCCATTCCGGGTTCTCTCCCTTTGCAGTCAGCGTGCCTTCGTCGTCCATACAGAGGTTTATGCTTCCCGGGGCTTTCGTTATGAAGGGAAGTATGTCCTGATTCATTTTCTCTGAGATGGAATCGGTTGCCATACAGTACTGCAACTGCTTCAGAATCCGGAAGCAGTCAGAAGAGAACTGACTGTCGTCTGTGTACATACGGAAACGGGGCCCTATCTGTGCCTGGAAATACTTGCGGTTGTTATATCTTATAATAAGGAGTATGAGACCCACCAATGCTCTCTGGCTTATTTCCGGAATGCTGTTGAGACTGGAATCGAAAAGAAATTTTATCTTGTAGGTGTCCAGTAATTCGTATGAGGCGATGGTCACGGCACTGATGACCGTGAGTTTCACTTGCAGCAATATCGACTCGCTGTGGAGTATACCGAGGCATGCGGAATGGTCTTTTTGTGTCCATAAGTCCGACACCCATATACCATTGAAGAGCTGCTCCATCAGTGCATCATGCTGTGGCAGCAGATGTTCCATCTGGTATTTCTGCACGTTCTCCCGTTTTGTCGGGTTTGTGTTGAGCTCTGTTATCTGTGCACCCAGGGTTTTCAGTTCTGCAGTGATTGCCTGCATGTCCAATGGTGTGGCTTGGAATTTTGTGTAGGTCTTGCAGAATAGGTCGTAAGGATTGTTCTTCAACCTTATGTCTCTGTTTGCAAGGTCATTTATGATGTATGCCTTGCGTATCAGTTCCTGACGCATGTGTCCGTATTCTGTATCGGCTACGCCTTGGCGGAGGAACGACAGCATATTGCTATATGTGTCGGTTACTTGCTCGAGGTCGCTCTGAAGTTGCCAGTTGCCCAGACCGCTTACTTTGGTCTGCAGCATCTCCAGCGCTTCAAGAAGTTCTTCGCTCTCTAATTTCTTGTATATGTTATTGTTGCTATTGTCTGCCATGTGTTGTCAGTGAGTATGCTTCTATAATTTTGTCTATTTCTTTCTTGTATTTACTGTGAGTCTTTCCCTTTACAAGTATTCTCATCAGTTGTTCTTTGGATGATGCAATGCGGCGCGCACCTTGCTCTTCGCATTGGGAGGCAAATGGTTCGGGCAGCACTGCTCCGTCGTATTGGTTGAGATTGAGCATTTTTGCCCTTAATGCAATGTCATTGATTTGTGGACGGTTGAGGTGGTCGCGTCCTATCTTTGCCTTGTCCATGGTCTGGTCGGCAAAATAGTCTATCGCTGAATTCCTTGTGACTGCCACCACTCGGTCCTTCAGATTTTGTATTGATTTGATTCGTGACGTCTTTGCTGCCATTAAGTAAAGGCGCAATGTGTCGGTTATGATGCTTCTTATTGTGTCGCCTTTTACTTGAGTCTTTAGATATTCCGACTTTATTGAATCCGACACCAGTAGCTGTACTTTCCCTTTCACGAAGGCAGTGTCAGCATCCATGGCTGAGGCGAATGTGTCGAGTTTCACTTCCACTTCCAGTGAATCGAACATGCCGTTTTGCATGGCTATGTTGAATGGCTCGCATTCTTCTGTAGGCAATACGGCAATATGGACAACAAGGGAATCGGAGTCCTTGTCGTCTTTATTAGTAGTAGAACTGCCGTACTGGCATGAACTCATCATGCACAATACGACAGTTGTTAGTAGTAGATGGCAAAATTTCATGTCACTTTACTAATTGCCGGGACAATGTCGCAGTCTCCGTGAATTTATTTTTCGCCAGTGATAGCAGCTACTCCTGGGAGTACTTTTCCTTCGATTGCCTCGAGCAATGCACCTCCACCTGTAGAGATGTATGATACCTTGTCGGCAAGACCGAACTTGTTGACGCATGCCACTGAGTCGCCACCTCCGATGAGGGAGAATGCTCCTTCTGCAGTAGCCTTGGCTACAGCCTCGCCGATTGCCTTGCTGCCAACAGTGAACTCGTCGCACTCGAAGCATCCTGCAGGACCGTTCCACAGAATGGTCTTTGCGCCTTCGATAGCCTCAGCGAACTTCTTGCGGCTTTCTGGACCTGCATCCAGTCCTTCGTACTCAGCAGGGATAGCTGTAGATGGGAATGTGGCAATCTTTGCACCTTCCTTCACGCAGAAGTTGGCGAAGTCGTAGTCTGTGCAGCATACTGAGTCTACGCCGAGCACGAGCTCTACGCCGTTTTCCTTTGCCATCTTCTCAACGTTGAGTGCAACGTCAAGCTTGTCGAGCTCTACGATTGAGTTACCAATCTCGCCGCCGTGAGCCTTTGAGAATGTGTAAGTCATACCACCGCAGAGGATGAGCTTGTCTACCTTGCCAAGCAGGTTCTCGATGATTCCAATCTTTGATGATACCTTTGAACCGCCCATGATAGCAACGAATGGACGCTTGATGTTCTTGAGCACGTTGTCCACTGCCTGAACTTCCTTCTCCATGAGGAGACCCAGCATCTTGTCGTTGGCATCGAAATAGTCAGCGATGACAGCTGTAGAAGCATGCTTGCGGTGTGCAGTACCGAAGGCATCCATTACGTAGCAGTCAGCGTAGCTTGCAAGTTTCTTTGCGAAGTCTTTCTGACGAGCTTTCATTTCCTTCTTTGCTGCTTCATATTCAGGAGCTTCTTTGTCGATGCCCACTGGCTTGCCTTCCTCTTCTGGATAGAAACGAAGGTTCTCAAGCAACAGCACTTCACCCTTCTTGAGGCTTGCAGCAGCTTCGTCAGCTTTGCCACAGTCTGCAGCGAACTTCACTGGAGTGCCAAGAGCTGCGCTTACTGCGTCCACAATCTGTGAGAGCGACAGCTCTGCCTTTACTTTGCCTTTTGGCTTGCCCATGTGGGACATGATGATGAGTGAACCTCCTTTTTCAAGGATGAGTTTAAGGGTAGGAAGCGCACCGTTGATACGGGTCATGTCGGTTATCTTGCCGTCCTGGATAGGGACATTGAAGTCAACACGAACGATAGCTTTCTTGCCATCAAAATTGTAGTCTCTGATATTCATAACTTATAGTTTAAAAAATTAAAGTTGCTCTATGCGTATATCGTCTGCAAAGATAGCGATTTTTGATGATACACTGACTGCAAGTGCATCTTTTTTGTGAAAATAAATCTGCAGTGGCATCGGTTGACTGCCATTTCTTCTTGTCGGCTGTACAACTGTTGCTGTTTTGCCCGGTTGGGGGACTCATCGGCACGAGCATGCATGTCCGTTGCCCGATGACATATGTAAGTTGCCCTGTGGACGTACGTTTCTTCGTAGATTCATTGTTATTGTTTTCTCGTAAACTCATTGCCTTTGTTCTTTCGTAGAGACTCGTTGTACTTGCAGAATTGCCTTATTCCGCACTTGTCGCATGATGGTTTCGATGCTTTGCACACATATCTGCCATGGAGTAGCAACCAGTGGTGTGCCAATGGAATGAGTTCGGTTGGAAACATCTTTGTCAGTTCCTTTTCCACACTGAATGGGGTGGTGCACCGTTTTGACACCAGTCCAATCCGATGGCTCACTCTGAACACATGGGTGTCGACTGCCATGGTACTTTCGCCATATGCAATGCTTAGGATGACGTTCGCAGTCTTTCTGCCTACGCCTGGCAGTTTCAACAGGTCGTCCATGTTTGATGGCACTTGTCCGTTGAAGTCTGCCACCAACATTCTTGCCATTCCCACCAGGTGGTTCGCCTTGCTGTGGGGGTAACTGATACTGCTGATGTATGTCTGCACTTCAGTTTCGTCTGCTGCAGCCATGCTTTCCGGAGTGGGGTAGGCTGCAAACAGCGATGGCGTCACCATGTTCACTCTCTTGTCTGTGCATTGCGCACTCAGCATCACTGCCACCAGCAACTGGTATGTCGAGTCGAAATGCAGCTCCGACTGTGCGTCCGGCATTTCTCTCTGAAAGTAGTCAATTACAGAACTTAATCTGTCTTGTTTCTTCATCTCGCGTCAGATTTTTTACAAAGTAAAGCAATTTTCCCGAGATAGTCGTCCATCGAACGGAAATTTGTTGTAAATTTGCACGCTAATTCGCAGTTATAGGAATGAGACAATTAAAAATTACCAAGAGTATCACCAATCGTGAGAGTGCTTCGCTTGACAAGTACCTTCAGGAAATTGGTCGTGAGGAATTAATCACAGTAGAGGACGAAGTAGAACTTGCCGCCAGGATAAAGAAGGGCGACCGCAAGGCTTTGGAGAAACTGACCAAGGCAAACTTGCGTTTCGTTGTGTCTGTAGCAAAGCAGTATCAGAATCAGGGATTGAGTTTGCCCGACTTGATTAACGAAGGCAACCTTGGCTTGATTAAGGCTGCTGAGAAATTCGATGAGACACGTGGTTTCAAGTTTATCTCTTATGCTGTATGGTGGATTCGCCAGAGTATTCTTCAGGCATTGGCAGAGCAGGCTCGAATCGTGCGCTTGCCGCTTAACCAGGTTGGTTCTCTCAACAAGATAACCAAGGCGTTGGCTAAGTTCGAGCAGGAGAACGAGCGTCGTCCGTCGTCTGAGGAGCTGGCTTCTCTCGTCGGTTTACCTGAGGACAAGATAGGTGACACCATGAAGGTACAGGGCCGTCACGTGAGTGTGGATGCTCCGTTCGTGGAAGGTGAGGACAACAGCCTGTTGGACGTATTGGTAAATGACGATAGCCCTATGGCAGACAAGTCACTCATCAATGAGTCGTTGTCAAAGGAAATCGACCGTGCCCTCGACACGCTGGGCGCCCGTGAGAAGAAAATCATCCAGATGTTCTTCGGCATCGGAGGACAGGAACAGACTTTGGAGGAGATAGGCCAGGAACTGGGACTCACCAGAGAGAGAGTTCGTCAGATTAAGGAAAAGGCAATACGTCGTCTGCGTCAGAACTCAAGAAGCCGTTTGCTGAAGTCTTATTTGGGAGCATAAATTGGAAGCATAAAGTCCATTATGAAAAGTTCAGTTAGACTCATAGCATCTGTCATAGCACTCTTGCTTTCTTCATCTTTGGCATTTGCACAGGTCGATGGAGGAGATATGGGTAACCGACCTGAGGGCGGCAAGGATATGCAGTCGGGCAAGAAACCGGGCAAGAAGCCAAAGAACGAGATGACGGAGCAGGAAATAAGTGATGCCATCGTGTCACACTTGTACACAACGCCTGTCTACATGTTCTGTGTCTCAGCAGAGTTCGGTGATTCCACAGTCTACGTCACGAGTGTGCAGGAGATTGATAGTGTACAACTGACTAAGAAGTACGATTTCCTGCGCTACCGTTCTTATTACAGCCGTCAGTTCACCGACTTTCTCTCCACGGCCTATGCCACAAAGAACCAGACTACAAGTGTGTTCTTCGACAAGAAGCGCAGCCGGCTCCTCAAGCGGTTCAATAAGATTCTGAAGAAGTATGAGAACACTAAGGGTGTTCATGTGGTGTTTGTGACTGAAGAGAAGTTCCAGCTGAAGTCTTCTGAAGATTTGTCGAATGTTATCATTTAGTCAAGCCCGAACTATGGGAAAGTTTTGCTGCTTGTTGGTGCTTGCCGTATGTGTACTGGTGAGTTCCTGCAGTAAAGATGATGAAGACAAGAAACATAACGTTGCCACGCGTTCTGTCCTTGTATATATATCAGGAGAGAATTCCTTGAATTCGTACGTTGCATCCGACGTGAATGAGATGCTCAGGGCAAAGTCGGTGTTGGGAGATGACGATAATCTGATTCTGTATGTTGACGACACTGACTATCCGCGTTTTTATGAAATCAAGAACAATACGTCGGCAACATCCTTTGCCCGTCTTACACCGGTGAAGACTTATTCCGAGGAGATGGACTCGGCTACACCGGAGATTTTTCGTAAAATACTTGATTATTTTTTCAACCACTACAAGGCTGAGAGTTATGGGCTTGTCATGTGGTCACATGGTTCCGGTTGGGTGAACGACCCGAGCAATCAGACTGATGAATCACGCACTGAATCCACTCTGACTGATGAGTCGCAGACCGGTGAATCACTGGATGAAGACGCTTCATTCGCTGGCGTGAGGAAAACAATTTGCGTTGACAATGGCCACAACACTACTTCCGATACGGGCACACGTATGGAGGTGGTCGACATGGCTTCAGTGCTGGAGACTTTCCCTAAGTTTGAGTTCATCATGTTTGATGCCTGCTTCATGCAGGGAATGGAGGTGGCATACGAACTGCGCAATTCTTCCAATTACATAATAGGTTCGCCTGCGGAAACTCCGGGTGAAGGTGCGCCCTATCAGAATGTGCTTGCTCCGATGTTTGCCAATCCGTTCAATCCTCAGCCATTGGTCTACAACTACTATTCCTATTATGGTGAGTACACTAGTTATGGAGTGGTGATATCCGCAATCAAGACTGATGAGTTCAGTGAGTTTTTGCCTGTAATGCAGGATTTGCTGGCAAGTTATAGTTTCCTGAACGACTCGTTATATTCCTATTCCGATTGTCTCGACTATTTCCTTTATTCATGGAACTTCAGCCGTACGTCGGATGTAATGCCGTATCCCGACTATTACGACATACAGGGAATAATGCTCAAAGTGCTTTCTTCTGAAGATTATGCCAAATGGAAGACGGCGTTCGACAAACTTGTCCCTTACAAATATGCATCTGCAGGGTGGTACAGCTCCTACAAGCGTGGCTCGATGGTCGTCGACCAAAACCAGTGCGGGGGAGTAAACATGTATTTGCCTCTCTCGAAGTATTCCTCAAACAAGTTCTTCAGTTATTATGGACGGACGGCATGGGGAAAGGCGATGTGGTGCAGCACTGATTCCATCTGAAGCATCGTTGATTTCATTTGATGCATTGCCAATTTCATCTGAACATCGCCGATTCCTTCTGATGCATCAATAATACATTTTGAAGCGTCAAACATTCCATTGGCTCATGGATTATGTTTGACGCTTCACTTGTTTTTTCCCGTCTTGCGACTTTACTCGTCATACAGCAGGTACTTGTCCAATGTCCTTGCTGCCCAGTCATCGTACATGTCCACCAGTTGCTTGGGCTGTGTGCCAAACCAACTGTAGCCGTTCCGCCTTTCGTAATCGATGTCTTCCACTCTCTTCTGCGGTATGCCGTCTCTTCCGCAGAACAGTGGTTCACCGTTAATCAGGTCGTAGAACCGTGCCCACATTGCCGGTGCACCTTCCTTGTCGACTATTCTGTAGTCGGGCTTGCCTTCTTTGTTGGTGAAGCGTTCGATGGCTTTGTTCTCTATCTTGTGGTTTTCATACCAACGGATGGCTCCGTCGATGGCAAGTATGATTCTGTCCGATGGGTTTTCGATGGAAAGCAATAGGTTGACAATGGCAACCGATTCGCCTGCTCCGCAGAACGATGGAAGTTCGTAGGCACGTGCCTGTGCTGGCTTGAGGGTTTTCTCGTCGTGCTGCTGACACCACACTGTGGGCTGTCCGTCGACCACAATCTGGCAGTTCAGTATGCATTCCACTCCCTTGTCGTAGGCTTCCTTGCATCGTTTCCGCTGCTCTTCCTTCAGCCACAGCATGTCGTAGGGCTCGTCGTTGCGCGAAACGGAAAGCAGGAACTGCATGACATTGACCATTGCATTGTCGTTGAACGTGATGTGGTCGGAGTATGTACCTTCGCCTCTCGACGGATAGAACTGTGGCCAGCCTCCGTTGTCGTACTGCATACCGAGCAGGTAGTCGAGTCCGTTGAGGAATGCCACACGGTATTCAATGATGTTCGTGTAGTAGTACATCTTGGCAAGGAATTCCATCTCCTTGTAGGTGGCACCGTTGTCGATGGTGGAACCAATGCCGGTTTCCATGCACTGCGCCATGTACGTGGTGTCGGGACCGAGTCCCCAGTCCTGGTTCTTTGCCCATCCGCCGCTTGGCATCTGGTATTTCACTATACTATCTGCGACAGCCCTTGCCTGTTGGCTCACATACCATTCGTATTTTGTCTGTCGGTATGCCTCGCGCCACGACATCGGGACAAAGGCAGTTGTGTCTACCGGAATCTGTGCAGTCATGACAATGCTCGTAAGCAGTGCAAAGACTGTCGTAATAGTTCTGTTCATCTGTTCTGTCTATTCTGTATATATCTTGTGGGATACACCTTATATATATAATATACCCAATACAAGATATACCTTGTTCAATGTATCTTTTGCTGTCTTATCCTTACAGAATGGTCTTCACAGCCTCCAGCATTCCCAACTTCTGGATTTTGTCGAGGTCTTCCTTCACGAGTTCGGTAAGTCCCGGAATCTTGTTGAGGTCCTCGTGCCAAATCATGTCGGCTGCAAGGACTCCTTCTGCCACTTTCTGTGTGTCGCCGGTAGCCCACATGTCCTTGAGCAGTTGCATGATTTCCACGTTGTCGTTTGGAGTGATGTCGGCTCCGTCGCTTCTCTTGCCTCCCTTGTAGTAGGTGATGATGGCAGCCAGTCCGAACACCAATCCTTGCGGCAGTTCGCCTTTTCTCTCCAGATAGGTCTTGAGCCCTGGCAGGTCGCGTGTCTCGTATTTGGGGAAGGAGTTGAGCATGATGCTTGTCACCTGGTGGTCAACGTACGGGTTGTTGAAGCGCTCCAGCACGTCGCTGGCAAACTTCTGCAGTTCGTCCATCGGAAGGTTGAGTGTCTGCATCAGTTCGTCGAACTGTACTTTGTGGATGTATTTGCCTACAACCGGGTCGTTGCATGCGTCGCGCACAATGTTAATGCCGCTGAGGTAAGCCACCGGACTGAGCACTGTGTGCGGGCCGTTGAGCAGTGTCACTTTCCGCTCGTGGTAGGGTTTCTCCGACTCGGCAATCAGCACGTTGAGTCCTGCCTTCTCTGCAGGGAATTCTGCCTTGAGTTCGTCAATCGACATGTTTTCGGGCTTCTCAATCACCCAGAGGTGGAATGCCTCGCCCTGCACCACGAGGTTGTCCTCGTAGCATATCTTTTCCTGAATCTGCTTGATTTCCTTGCGCGGGAATCCTGGCACGATGCGGTCAACCAGTGTGGCGCACACATAGCAATGGTCGGTGAACCATGCCTTGAATCCTTCGTAGTCGGTGCCGAAGTCTTTCTTCCACAGTTCAATGTATTTGTAGATGCAGCCCTTCAGATGGTGCCCGTTGAGGAATATCAGTTCGCATGGCATCAGGATGAGACCCTTGTCGGCAGCGCCTCCGAAGGTCTTGTATCTGCGGAAGAGCAACTGCGTGAGTTTGCCTGGATATGAATTTGCCGGAGTATCGGTGAACTTGCATGAGGGGTCGAACGCAATGCCTGCCTCAGTGGTGTTGGAGATGACGAAGCGGATGGACGGCTCGTCTGCCAACGCCATGAATGCCTGGTTCTGTGTGTAAGGATTGAGCGCACGGCTAATGACGTCGATGCGTGTCAGCGAGTTGACCACCTCGCCGTTCAGTCGTCCCTGCAGGTTCACGTGATACAGACAGTCCTGTCCGTTGAGCCAGTCCACCATGCCTTTCTCGATGGGTTGTACCACCACCACGCTTGAGTTGAAGTCCGTCTTCTGGTTCATGTTGTAGATAATCCAGTCCACAAAACAGCGGAGGAAGTTGCCTTCGCCAAACTGGATGATTCTCTCGGGTGCCTGACTTTTTGGTGCAGTCAGTTTATTCAATGCTTTCATAACTTTCCTGTTTTCTTGTTGTCGAGTTTTAGTCCACAAAATTACGAATAAATTCTCGTACAGAAAAATAATTGTTCCTGCAGCCTCTGATATTTATGATAATTTGTAACTTTGCCGTCGATATGGGAACAGATTCATTTAAGTTCAAACGGTTTGAGGTGCGCCACGACAAGTGCGGCATGAAGGTGGGCACCGACGGAGTGCTGCTCGGAGCATGGGCAGTTCCTCCCCATTCTGCCGGCAGTCTTCGGGTGCTCGATGTGGGTACGGGAAGCGGTTTGATAGCCCTGATGCTTGCACTGCGGTTTGAGTCGGCAAGCGTGACAGCCATCGACATCGACCAGGCTGCAGTCGAGCAGGCACGGGGTAATGTGGCAGCATCGCCTTTCAGTTCAAGGATAGATGTCGTGCAATGCGATTTCCGGAGTTTTTCATGCCCGCCCCAGGAGCAGGGCTACGACCTTGTGGTCAGCAATCCGCCGTTCTATGTGGAGGATACGTTCTGTCCCGATTCCCGGAAGAACACCGCCAAGCATGCCTCGTCATTGCCGTTCCGCCAACTCATCAGTGGGGCAGCCCGGGTGATGGGGAATGGCGGCACACTCTCTGTCATCGTTCCCTATTCCGTTGCAAACGACTTCATTGGATTGGCTGCCCTCAGTGAACTCTATCTGCAGCGAAGGTGTGATGTGAGAAGCAGCATTCGCAAACCGTTCAAGCGCTCTCTGCTGTCGTTCTGTCCAGTTGTCGGTGACACCGAACAGACCGAACTCACCCTGCGTGATACCGACAACCAGTACACTGATGCCTACCGAAACTTGACCAGGGAATTCTATCTGGGCATGGAGTAAACGGAAAAAGGACTTTTTGATGTGCCCGAAACACGTGAACATTTGTAAAAATGGCAGTTTTTGGGTCGCTAACTAGCGGTTTTCGGTAATTTACTTGCCGTTTTTCGGGGGTTACTTTTCGTGGAAATTCCGCATAATCGGAAATTGGATGTCTGACGTAGGGTCTTTACTTTTCTCCCGTTACAACTCACCGTCAATGATTCAATATTCTTCATCGTTGTTTCTCGGTTTGGTTCTTTCTTGCCCTTTTCTTCTTTTGGTTTTTCCTTATCGTCAGCAGTTCATCCATGGTGGAATATTTGGGCTGGGAGAACAGCGAGTGGATGTCGGACGTGTATCCGAGTGTCATGGTAAGGGAGATGAGGTTGGTGAGTGAAATGAGCGCTTTCTGCTCAAACCTCGCTATGTTTGCCAGTGCAACTCCCGACTGCTGTGCCAACTCCTCACGTGTCATGTTGCGCTCCACGCGCCGACGGCGAAAATTGTCGGCAATGTCGCGTGCAATGTCATCGGCATTGGTCATTGTGTAATTGTCGAGTAGTGATAATATATTGTCTGTATCTTTACTTTCCATTCGCTTATGAGTAATATGTTATCAGTTTGCAAGGGTACAATCTTTTGCTGAAAGCAGCAAGGCTGGGACAGAAAATTCAATGAAAAAAAACTTGCCCATCTCCAGCCACCTTGCCGTAAGGAAAGGGTTTGCTATCCGGATGGAGTGGGTTGGAATGTGTGCAGGAATAGGAGCTGGCTCTCTCTGAGAGCGTTAAAGCGTGCGCGGGCTTGTGGGTTGTAAACAATGCGAGCTTAGCTCGAGTTTCATCGTCTACGCCGTCGGAGACGGCTGACTCCTACATAGCGAGCCGGGGCTCGAATGAATTCGGGGAAACAAGTCCGGTTGGATGTATTTCTGCTTTTATTGTAATGTGTCCAAGATATCGAAACTTTCTTTGTAGTCTTCCGTCCAGCGCAGTTTTCCGTCGTTGCAGAGAATGTACTGCGGGAAGCCGATGAAGTGCGTTTCCCCATCGGTGAAGATGGGTTCTATCACTTCGTATTCTTTCCACTTTCCGATGGACTTTGCATCGTGAAACCCGGATTCTTTCGCCATTTTCTTGGCTTCAAGTAAAAATTTTCGCTTCATATTGTTGTTTGTTTGAATTTTTGTTTGTAAATTTGCGGCAAAGAAATGATTTTCGGCTGTATGGGGTCTGGTGATGACCCCGGGCGTTAAGTCGCCGCGGTACGGAAATCATTTCTTTTTCATTATATGATAGAACTGCTCTCTCTTGTCATTTATAACCTCCAGTTTGACATTCCACACGGCATTATTGAACGTTATTTCGTATTGGTTGTATGAAGTCAAGTTCCTGCCTCGTTTCTTCGCTATTTTGGCTGCGTCTTTGGGGTTGTTTAGGTTCTTCACCTCTCCAAGCGGGCTATTTCTGACAAACCTTAATTGTTCGGGGTGTTCCCATGCGTATGTGGCTGCCCTCAATTCTTCTTCATTAAAAACGTGGTCTCCTCAAATCCGCAGTATTGTAGTTTAAATATTTTTATAGCATCCTGAGCAACAAA
>CAVISR010000004.1:0-52034 GCA_963645405.1 Acutalibacteraceae bacterium
TCGAACAGCGTTCGCTATGTAGGAGTCAACAAAAATGTGTTGGGTTTTGGGGTTTTAGGTTTTGTGTTACCATGCGGATGGGAGCGTTGAAATCGTGCGAATAGGAGTCAACCGTCTCCGACAGCGTAGACAATTACACTCGAGCAAATGCTCGCTATATTTACAACGCACAAACCCGCGCTCGCTTTTACGCTCTCGGAGAGAGCTAGCTCCTATTGCAATGCACTCGACAATGCTCGCATATATTACAGCCCACAAGCCCGCGCTCGCTTTTACGCTCTCGGAGAGAGCTAGTTCCTATTGCAGTCCACTTTCCTCCCATTCCATCCGGATGATAGAACTGCTAAAGAAACGGGGGCTTTGGGATGATGTTGCAGCACGTCAACCGGTTCTTCTTAGAACGGACAGAAGCCCCTGAGGTTTTCTGCAAACACAAGAAAAAGGTGTACCTGCACTGGCAAGCACACCTTGATTGTTTGTTGTCGAACGTTGGATTAGTTGTTCTCTGGACGGAGCTGACGTACAACGACTGCTGTGCGCCACATCTCTGAATCGCGCATTGCTGCAAGTTCTTTCTCAAGACCTACACGGTAGTCGGGCTTTGAGTTGGAGTCGATTGATATCTGTGCTTCGTTGCCGCACTTCACTGAATCGTAGAGTTTCTGCATGACTGGCTTGATGGCATCGTGGAAACGTGGTGCCCAATCCAATGCGCCGCGCTGTGCTGTGGTTGAACAGTTGGCATACATCCAGTCCATTCCCTTTGCTGCGAACAACGGCATGAGTGACTGTGTGAGTTCCTCTACTGTCTCGTTGAATGCCTCTGATGGTGTGTGACCGTTCTCACGGAGTGTCTCGTACTGTGCTGAGAGCAAGCCCTGGATGGCTCCCATGAGTGAACCGCGCTCACCTGTGAGGTCGGATGTTGCCTCGCGCTGGAATGTGGTCTCGAACAGGTAGCCTGAACCGATACCGATGCCGAGTGCAAGTGTGCGGTCCATTGCATGACCTGTTGCATCCTGGTAAACAGCGTATGATGAGTTCAAACCTCTGCCCTCGAGGAACATGGTACGGAGTGAAGTACCTGAGCCCTTTGGTGCTACCATGATTACATCGATGTCCTTTGGAGGAACCACGCCTGTGCGGTCGTTCCAAGTGATGGCGAATCCATGAGAGAAGTAGAGTGCCTTGCCTGCTGTGAGATGTGGCTTGATGGTTGGCCATACTGACATTACTGCTGCATCGGAGAGGAGGCACATGATGATTGTACCTTTTTCTGCTGCCTCTTCGATTGAGAACAGAGTCTCGCCTGGTACCCATCCGTCGGCTTTTGCCTTCTCGAATGTCTTGCCCTGACGCTGACCTACGATTACATTGAATCCATTATCACGAAGGTTGCATGACTGGCCAGGACCCTGTACGCCGTAGCCAAGTACTGCAATGGTTTCATTCTTCAAAATCTCACGAGCTTTCTCAAGAGGAAACTCTTCACGGGTCATCACTTCTTCGATGACTCCGCCAAAATTCATTTTTGCCATAATTAAATCCTTTCTTTTTTTTGTATTTAATTGAATATCTGCTTTCTATTTGTTTCTCATTGCCTCACGCATTGCAAGATAGGCATCTAGGCGCTCTTCGGTGCTCTTGGTGATGCATATTCTTCCGGAACGCACGAACTGCAGGACTGCTCCCTGTTCGTTGAGTGCATTGTAGAGCGAGAGGATTTCCTTTGTCACTCCGGTCTTCTCGGCTGTGGCATAGACGGGGTTGACTTCGACGATATGTGCATTGTGCTGGCGTATCATCTTCGACACGTTGTCGTTGCTCAGCATCACCGGGGTGGATATCTTCAGGAGTGATGTCTCGATGATGAATATCTCGTCGTCTGTGTAGTAGTTTGCCTGCAACACATCGATGCGCTTCTCCATCTGCTTTGTGAGCTGGCGCGCCATACGTTCGGTGCAATAGCAGGTGGCAGTGAACTTGTGCACTCCCTTGGTGCTTGACGCACAGACGTTGATGGTCTCGATGTTGATTTGGCGACGGGTGAAGATGGCTGATATCTGTGACAGCAATCCGGGTGTATTCTCTGAGTATATCAAGATTGTGTAAAGTCGTTCACACTGCTCTAAATCCTTCTCTTCCATGTTGTTGCATTTACCGCAAACATTACAATCATTACTATTCATGATAACTGACTAATTGTTTTATTGAGGGGTTTAACTTAGAGTTCGAGTATCATCTCGTCGACATTTGCACCTGGAGGTGTCATTGGAAGCACATTGTCTTCTTCGAGCACTGCACACTGCAGGAGATATGGTCCGTCGGTTGACAACATCCGCTGGATGGCTTCTCCGAGTTTGTCGCGTTCAATCACTGTCTCTGCCGGTATGCCGTATGCCTTGGCTATCAGTTCGTAGTCGGGGTTCATCATCGGGGTGGACGAATAGCGGTGCCTGAAAAACATTGCCTGCCACTGGCGCACATTTCCGAGGTAGTTGTTGTTGAGAAGTATTATCTTCACGGGTGAGTGCTGCTCCATGATGGTTCCGAGTTCCTGGATGGTCATCTGCAGACCGCCGTCGCCTACGAACAGGCACACTGTACGGTCGGGTGCACCGAATGTGGCTCCTATGGCTGCAGGGAGTCCAAATCCCATGGTTCCGCATCCGCCGGAGGTGACTACACTGTGTCCTTTGGTGAACTTGAAGTAGCGGCAACCGAACATCTGGTTCTGACCTACGTCGGTGACGAGCACTGCCTCGTTCTTCGATGCCTCGCTCACTTTGTGTACGACTTCTGCCATAAGCAACGGTCCTTCGGTCGGGTTGATTGCCTTGTTGATGACCTTGTCGTATTCTTTCTGGGCATAGGGTTTGAACGACTCAACCCATTCTGTATGCTTGGTCTTGTGGACACGTTTTGTGACTTCGCTCAAAGTCACCTTGCAATCGCCCACTACTGCCAATGTGGTCTTCACATTCTTGTCAATCTCGCTTGGGTCGATATCGAAATGCAGCACTTTTGCCTGCTTGGCATATGTATTGAGGTTGCCGGTGATGCGGTCGTCGAATCGCATGCCGACTGCTATGAGCAGGTCGCATTCGTTTGTCTTGACATTGGGTCCGAGGTTTCCGTGCATTCCCAACATTCCCACATTGAGCGGATGGTCGGAAGGAAGGTCGGACAGTCCAAGAAGGGTGCATCCTACGGGGATGTCTGCCTTCTCAATGAGTTCGAGGAGTTCTGCATGCGCGTTTCCGAGTTCCACTCCCTGACCTGCAAGCAGCAATGGCTTGTCGGCATGATTGATGAGGGATGCAGCCTGCTCGATTGCCTCCTTGTCCATGATGGGCACCGGCTGGTAGCTGCGTATGAAGTCCACTTTCTGTGGTTCATAGTCAACCATCGATGTCTGTGCGTTCTTGGCAAAGTCGAGGACAACCGGTCCAGGACGTCCGCTCCTGGCAATGTAGAAAGCACGGCTCACTGCCCAAGCCACATCTTCGGCACGGCGTATCTGATAGCTCCACTTGCATATTGGATTGGTGACATTCACCACATCCACTTCCTGGAAGGCATCGGTACCAAGCATTGAAGCGCCCACCTGACCGCAAATCACGACTATCGGGGTTGAGTCAATCATCGCATCGGCAATGCCGGTAATGGTGTTGGTGGCACCCGGTCCGCTGGTGACGATGGCACATCCCACTTTGCCCGACACACGGGCATAGCCTTGTGCTGCATGAGCAGCTCCCTGTTCATGACGCACCAGTATGTGATGCAGTCTGTCGGTATAATCATAAAGTGCGTCGTAGACCGGCATGATGGAACCGCCCGGATAACCGAACAGTGTGTCCACGCCTTCATTGAGCAATGACTTCATCAATGCCTCAGCACCTGTAATCTTCTCCATTATATATATGTTCTGATACTTATTTTGTTTGCCCCTGCAACTTCTTGCCGGGCGAATCTTCTTATTAATCTATTATTCTCACGCCTCCCTTGTCGGCACTGCTCACACTCTGGGCATAGGCACGGAGAGACTTGCTCACTACTCTGTTTCGCTTCAACGGCTGCTGTGGACGTGCTGCCAGCTCCTCGTCGCTCAGACGTACATTGATGGAGCGGTTCGGTATGTCAATCTCGATGATGTCGCCATCCACAATCTTTCCGATGTTGCCACCGTTGGCTGCCTCAGGACTGATGTGTCCGATGCTCAGTCCGCTGGTTCCGCCGGAGAAACGTCCGTCGGTGATAAGCGCACATTCCTTGCCGAGGTGCATTGACTTGATGTAGGATGTAGGATAGAGCATCTCCTGCATTCCAGGTCCGCCCTTCGGTCCTTCGTGGGTGATGACTACCACATCGCCAGCTTTTACTTTTCCTCCGAGGATTCCCTCGCAGGCATCTTCCTGTGAATCGAATACGACTGCAGGACCTGCAAACTTCCATATCTTCTCGTCGACACCTGCTGTCTTCACCACGCAACCGTCCTGGGCTATATTGCCGAACAGGATTGCCATTCCGCCGTCCTTGGTGTAGGCATGCTCGATGTCGCGGATGCAACCGTTTGCACGGTCGGTGTCGAGTGTTTCGTATGTCGTGTTCTGCACTCCCAATTTATTGCAGAATACTCCAGCCGGAGCCGATGAGTAGATTCTCTTTGCTTCGGGGTCGATATTCTCTTTGAGGATGCTGTATTTCTCAATGTCTTCAGCCAGTGTGGCGCCGTTGACACGCTTCACTGAAGTGTCAATCAGTCCGCCCTTTGCCAGTTCGCCCAACAGGTTGAGCATTCCTCCGGCACGTCCGCACTCCTGCACACTGTACTTCTGTGAGTTTGGTGCAAGTTTGCAGAGGAACGGAGTCTTGCGCGACAGGCAGTCGATGTCTGCCATTGTGAAATCCACTTCTGCCTCCTGTGCTACGGCAAGAAGATGGAGCACAGTATTGGTTGACGCTCCCATGGCAATGTCGAGTGTCATGGCATTGAGGAAAGCCTGGCGTGTGGCAATGCTGCGTGGCAGAACGCTGTCGTCGCCATCCTCATAGTAAGCGAAGGCATTCTTCACAATCTGACGTGCTGCTGCCCTCATCAGTTCCACACGGTTGACATGCGTTGCCAAGATTGTTCCGTTGCCTGGCAATGAAAGTCCGATGGCTTCTGTGAGGTTGTTCATTGAATTGGCAGTGAACATTCCCGAGCAGCAACCGCAACCAGGGCATGCTCTGTCTTCAACCTCAGCAAGTTCAGCATCGCTCACTGTCGGGTCAGCGCCCTTCACCATGGCTGCAATCAGGTCGAGGTTCTCGCCCTTGTACTTACCTGCTTCCATTGGTCCTCCGGACACAAACACTGCAGGGATGTTGAGCCTCATGGCAGCCATAAGCATTCCCGGGGTTATCTTGTCGCAATTGGAGATGCAGATCATTGCATCAGCCTTGTGGGCATTGACCATGTATTCCACTGAGTCGGCAATGATGTCGCGGCTTGGAAGCGAATAGAGCATTCCGTCGTGTCCCATTGCAATTCCGTCGTCAATGGCAATTGTGTTGAATTCAGCCGCATAGCATCCGAGTTTCTCAATCTCGGCTTTCACTATGGCACCGGCATCGTGCAGATGGGTATGCCCAGGTACAAACTGGGTAAATGAGTTGACTATGGCAATGATTGGCTTGCCAAACTGCTCTCTCTTCATTCCGTTTGCCACCCACAGAGCTCTAGCTCCAGCCATGCGGCGGCCCTCAGTGCAAACAGCACTACGTAAATTATGTTTCATCCTTCGTTATTCTTCGTTATCAAATTAGTCTGCAAAATTACAACAAAATCCGAGATGCGCCAATCTTTTTATTAAAAAACTACGATTAAGCGTATCTAATTGCATTACTTTTAACTTTATTGATTGCTGTATTGCCCACAATTACAATAAAGATGCCGTATTGAGGCTCATTTCGGGCTTATGCAGCAAGCGTACTTCGACATAGAATTGGCAGAAAATGGTGCACACTATTTCTTCTGTGCTTGCAGAAGTGCCAGCCGGTGAACAAAAGCATCGCCTATGGGCTGGAACAAGTCGTGACCTGCATTGTTCAGATGTGCATGGTCGTCTGCTCCCTGGAAATATTTCTTTCTGAAATCCGAATCGCGCACTTTGATGACACTCCATTCATTGTAGTTGTCCTGCACAGGCACATCGTGCTTGAAGCAGACATCGCGTATGACTTCGCACACCTGACTGAATCCGGGAGCGTCGACAAACCAAGGAGTGACATAGCCAATCTGTGCCTTCGGATATTTCTTCTCAAGATTGGAAAGCAGATGGTCGAGGCTGTCGCGGAAAATCTGAAGCGAGTCGGCACTGTTGCCAATGAGGCAGGCATCGTTGTGGCCTGCAATGATGAGCACGATGTCAGCATTGTTGTCCATATCCACATATCTTTGCGACAGTGCCTTGCCAAAGCCGTCTTTCGTGCGGTCGAAAGCCACTGCACCGCCGTTGCGTCCGTAGTTTCTGTAGGTCATGTTGTGGGCTTTTGCCACCTTCGCATGCCACGCCTCCGACTTGTCTGCCCTGTGGTTTGCCACATAGCTGTCACCTATCACGTTGATGCTCAGTCCTTCCATCACGTCTCTCTTCATCCGTTCGTCGAGCACTGGCCAACCTTCTTCGTTGAAGTGCATCTTCTTGATGACCAGCTTTGAAGCACCGTTGTCTGCTCTCGAATAGCCGTGCGCCATGAAGTACCATTGTCCGTCGAACTTATAGGCAGAGCTGTGACCTATGCCATAGAAGTCATTGTCTCTCTCGGCAATGATGTCGCCGCCACCTACTGCCATATCCTTGCCCTTGCTGTCGAGATACGGACCCTCCACTTTCTTCGAGCGTCCAACTGCCACCTTGTAGTTGCTGTTCGCGCCCTTGCAGCAATAGTCCCACGACACAAACAGGTAGTAGTATTTTCCCTCCTTTATAATAAAAGGTGCTTCGATGGCATTGGCACCGGCATCGGGAGCCTGGTTGGCACGCTCCATGTCTTCCTTCGACACAAGTTGTTTCATATTGTTGCGCATATATCTTCTTGCAATGGTCTTTGCCTTTCCTTTGGGAGTCTTGAAGTCCCTGCTGAGTTTCACCAACTGGATGCCGTCCCAGAACGAGCCCCATGTGAGCCAAGGGTTGCCTTTCTCGTCGACAATCATGTTGGGGTCAATCGCATTCCAGTTTGTACGGTTCATCACACTGCGCACCACCACGCCCTGGTCTGTCCACTTGTAGTCTGCCGATTCGGGATTGAGTGTGGTGTTGGTCATCAGACCAATAGCGGAACCGTTCTTGCCGAATGTAGAGCAACTGTAATACAAATACCATTTACCGTTGTAGTACTGGATGTCCGGAGCCCAAGTGTGTCCTCTGTAGCCAGGCACCGAATCGATTGCCCATTGGGGGACTTCGGGCATGGCTGAAGGTCCGGGTTGCCAAGTCATCATATCGTCGGACGACATGGAGCCCACCCCCTGTCCTGTGGCAAAGATATAGTACTTGCCGTCGCAGTATGCCATGACGGGGTCGTGAACATCGGGATTGGTGGAATCGAATACAAAACGGGGACGGCGGTCAATCCGCATCCTCTCGCGGTCGCCCGGGTTTCTGCGTCCCGGCATATCGCCTTGTCCGTAGGCACTCAATGACAGCAGAGCAGCCATTGTCAGACACAAAATGTGAAGAGAATATCTTGACATGATTATTGGGGTTGAAGTTTATTTTCAGTGCAAATATACGGGAAAACAACCACAAAACCAATTATATTATTCTTTTTTCTCAAAAAAACTCATGCGAAAGCACATCCAATGGCAAATTATCATTATCTTTGCATGGTAACAACAAAAACATTAAGCCAATGAGAGAGATAAAAATTACCAAGCGCGCTCACGAGGAAATGCGCCGTTTGTTTTCCTCAAGCAGAACAAAAATCAACAACATACATACAGACCCTGAACTGTCGGAGATTGTAGACAACTTCGCCTTCGACAAGACACTGGAGAAGACCGACGGCATTGTACTGGAGAAGACCCGTGTCATGTGTCTGCTGGCAACCACCATCGGATGCAATGCCATCAACGAATTCAAGCTGTTTGTCGATGCATGCCTCAACGTAGGAGTGAAACCACGCGAAATACGCGAGATTGTCTACATGGCATATCCTTACGTTGGCGCAGCACTGCTCGTCGACTACAACCTGCTGATGAACGACATCTTCGAGAACAACGGCATACGCCTGCCGCTCGACCCTCAGAACACAGTGTCGAACGACGAGGAGGCATTCGAGAAAGGCAAGCAACTGCTTGACGAGACATTCGGAAAAGGTTCAGTGGACAGCCTCATCGCAGCAGCACCAAAGGGACAGGAGCACCTCACCAACTTCATGGCAGAGTACTGCTTCGGACGTTTCTACACACGCACAGGCATCGACCCACAACACCGCGAACTCATTGCCTTCTGTCTGCTGGCAGCAATGGGAGGCTGCGACGACCGCCTACTTGTTCATGCACAGGGATGTAAGAACCATAACATCTCCAAGGAGGAGATGATAGCCGTATGCACCATCATCCTTCCATGGATTGGTTTCCCACGCACCCTCAATGCCGTGTCAATAATCAACAAGGCATACTTTGCGCAAATAATGTAAGTGTAAACAGATAATGCAAGCATATAAATAATAATAAGGTAAAGACAGCACGGAGGCCAAGTGTACTGATTCATCGTCCTACATTTGGTTTTCCGGGTTCTGAGCCTTTGCATCAGACAAACAAACACGACTCACAATGAAAAAGTTATTTATAGCTTCAATACTGAGCATTGCATCCTTGGGAGCATTCGCACAGTCGAAAGTGTACTTCACAAAGGAAATCACTCCCGAGTCACTGGTGAAAATCTACAAGGCTCTCGGAGTGAAAGCAAAAGGCAAGGTGGCAGTGAAAATATCCACCGGAGAATCATCACGCACCTACTATCTGCGTCCTGAGTTCATCGAGCCATTGGTAAAGAAGGTGAAGGGCACAATCGTGGAATGCAACACAGCCTACGAAGGCAGCCGCAGCAATACGGAAAGCCATCTGCGCGCCATTGCCGAACGCGGATTCGACAAGATTGCCAAGGTGGACATCATGGACTCGGAAGGCGACATGAAAATACCTGTTGCCGACTCCACATGGATTAAATACGACATCGTAGGCTCCCACCTTGCCAACTACAACTTCATGATCAACCTCGCCCATTTCAAGGGTCACCAGATGGGCGGATTCGGAGGAGTGCTGAAGAACGCATCAATAGGCGTGGCATCAAAGAGCGGCAAAGCCAACATCCACTCTGCAGGAAAGAGCGACAGAAATCCTTGGGGCAACAACAACCAGGACTCATTCACCGAGTCAATGGCTGCCGCAGCACAGGCTGTGCACAACTACTTCAATGGAAAAGTACTCTACATCAATGTGATGAACAACATGTCAATCGACTGCGACTGCAACGGCAATCCACAAGAGCCGAGACTGGCTGACGTGGGCATCCTTGCATCAACCGACCCTGTGGCACTCGACAAGGCTTGCCTTGACATCATCTTCAACCACACCGACAAACCGGGCGACGATGCACGTCCGCTGCAAGGACGCATCAAGCAACTCCACGGTGAACATATCGTAGAGCATGCAGAGAAAATCGGACTTGGCACTACAAACTACACAATAATCGACTTGGACAAGTAATCGGATTGAACAAATAACAGAAACATAAACAAACATAAGGCGTGCCAAGAAAAGGCACAGACAAACGTAGCACTATGGAAATAAAGACAATAGGAATTGCAAGCGACCATGCTGCATTTCAGTTGAAACAGTTCGTGAAGAAGTATCTGGAAGAGAAAGGTTACGCATACAAAGACTACGGCACATACACCGAAGACAGTTGCAACTATGCCACCTACGGACATGCTCTTGCAGAAGGGATTGAGAAAGGCGAAGTCTACCCAGGCATTGCCATGTGTGGCAGTGGCGAAGGCATCAGCATGACACTCAACAAGCATCAGGGCATCCGTGCCGGTTTGGTTTGGCAACCGGAGATTGCCCACCTCATCCGTGAGCACAACAATGCAAACGTCATTGTGTTCCCAGGAAGATTCATCTCTGAGAACGTATGCCGCCAGTGCCTCGACGAGTTCTTCTCAACTGAGTTCGCAGGCGGACGCCATCAGAAAAGAGTGGAAGAAATCCCGGTGAAGAGCGAACAGCCCAGGAGCAAGTAATCCTGCGAAGAGCAAATAAGAGAAAATAAGAGAAAACAGATATATACGATGAAACCCAGGGCAATGCCCCTGGGCTTCTTGTATTCTTGCGTTTATCTTCACCTCGTTCTGTCGTTAACTTCACCTCATTCTGTCATTATCTTCACCTCATTCAGTTTACCACATTCTGAGGGTTACCCTTTATGAAAGCCTTCACGTTCTTGGTGCAGATGTCAATCAGTCGGGTTCTTGCCTCCTTGGTTGCCCAGGCAATGTGAGGGGTGAGGAAACAGTTCTTGGCTGTCAGCAGCGGATTGTCGGCTGAAGCAGGCTCCGAGGACAGGACATCAGCGCCATAGGCAGCAATCAGTCCCTCGTTGAGGGCTTGTGCCACATCGGCTTCGTTCACCACTGGACCTCGGCTCGTATTGATAAGTATCGCAGACGGTTTCATCAGTTGAAGCCGCTCCATATTTACCAAGTCTTTTGTTGTCTCGGTCAGAGGACAATGCAGACTCAGCACATCGCTTTCCTTGAAGAGAGTTTCCATCGACACTTTCTCGAAGCCTTTTGGCAACTCTTCCTTCGACGAGAAGGCAATCACATCCATGCCAAATGCTTGTGCAATCTTGGCTACAGCCATTCCTGTATGTCCCATACCGACAATGCCAAACACTTTCCCTGCCAGTTCGGTGTGGGTGAAGTCATAGTAACAGAAGTCCTTGCAGTCGGTCCATCTGCCGTTCTTGTTGGCTTCGGCATAATGCCCCACCCTATTGGTTATGTTAAGGATATGTGCCCAAACCATCTGTGCCACGCTTTCGGTGCTGTATGCCGGGATATTGGTGACCACGATGCTCTGCCGGCTGGCAACTTCAAGGTCAACCACATTGTATCCAGTTGCCAACACACCTATGTAACTGAGGTGGGGCAACTGGTTGAGGATTTCGGCATCGAGCACCACTTTGTTTGTGAGCACAATGTCGTGTCCCTTGCACCTCTCCACGACTTCGTCGGGAGATGTGCGTTCGTAGACATCCAGTTCTGTCAACTCTTCGAGCTGGCGCCATGAGAGGTCGCCGGGGTTGACTGTGTATGAATCAAGTATTACTGCTTTCACGTTTGTTTATTGTATTTCTTACTCTGCTCAATGTCTCGGGAGCCATTCTCAGGTATGATGCCACATACTTAAGAGGTGTACGTCGTATGACTTCGCTATCTCTATGCATGAGTGTCATATACTTGTTGATTGGTGTCTCGTCGAGCAGTTTGTATATTTCTTCTTTCTTTGCTATCACCGACTCCACTATGGCGAACAGCAGGTCGCTCAGTTCCCTGTTTTCCGCTGCCAGGTTCTTGAACTGCCGGTAGTTTATCGCATAGAGATAAGTCGGTTCGAGTGTCTGCACATTGAGTTGCGACTTCATGTGGGCGAAAAGGCTTTCGTTGCACATCAGCATGTCACCTTCATGCACTATGTCGACCACATTGTCGAATCCGTCTTTGCTGTAGTACTGGCGGACAAGTCCTTTCAACAGATAGAACATGTTGATGTCTGTCCTCGCACCCTCCATGATGAGTGTCCTGTGCTTGAAATGCATCGGTTGCAGCAAGTCTGCCAGCAAGCCAGAGGCATCGTAGCCCAACCGCACGTTGTATTTCCTTGCAATCTCGCGCACAGCGTCTCTTTTGTTGTCGTAAAATACTTTCATTTGTCGTTTGTGTTTGTTGTTGTGTTATGTGTGTTGTATGTGTGTGCGTATTGTGTGTTGTATATGTGCTATATTATAATATGTGTCGTACTCGTCTTTCGTATTGTTTTTCGTCTTAGACTTTCTTATTGTCTTACGTATCGACTTTTTTATCGTCCTCCGTCTGTGTATCTTGTCTTTCGTCTGTAATTCTTTTGGTGTTTATTCATGCGTTGTAGTTGCGCAGTCCGAATATCTTGCTGCCCACCCGCACCAGTGTGCTTCCTTCTTCCAGTGCTATGCGATAGTCGTCGCTCATGCCCATTGACAGTTCGCTGAAACTCTCGTCGTCAGGGAAGAAGCGTTTGCGAGCTTCCTCGAATGTGTCGTGTGCCAGACGGAATTCCCTCCGTATCTGGGCTTCGTCATCTGTGTTGGTAGCCATGCACATCAAGCCTCTCAGCCTCACGTGCTCCAGCTTTCTGTATCCTCCTTCCTGCAGGACATCGAGCAGTTCTGCCGGAAGAAAACCGTATTTCGTCTCCTCTTGTGCCACATGTATCTGCAGCAGGCAATCAATCACCCTGCCAGCCTTGCCAGCCTGCTTGTCGATTTCCCGGAGGAGTTTCATGGAGTCGACCGAATGGATGAGGCTGATGTAGGGTGCGATGTACTTCACCTTGTTGGTCTGCAAGTGTCCGATGAAGTGCCATTCGATGTCAGCCGGCAGTGCCGGTTGTTTCGTTTCGAGTTCCTGCACATGGCTTTCTCCAAATATCCGCTGTCCTGCACCGTAAGCCTCCATGATGGCTTCAGCCGGATGATATTTGGAGACAGCCACAAGCCGGGCTTTCGTCCCTGTCAGATCATTCAGTACCTTCTTCAGGTTTGTCTGCAACTCTGTCGTCATCTTGTTTTTCCTCCACAACTTCGAATGGGAACACGTCGAGCAGGTTGGTTTCCTGGATTGCAGCAATCTCAAAGTCTGCCATTGTTCCTTTCATGCCTTCCTCGAAACGGTCGAGAGCACCGCGGAAGTTGGCTGCCTGCACCAGCATGTAGTGGGATGAGCGCTTCTCTGTCTGTGTCTTCTCGTCGAGAGTGATAAAATTGCACTTCACCTTATACCATTTGTCGGCATTGTCGGCATCATTGATGAAGAGTTCGTCAATCTTGGCTGGAGTGATGTTCTTTATCTCGAGCTGTCCGTTGCAGAACGGTGACACCTCTCTTGTTATTCTTGCTTCTGCATCTGTAAAATTAAGTGCGTCAACGAGATAAGACTCCTTAAACTTCTTGTTCATTCCGCCTTCAACAGCCTTCTCTGACTCCACTTTACATTCAAACCAATAATTTCCTAACATGATTTCCTTGTTATTTCTGTTCTAATTCGTGATATTCATTTGAGTTTTATATTGCAAAGGTACAAAAATTCTACAAGACTGAACGAAAGAACCCGATAAAATAAGGGTTGAGCCGCAAAAAATCATCATCGCAGAACGCGGGGACAAGTCGTGGGAACTGCATAACATCGGAGTTCGGAAAGCAGGTTTCCCGTCATCCATCCGGAAGTCAGCCGAACACCTCTCCCCTTCGTGCATTATTTCGCAACTCGGGAAACACGGAAAAGGCAGAACGCACTCATTTTCCCAGTCAGGAAAATAATTTTTCCCAGTTAGGAAAATAAAATTTTGTGCTTAGGCAATTTTTCCGTAATTTTGCGGTTACATAATTAAGACAGTAAACTACACACAAAAAGAAACAACATGAATAGACTTGTAATTGCACTGATGATTGCACTGTTCCCGGCATGCACTTATGCACAAAACAAAGGGATGTTCGCAAAGAACCCTGATACGAAGAAAATAATCGACGACACTCCCTACCTGCAAGGCGCAGTGCCCGAAGTGAACGGGAAAGTGGTGTTCTCGCAGACAATTGCCGCACCCGGAAAGAGCAAGGCTGAACTCTACACCCTCGTAGGCTCGTGGGCATCAGCACGCTTCCTGCAGAACGTGGAAAACGGCAAATGGACCGACAAAGACTATTTCCGCAACTTGGAGATGTCGGGAGTGAAGACCAACGACGAAAGCGCCGGCAAACTCCTCGTCCAGGGCAACGAAGAACTCGTGTTCAGAAACAGTTTCCTCGCCAAGGACTACACTGAAATCACATACCAGCTCCATATCGACATCAAGGACGGGGCGGTGAGCGTGTCAATGCAGAACATCTCCTACGTCTACACCTTCTCATCAGAGAAAGAGCGTGTCGAAGCCGAATCGCTCATCACCGACTCAGAGTCATTCAACAAGAAAGGCGAATTCTATAAGGTCAACCGCAAGTTCCGCGTGAAGACCATCAACCTGAAGGACGAACTGTTCTCAGAAATCGCCACCACAATCCAGCAGTAACAAATGAAATCAGACGAGATTGACAAAATCATAGCGGAAGCCCTCGAGAACGACAAGAAGAAAAAGCACAAAGGAAAGAAAATCGGGCGACAGTCCGACGGCATACTCACTGCACGCAAAATCCTCAACGCAGTGTTCATGCTCGGCTTCCTTGCCGCAGTAATCATCTACTTCGTTTTCCCCGACCAGAAAGCACTCTTCTTCTCGGTAGGGTTCGGTGCGCTCCTGCTGAAAGTCATTGAGTTCTACCTCCGATTCATGTTCTAAATGAGACAAAAGCTAATTCTACTCCTGCTTCTGTTGCCGGTCATGGCATCCGCACAGCGTATCATCGGAGACCTCGAGAGCAACACCGACAAAAGCATGATTCAGGAAGACTCCGTCGACGACAAGAAGAAAGAAAACAAAATCGTGCCAGTCGACGTGCGCGCATGGACCATCGACGAGGTCTATGGCAACCGCTCCGTTGCCACAGTCGACACCATGCAACACCTTTTCCAAAACACCAACCTGGCTGAAGGCATACGCGGACACTACAACCACCTGGGCAACCTCGGTTCCCCACGGCTCAACCGCATCTTCATGGAACGCAACGACAACGACGAATTCATCTTCCTCCGTCCGTTCGACCAGTTCTACGTGCCAGCCGACAAGTTCCTATTCTACAACACCCGCTCGCCCTACCTCAATGCCACCTACAACTGCGTAGGATCAAAAGAGACAGGCGACGACCACGTGAAAGTGGTCTATACGCAGAATGCAGGAAAACGAATCAACTTCGGAGGACTCTACGACTACATGTACGGACAAGGCTACTATGCCAACCAGTCCACATCCTACATGGGAGCATCCGGATGGGCATCCTACCTGGGCGACAAGTACGAATTCAAGTTCTACTACACCCACAACTTCATGAAGATGGCAGAAAACGGAGGCATCACCGACGAGAGCTACATCACCGACAAAGAGTCGATGTCGTCCAACGTCAAGTCAAACGACATCCCCACCTACTTGTCGAACACATGGTCAAGGCAAGAGCACGACATCATCCACTTCAACCACCGCTACAACATCGGATTCTATCGCGAGACCGGCGACACCACCAACATCCAGGAAGAATTCGTGCCAGTCACCAGCCTCTTCCACACAGTCTCCATGCGCTATCTGCGCCGCAACTACCGTGCCTACACCACCCCCGACAACTACCACACCTACACCTATCTTGACGGCGACACCACCAACGACCGCACAAAAGACCTCGTGGTGAAGAACATCGTGGGAATCTCCCTCCGTGAAGGCTTCAACAAATATGCAGCAGCAGGCATCAACGCCTACGTGGAGTTCGAGCACCAGAGCTTCGAAATGCCCGACACCTTCGTCACCACACTCACACAGTCCGTGCGCTACCTCAACAAGAACAAGGTAAAGGAAAACAACATATCCATCGGCGGGCAGTTGCTGAGAACCCAAGGCAAGCAACTCCATTTCAACATCGATGCCCACCTCACACTCACCGGCGAACGGTCAGGCGACTTCTACGTTGACGGACGCGGAGAACTCAACGTGCCAGTACTCGGCGACACAGCTCAGCTCGTGGTAAACGCCTCCGTACGCAACCAGTTGCCCTCCTACTACATCCGCCATTTCCATTCCACACACGCATGGTGGGACTATGATTTCGACAAGGAAAACCGCACACGCATCCAGGGCCAGCTGACCATACCCCACACCAAGACCACCATCACCGTGGGAGCAGAAAACATAAAGAACTACACATACTTTGCCAACACCGGACTGGCATACACCGACGGTTCCACAACCCGCTATTCCAACAACGTCACCCCGATGCAGCACTCCGGCAGCATCCAGGTGCTGAGCGCCAATCTGAGCCAGCAAATCAAGTTGGGCATCCTCCACATCGAGCTCGATGCCACCTACCAGAAGACCGGCAACAAACAAGTACTGCCCCTCCCCACCCTCTCGCTCTTTGCCAACGCATACATCAAGTTCCGCATTGCCAAAGTCCTCGGCTGCGAACTGGGAGCCGACGTGAAGTACTTCACCGAATACTATGCCCCCGACTACTCACCCGTAGTCAGCCAGTTCATGATACAAAACCAGCAAAACCTCGTAAAGACAGGCAACTATCCGCTGGTCAGCGCCTATGCCAACTTCGACCTCAAGCGCACACGCTTCTACGTGCAGTACTACCATGCCAACCAAAGCGACGGACGCTACTTCTGGGCACCGGGCTACCCCATCAATCCGTCATGCATACGGTTCGGACTGAGCTGGAACTTCTACGACTAAAACAAACGTGACCGGAAGGCAAGTAAATACAAAGCAGCAAGTAAATACAAAGCACAACAGACATAACCCCACCACAAATATGAAGACCATCAATCTCATCATAGCATTCATCTTCTCGCTGACCATAAGCGCACAGCGTGCAGTAAGAGTGGCATACGTAAGCAGCACACCCGTCGAGGCAGACAACAGCCGCCCAATGCAAGCATCAGTCCAGCCCCAACTGCAGACCCTGCTCGGCACCGGATTCGACGTGCGCACCTTCAGCTGCACATCAAGTGCAGCACACGACAAGACAACAGACAATGGGTTTGCAGCAGCCCGAGCCTACCAGCCCGACATCGTCATCCTCCAGTCCTGCCCAGACAACACCGAAAGTCAAGGCACACCCAGCACCGTGAACTACCGCAAACAACTGGAGAAAACCGCAAAGAGTTTCGCCAAGTCAAGCCGACTTCTGCTTGCCTATCCATGCAGCAGCAAAGCCACAGAGACAGAAGCAAAGACCGTCATCGACGAACTCGCAGCCAAGAACCAGTGGACAACAATCAACCTCAATGCCAGTACAAAAGAGATAATCCAGTCACTCCTTGCCGACTCCAACCGCACACAAGTGACACTCACCACCGACTTCGGCGACATCGTAGTTGAACTCTTCAACGAGACACCACTCCACCGCGACAACTTCATCCGCCAAGTGAAGAACAAGTCCTTCGACGGTGTGCTTTGGCATCGGGTCATCAACCGTTTTATCATTCAGACAGGCGACCGCCTCAGCAAACATGCCAAACCAGGCGAGATGTTGGGCGATGGCGACGAGACACCAGCCGACTGGATACCCGCAGAGTTCCGTGCCCCACTCTTCTACCATCAGCGCGGAATGCTCAATGCAGCACGCGAAGGCGATGAAACCAATCCCGAGAAGAAAAGCTCGTCCACACAGTTCACCATCGTCACCGGACAGACCTTCGACGATGCATCACTCGACCGCACCCAACAGCGCATCGACGAATGGACCAACCACACCTTCAAACTGACACCCGAAATGTGCGAAACCTACAAAACCATCGGAGGCGCCCCACATCTCGACGGCAGCTACACCGTATTCGGACGCGTAGTAAGCGGAATGGAAGTAGTGGAAAAGATAGAGAAACTGCCCACCGACCAGAACGACCGTCCCATCCACGACTGCCACATCATCAAGGCAAAAGTCACAAAGAAGATGAAGTAAGGCAAACATGAATGTTTTGCGTTTTGGGTTTTAGGTTTTGTGTTAGCCGTCCGGATGGGAGCGTTGAATTGCGAGCTGGCTAGGAGTCAGCGCTCTCCGAGTGCGTGGACGATGACGTTCGAGCACAGCTCGCTATGTATTTCGAGCCGCATGGTAGGAGTCAGCTTTCTCCGAAAGCGTCGACGATGACATTCGAGCGAATGCTCGCTATATTTACAACGCACTAATTCCTTCGCTCGCTTTAACGCTCTAGGAGAGGGCTAGCTCCTATTGCTGCATGCAAATGCGAAAGGCAGGTCGGATGACCTGCCTTTGTGTTGTCTGATACTGCTGAACCTGCATTATCGGTTCTTGTACATGCTTTCGTAGTATTTCTCGTATTCACCGGAGGTGATGTTGTCCATCCAGTCCTGGTGGTCGAGGTACCACTTCACGGTCTTCTCGATGCCTTCCTCGAACTGGAGACTTGGTTCCCAACCGAGTTCACGCTGGAGTTTGCGTGAGTCGATGGCATAGCGCATGTCGTGACCCTTGCGGTCGGTGACGTAGGTGATGAGGTCGAGGTCTTCACCTTCCTTGCGTCCGAGCAGGCGGTCGACAGTCTTGATGACTACCTTGATGATGTCGATGTTCTTCCACTCGTTGAAGCCTCCGATGTTGTAGGTCTCGGCTACCTTGCCATTGTGGAATATCATGTCGATGGCACGCGCATGGTCTTCCACGTAGAGCCAGTCGCGCACGTTCTCGCCCTTGCCGTATACTGGCAGTGGCTTGCGGTGACGGATATTGTTGATGAAGAGCGGAATCAACTTCTCAGGGAACTGGTAGGGTCCGTAGTTGTTGGAGCAGTTGGTCACGATGGTCGGCATGCCGTAGGTGTCGTGGAACGCACGGACGAAATGGTCGCTGCTTGCCTTGGATGCTGAATATGGACTGTGAGGATTGTACTTTGTGGTCTCCACAAAGAACTCCTCGCCGTATGCCTCGTGGTTGTTGCCGCTCGATGCTTTGGTGGTGAACGGTGCCGGTACGCCTTCGGGATGTGTCATCTGCAGTGCACCATACACTTCGTCGGTGGAGATATGATAGAAGCGCTTGCCTTCGTATCCTTCGGGCAGGCTCTCCCAATAGAGTTTGGCTGCCTGGAGCAATGACAGTGTGCCCATCACGTTGGTCTGAGCGAAGGTGAACGGGTCTTTGATGGAGCGGTCCACATGGCTCTCGGCTGCAAGATGGATGATGCCGTCGATATGTTCGTCCTGCATCAACTTGTAGAATGCATCGAAGTCGCAGATGTCCATCTTCACGAACTTGTAGTTGGGCTTGTCCTCGATGTCCTTGAGGTTGGCAAGGTTGCCGGCATAGGTCAGCTTGTCTAGGTTGATGATGTTGTACTCGGGATATTTGTTCACGAAAAGGCGAACGACATGGCTTCCGATGAAGCCGGCACCGCCGGTGATGACTATGTTTCGTTTCATATTGTTGTTTTCCTTAATCATTTACCAAAAGTGAAGGGTGAATCGAAGTCGCTGAGGCAAGGATGCTTGGTGTCTTTCTCGCTGAGGAGTGCCTGCTCCATGGATATCTGCCAGTCGATGCCGAGACTTTTGTCGAGGATGGAGATGCCACCGTCGGCTTCGGGATGATAGAACTCATCGCACTTGTACTGGAACACAGCGGTCTCGCTCAGAACGGCAAAGCCATGGGCAAAGCCTTTGGAGATGAGGAACTGGCGATGGTTGTCCTCAGTCAGTTCCACAGCCAGGTGCTGCCCGTAGGTGGGACTTCCCTTGCGGATGTCGACTGCCACATCGAGCACTCTGCCGCGCACGCAACGCACGAGCTTTGCCTGGGTGAACGGCGGGCGCTGGAAATGGAGTCCGCGCATGACGCCATAGCTCGACATGCTCTCGTTGTCCTGCACAAAATGGATTGTGTGTCCGAGCAGAGGGGTGACTTTCTCATCGAACTCTCTCTCGCTGAAACTCTCGAAGAAATAACCGCGGGCATCACCGAACACTTTGGGCTCGATGATGAGCAGTCCTTCTATATCTGTCTTTATTACGTTCATATCTTTGTTTACACCTTATTATATATACTCCTTATTTATATATATGCACTATTATGCGCTGTTCATTTACCGCTGCATCGCTCATTTACTGCTGCATCGCTCTTTAACTGCGGAGATTGGCAAGGCACTGCTTCAACGAATCGGTCCAGTAAGGCACTTTCACTCCGAAGGTCTCCTTGATCTTGGTCTTGTCGAGCACGGAAAACGACGGGCGTGTGACTGGGGAAGGATATTCATTGGAGTGGCATGGCTGGATGTCGCAAGCGGTGTTGCCTGCATATTCTGCAATCATCCTGGTGAAGTCGTACCAGCTGCAGACGCCTTCGTTGCTGTAATGGTAGACTCCGGTCTTGGCATAGGTTCCGTCGCCTGACGTCTTGTAGTCTTCAATCACAACTGCAATGGCTTTTGCAAGGTCGTAGGCATAGGTGGGTGTACCGACCTGGTCGAACACTACTTTCAGCTGTGGTTTGGTGGACGTGAGGTTGAGCATTGTCTTGCAGAAGTTCTTGCCGAACTCTGAGTAGAGCCATGCTGTGCGGATGATGACATGGTTGCAACCGGTTGCCATTATCTTCTGTTCGCCATGCAATTTGGTCATGCCATACACTCCGGTAGGCGTGCCTTTCTGGTCTTCCTTGCAAGGAATATTGTAGGGTTCTTTGCCAAACACATAGTCGGTGCTGATTTGCACAAGCAGTCCACCGACTTCCTTCATGGCTTTTGCCAAGTTCTCGGGTGCTGTGGCATTGAGTTTCTCTGCCAGCGGTTCTGCCGACTCGGCTGCATCCACATTGGTGAAGGCTGCACAGTTGACAATCAAACGGATGTCGTTGTCGGCAACTGTCTTCTTTATCGCATCCAAATCAGTTATGTCGAGACAGGTGGTCTCGACGCCCTCCACCTGGTTCACGTCGGTGAACACGTAATGGTCGGAGGAGTCACGGGCAATGATACGCATCTCGTTGCCCAACTGTCCGTTTGCTCCTGTAATAAGAATATTCATTCTGTGATTTCCTTTATTGTATGTATGTGCGGAAGGACCCGTCCTTAGTCAAGGTTGGCACTTCCTGTTTCTTTCATTTCTTCTATCACCTTAATCAAGTATTGGCCATACTGGTTCTTGAGCATAGGCTCGGCAAGTTCGCGCATACGTTTCTCGTCAATCCAACCCATGCGGTAGGCAATGCCTTCAAGACAAGCCACCTTCAGTCCCTGGCGCTTTTCGAGAACTTCGATATAGGTGGACGCTTCTGCAAGCGAGTCGTGTGTACCGGTATCGAGCCAAGCGAAACCGCGCCCGAAGGTCTTCACCTTCAACTCGCCATCCTCAAGGAACTTCTGGTTGACTGTGGTGATTTCATACTCGCCACGTGCCGACGGCTTGATGTTCTTTGCCACTTCCACCACTTTGTTGGGATAGAAATAGAGTCCCACGACAGCATAGTTGCTCTTGGGGTGTGCCGGCTTCTCTTCGATGGAAAGGCAGTTGCCCTGCTTGTCGAACGATGCCACGCCATAGCGCTCAGGGTCGCTCACCCAGTAGCCGAACACTGTTGCCTTCTTTTCCTGCTCGGCAGTCACGACTGCTTCCCTCAGCAACTGCGACAGACCCGGACCCTGGAAGATGTTGTCGCCAAGCACAAGACAAACGCTGTCGTCGCCAATGAATTCTTCACCGATGGTGAATGCCTGTGCCAGTCCGTCGGGTGACGGTTGCTCGGCAAAGGTAAAGTGGACGCCATAGTCGCTGCCGTCGCCCAGGAGGCGCTTGAATCCTGGCAGGTCGTAGGGTGTTGATATAATCAGGATGTCGCGTATTCCCGCCAGCATAAGTACGCTTATAGGATAGTAGACCATTGGTTTGTCGTAGATTGGCATGAGCTGTTTACTGATTGCCTTTGTGATTGGATAAAGCCGGGTTCCACTACCGCCAGCAAGTACAATTCCTTTCATAATATCTAATTGTTTTGTTTCTTGATTACTAAAAAATACGTTGTGTCAACTTGATTTCAACTACAGGATAGACCGGGAACTTCTTGATGAAATTCACTGTCTTCTCCACATCGCCACCGTTCTTTCCGACGCTGTGCATGATGTCGATGCCCTCATGGGTTATCAGACTGGGACGTCCGCCCCAGAACAAGGCTCCGGCATCGATGGAGATTGAGGTGTCGCCGCCCTTCTTGAAGGTAGTGGAGTAGCCAATGCCGACGTAGGGCTTGAACTTGTTGACCACGGCATTGCACCTCACCATATTGTCGTCGCTCGGACGGAGATAGTAGGCATCGCCCTTCTGATGGATGAGATTGCCCTCTGAGTCGTATTCGTCCTTGAGCCACGGTCCCATGAACACGCTCATGTAGCCGTAACTCTTCACCTTGTCGACCAACTGTTCGGGTATCGAGATGCTCTCGCCTTCGAAGGTGGCAATGTCCTCCCCAGCCAATATCTTGTCGACGATATGGTTGTAGAGATTGACCATGACGAGGTTGGTCATGTCTTCAGTGCGGTTGATTGCCTTGGCAAACGTGGAGTTGCCCCAATAGAAGCCTGCGGTGACATGCCAGTTCTTGTTGCGCAACGGAAAGAAGTCGACGAGGAACTTGAAGTTGTTGCTGTTCGGTTCCACCATCATTGATATGTCGCGCTGGGCTTCTCTGTTGGTGAGTTGCTTGAGCAGTTGGGCTGCTTTGTCGAACTTCTCCCTACTCTCCTGACGGCTCGAAGCCTCCGACATCAACAGCTCGTACTTCACGTTCACACGGAAATGGGGCATCCAAGTACCTCCGGCACGCACCTTCACATAATTGCCGACGGGCATGGCAAAGTCGAATCCCAAGCCCATGGTGCCTACTGTTGCAGAAAAGTCAAGATGATTGAGCATGCCTTTGTCTTTCTTCTCAGTCTGCAAATTGGGCATGACAACCTGAGCACTGACATCCGCAATGCAAACCACGAAACCAAAGAAAAACAGCAATACTCTAATCATTCCCTTCATCTTGTTTTAATATGCTTGTTTGTCGCCACCCAGCACTTGCCAGATGGTTCTGAAGAATATCTCCATGTCGAGAGCCAACGACCAGTGCTCGATGTACCAGATGTCGTGCTCCACGCGGTTTTCCATCTCCTGCACCGTCTTTGTTTCTCCACGGCAGCCGTTGATTTGTGCCCAGCCGGTGATTCCTGGCTTCACGAGATGGCGCACCATATAGTCGCTTATCAACTTGGAGTAAATCTCCGTGTGGTGTTCCATGTGAGGACGCGGTCCGACGATGGACATATCGCCCTTCAGCACATTGAGGAACTGAGGAAGTTCGTCGATGCTGGTCTTGCGTATGAAGTTGCCAAACGGAGTCTTGCGCGGGTCGTCCTTCGTTGCCTGCTTGGTGTCGGCATCGGCACACACCTTCATCGAACGGAACTTCAGACACTCGAAGGCAACACCGTTGTATCCGGTACGTTTCTGCTTGAAGAATATCGGTCCGGGAGATGTCTTCTTGATGATGAGTCCCACAATGATGTAAACCCACCAGAATACCAGAACTACAAAGAGCCCGGAGATGAGGACATCAAGAGTACGCTTTGCCATTCGGGCAACCACATTGTCGAGCGGTTCCTCGTGCAACTGGATTACAGTTGTACGCCCCACCTTGCTGAGTCGCATTCTGTGGCGCGGATAACCGTTCATGTTGGGCACATAGATGAACTTCAAGAAGTTCGCCTCGCAGAAGCGGATGATAGGCTGAATCATCTCGAACTCCTCCTTTATGCCTGGGCTAAGAGAGCAATACACCTCCTTCACCTCATCCTTATGTTTTTCGAGATAAGGCAACACATCCTTTATCTTGCCAAGATAAGGAAGCCCTTCCGGTATCTTTTCGGTGTACAAAGACGAGAACATGCCCTTAGCCACGTATCCGTTCACACCGACGCCAGTCTGCATGTCTTCATATATCATTCGGTTGTTGTGGTCGGCTCCAACAAAAACAATCGGAATTGAATCACATCCGGTCTTGCGGATGTGGCGCAAGTGCAAGGCAAAGATGACGTGAATAGCCTCAATGCACAACACATCGATGCCGAACATCTCGAGCATGAAGGTGCGCGGAACCACCTTGTATACGAGAGAAAGCAAGAAGAGAAAGATGACTATGGTGGTGAGAGTCTGCACAACGGCACGCATAACCACACGTGTCATCGAGATGCCACGGTCGGTCATCCTCAACGGCCAAAGACAAATTGCCAAGGCATAAGACACCATGAGCAAAATGGCAGAACCAGCTATAATTCCCTTCGAACCAAAGCTGACCATATCCGGCAGGACATTGGCAAGCAATAAGAATACAAGGCAATGCGCCAGCATATCCATCAGAAAGATGGGTACCTTGTAATAGTAAAAGACCTTTTCATTGTACTGTTCCATAGATGCTAATTTATTTCCCCCTATCTACATTGTCTGAAACAACTGATGAGTTTTGTTCTAACTGCTTTTTATTATCTCGGATGCAAAAGTACACTTTATTCTTTAACAAACAAAATTTTCATCAACAAATATTGTAAAAATGCCGTAAATAACACCTTTGTAACCACAGAAAGTCCATTTCAATGCCACAAATCAAGGATTTGCATGCAATGACACAGAGTGTAGACTCCAAAACCAACGACCTTGAAGAACTGAGAAACGACGGGACTACTGCAAGCCAACAACAAGCCATCAACGGAACACGGACAAGCCGACAACATGCTATTAAACATAGGAAAAGCATGATTTTTACGGCAATGTGGCTGATTTGAGTTAAATAAATTTGCCGATACACATATCTTTACTACCTTTGCACTACTATACATATTATATACAACATGAAACGATTTCTATTAGCATTTGTGACAACAATCCTTGTTTCCACAAACATTCAAGCACAGTCGTCCGACCATGCCGTCTACAAGAACTCATTGTGGCAGAACTGGTATGTGCAAGCCGGACTCGACATGGCATTGCAGAATCCTAACGGTTATCCCTTTTTCAAGGAGGTATTTCCCAACGGAAAGACCTTCGGCATCGATGTGGCAGCAGGCAAGTGGTTCACGCCCGAGATTGGACTGCGCGTGAAGCTCAACTGGGAAAACGGTATCGGGCTGTTCCGCAACAACCACGCCAACTGGCTTGCACCGATGAACGAACCAGGGGTGAACCTGCACAGAGGCGGATACATCTATTTCGTGGGCGACATACAACTTGACATCCACAACCTGATATGGGGATACAAGGCAGACAGGCTATGGAACCTCCAGATATTTCCAAGGGCAGGTGTCGGCTACAACTTCGGGGCGAAGAAAGGCACACCGATAGTTGCCATCGGACTGGGAAACACTTTCAGAATCAACGAGAAGTACAAGATTTACTTCGACATTGCCTATCATGGAGTATCGAGTGGCTTTATCCCCGTGCCCACAGACACCGGCAGCGAGTTCAATGCCTTCATGGACATCAATGTAGGATTGCAAATCAACCTTGGGACAAGCACGTTCAGGAAAGCAAGCAAGTAGAGGAAGTACACAGTATCACCAACAAAAACAGGACATATTATGAAGAAATATATATTGACAATGCTGTTCATGGCTGCATTCACACTCAACATGACAGCGCAAGACACAGCCAGCAACAACCAGCAGGACGTAGTGGTATGCAAATCATTTTGGAACGGATGGTTTGTGGAAGCCGGTCTTGACATGACGCTCCACAATCCGTACGGACACAACTTCAGCAAGGTCATACCCAAAGGCACGAGCTTTGGACTGAACGCAGGAGTGGGCAAATGGTTCTCGCCCGACATAGGTCTGCGCGGACGCATCAACTGGGAGAACGGATTCCCCTTGTTTGAGAACAAGAAACTGGAATGGGTGGCACCAGCAGGAGCCAACGGCATCAATATGGACGAGGGTGGCTGTCTGCTTGTGTATCTTGACGTACTTCTTGACATGAAGAACCTGCTTTGCGGCTACAACCCAGACAAGAAATGGTCGGTGCTCCTCATGCCTCGTATGGGTATAGCAAGTAATCTGGCAACAAACTCAGGGTCACCGTTCGTGGGAGCAGGTGTAGGTTGCACCCGCACCATCAACAAACACCTCAGCCTGTATGGGGATTTCGCAGTACATATCATCACAAGCGAATACTATGGAGATGTGGGTCCGACCGGAATGTCAGTGCAGTCGGGCAGCAACAGCTTCTTCATCCTAAACGTAGGTGTACAATGGAAACTGGGCAAATAGCAACCAGTTTCCACTGCACACATCAAACAACTATTGCAAGAGGGACAAGGGACAAGAACTCCCCTACTCCACTGTAACCGACTTTGCCAAGTTTCGTGGCTGGTCGACATTAAGTCCCTTGGCAACTGCTATGTGGTAAGCCAGCAGCTGGAGAGGTATCACGCTCAACAAAGGAGTAAGACACTCAAGAGTCTTCGGTATCTCAATCACACTGTCAGCCATCGACTTGACATCTTCATCACCTTCAGTCACGATGGCAAGAATCTTGCCTTTCCGTGAGATCACCTCCTGCATGTTGGAGATTATCTTCTGATAGAGCTTGTCGTGAGTGGCAATGAAGATAACCGGAAGTTCTTCATCCACCAAGGCAATCGGTCCATGCTTCATCTCTGCAGCAGGATAGCCCTCGGCGTGGATATAACTGATTTCCTTCAGTTTGAGAGCGCCTTCGAGTGCCACCGGATAATTGTAGCCTCGTCCAAGGTAAAGGCAGTTGTGGACATTGACAAACGACTGCGAGAGTTTCTTTATCATATCATTCTGCTCCAGCACCTTCTGAATCTTATCGGGGATACATATCAGTTCGGCTATAGTCTGTTCATACTCATCCTGCGTCACAGTGTCCTTGATCATGCCAAGAGCAAGTGCAATCATGGTGAGGACCACGACCTGACCAGTGAAAGCCTTCGTGGATGCAACTCCAATCTCCGGTCCCACATGGATGTATGTTCCTGAATCGGATGCACGGGCAATTGAACTGCCCACACCGTTCACTATTCCATATACAAATGCCCCTGCTTCCTTTGCCTTCTTCACAGCGGCAAGAGTGTCTGCCGTCTCGCCCGACTGTGAGATGGCAATGACGATATCATCCTGGTCAATCACCGCATCGCTGTAACGGAACTCACTGGCATAGGCAATCTCCACAGGTATGCTGCAGAAATGCTCGATGAGTTGTTTGCCTATCAATCCGGCATGCCATGACGTGCCACATGACACTATCACTATGCGGTGCGCACGAAGCAGACGGCGGCGGTTCTGTGTGACTCCGGTCAGAATCACATTATATACAGTGTAAGGACTGTTGTTCTCCTCTTCCTTGCCCATAGAGAATGGCAGAGGGCTAAAGCCTTTTGAACCTGGAATGCCATTGGTGCCAAAAGTACCGAGTGTGTCTATCGTGGCAATATCGGCAGCACCGCCTACGATACGTCCACGCATACAGTCGCGCAACACGTTCGGTTGGTCGAAAATCTCCTTAAGCATGAAATGAGGATAGCCTTCGTGGTCGAGCATCGAAAGGTCCACATTCACTTCCTTCACCTCTGCTGCAGTCTCAGCACCGTTGAGGTCGTACACCTTCAGGTCCTTGCCAAGTTCAATGACCGCAACCTCTTCATCATTGAGGTACACAATGTGATTGGTGTACTCGGCAATGGGCGAAGCATCGGAACCGAGGAAAAATTCAGTCGGCACATCGCCTTGATTGCCATCGGAGTTGCCGTAGCCAAGACCGATTGCCAACGGTGATGACTTGCGGGCAGCAACAATCATATTGGGATTGTCGCGGTCGATGACTGCGATGGCATACGCACCATAGACCATGGTCAGAGCAACGCGTACTGCCGAGGGAAGACTGAGGTTGTTCTCTTCCTTCACATATTCAATGAGATTGACAAGTACTTCCGTGTCGGTCTCCGACTTGAATGTGCAACCGCGCTTCTTCAACTGCTCGCGTATCGTCACATAGTTCTCGATGATTCCATTGTGCACAAGGGTTATCTTACCGCTCTGCGAAGTGTGGGGATGGGCATTGACTTCCGAAGGCGCACCATGGGTAGCCCAACGGGTATGGGCAATGCCAATGGTCGACTGTAGAGCCAAAGACTTTGACGACTCGAATGTTGCGGGACTCGTCACGCCCTCGCGTGAGGCAACGACAGATTCGAGAACAGAAACCCTTCCTTTCGCTTTGTACACGTGCATATTACCCTCCGGGTCAATCAAAGCACAACCGGAGCTGTCGTATCCACGGTATTCCAAACGATGAAGACCTTTTATCAATATTGGGAAAGCCTTACGCCTTCCTATGTATCCTACTATTCCACACATAATTAATGTACAAGTTTTATATTCAATTACACCGTCCTAAGGCGGCATGACCAATCCACTGGTCATTCTGAAACACAAAGGTAACAATTATTTTTCAGTTGGTATTGCTTATGCCCGATATTTTTCAGAGATGAGGCTGTGTATTGTCTGCACAAGCACGAATCATGCGGTTACCGGAGATTGCATATTGCACGTCCTTCCTATAAATGACTACAATCAGTCATCAGTTTCATCCGGCAGCACTTCTGTAGTGCCCTGTATGTAATTGGTGTCAAACAACAGAGGGCGCACAACCACTGGCGGAGTCTCATCCAAGTAGGCGTATGTACTCGAGTTTATACGCTGATACTTTTTAGCCTGCTCAAGCAGTTGTGCGAACTTCTCTTCACGTCCGGGCAAGAGTTTGTTCTTGTTGCGCTGTTTGCGGTTATACTTTACCCAGTTCACAAGGTAGCGTTCTTCCGGATAATACTTCGAGGGCCTCCGTTTGTTTATGCGCAGGAACTCCATGTACTGATGCCACATCTGCATCCATTGTTCGTCAAATGTCATTGTCATCAATAAAATAAAATATGGCACGTCTGATAGAAACTCAAACGTGCCAATATAGTAAAGGTTTTATTTATGCGTTCTCGTCACTCTTCTTGGAACTCTTGTGGTGATGGTGATTCTTGGATTCTGATGCATCCATCTTTCCATAGCCGTAGCCGTAGCCATAGCCATAGCCGTAACCATACTTCTTTCCGTAGCCGTAGCCGTAACCATAGCGGTAAGAGTTTCTGCGCTTTGCAAGGTCGACACCGTTGATTGCGACACAAAGCTGGTCGAACTTCTTGTTGTGCTTCAGTTCGTTGATGAATTCGAGTGATGCCTTCGGAGTCACTTCCACACGGCAAACATATACGCACAAGTCTGCAACGCGGCTGATGATATCAGAATCGGTTACGATTGCAATCGGTGCTGAGTCAATCAGGACATAGTCATAATGTTCCTTGAGTTCGTCAATAGCGCTCTGAAGTGTGTCGCGTGCCACAAGTTCCGTCGGGTTAGGAGGAACAAGTCCACCAGGGATGATGTCGAGGTTCGGACTCAAGTGAGAGTGCTGGACAAGGGTCTTGAGAGGATAACCCACTGGGTCTGCCAAGTAACTTGAGATACCGTCAGCACGTGTACTGAGGTTGAACACTTTGTTAAGACCCGGTTTGCGGATATCCAAACCCACAACGACTACCTTCTTACCAAGGTAAGCGAGGGACACAGCGAGGTTACCTGCGATGAACGACTTACCTTCACCCGGTTGTGAAGAAGTGAACTGTATGACTTTCTGTCCGGGCTTGAGCATGAACAGCAAGTTTGTACGCAAGCTGCGGAAAGCCTCTTCCATAAGGTCGTTCTTGTTCTCACGCACCACAATTGCACCTTCGATTTTCTCAGACTTAGCCAAAGGCAATTCTGCGACTACCGGCACATCTGTAATCTTCTTCACATCATCCTTGCCTTCAATCTTGTAGCGGAGCTGCTCAATCAGCCAGATGATTCCGAATGGAATAGCGAGACCGACGACAAGTGCAATGAGGTAGATGATGCTCTTTCTTGGTGACACAGGCGTAGTCGATGCGCGCGGCACCTCAATCACACGTCCGTTGTTGGCAGTTGCTGCCAAATTGATGATGTTTTCCTCACGCTTCTGGAGGAGCATCATATAGAGTTCGGACTTGATTTCCTGCAAACGGCTTATCTTTGTCAAATCCTTCTCCTGCTCCGGTGCCTGTGCTATAGAGCCTTTATACTCTCCTTCGTGTGAAGCGAGGTCACGCTGCTGTGTACGGAGTCCACGCAATGTGCTCTCGACACTTGTCTTTACTGTGATATAAAGTGCATCTATCTCGGCTGTGAGCTGTACGACTGCAGGGTGGTCGGAGCTTGAAGACTGCATGAGGCGCTTGCGCTCAAGCACTGCCTTGTTGTACTGTGCCACTGCCTCTGTGAAGTCTTTGTCCTTCAGACCCACATTTACAGGGAACACCTGATATTTGTTTGCAGGGTTGCACACATAGTCACGCATGTACTCGGCAAGTGTTACCTGTGTGGCAATCTCATTGCTCTTCTGCTCATATCCGGTCTTTTGTTCAATCGCTACCTTGGCATCGTTTTGGATGTCGACAAGCCCTGTACGTTGCTTGTACTCGGCAAGTTCATCCTCGGTAGTTCCCAATTCCTGGTTGATTACTTCGATACGCTGGTCGATGAAGTCTGCTGTGCGGCGTGCCACTTCATTCTTGTCGTTGTTCGCATCATTGTTGTAATCGGCAACCAACTGATTGAGGAAATCAACGCCACGTTGTGGCTCGACATCGGTGAACGACAGAAGGGCGATGGTTGTCAGCTTCGACGAAGCCTCGACATTGAGACTTTTCACGTAAGCAGAAGCCACTGCGTCGGATGAATAGATATAGGAAACGAGCTTTATCGGGTTTTTCTTTATCTTCACCTTCAACGAGTCGTTCTTCTCAATGCGAATGCTGCCCATATCGAGTTTGATGGTAGCAGGAAGGGCATTGAACTTCTGGTGTCTCGTGTATTTCTCCCTCTCCTTATCATAATATATAGCTTCAACATCCAGCTGTCCGTTCTTTGAATACTCCATATTAAGAGTGATGCCTCTCATCAGTTCCTCATCCTCTGTGGGAGTGAACGAAATCAAAAGCGGGTTGTCATACTTGTAGAGCGGTGTGTTGGCTGAGAATGTGTGCTTCCAGTATGTCTGCACGTTCAGTCCGAGATTGTCGACAACCTTGCGCACCAGTGTATGTGTCTTCAGAATCTCAAGCTCGTTGTCGAAATTCTGGCTGGTTGTCAATGCACCCATATCCATCAGTTCGGTGAGTGCCGACAGTTGCTGGTTACGGCTTCTCTGGCGGTTGTCGTTGTCACGTATCAACACAGAACCGTTGATTTCATACACTTTCGGTTTGAACCTCAAATACACGAACGCTCCCACAAGGCAAACGAATACGCTAAGCAATATCCAATGCCAATAGAGCGAAACGATGTACACAATCTTGCTGAGATTGATGCTGCTGGACTCCTCCTGTTGCTCCTGATTGTTCTGAGCTGAATTTATGTTGTCTGTTGAACTCATTTCTGTCTTGTTTATTGCAATCGGTTGTATAGACTGACGCTACCAACCTGTGCTGCGGTTACTAATTGATGATGTTTACTATCAAGCTGGCAATTGATATGAGGATTGAGGTTGCCGAGAACCACAATGTAGTCTCCGAACCGATACCGGAGTTCTTTGCCTTTGTCTTGTTTGGTGTCACGACGACGATGTCGTTCTGTTGCAACTGATAATAAGGAGAGAAGACAATCCGTGCATCATTGAGATTGAGACTGTGATACTCCTTGTGTCCTGCAGCATCCTCGCGGATGAGCTTCACATTGTCGCGCACACCATAGATGGTCATGTCGCCTGCAAGCGCCAAAGCCTCGAAGATGTTCACCTTCTCCTTTGATATGGTGAACTGACCAGGGCGGTTGACTTCACCTACCACTGATATTGCGAAGTTCGGCATGCGGACTGTGACTACCGGTGTTTCATTGGTGATGTATGCTGACAAACGCTGGCGAATCATGTTTTCGCATTCGTTCTTTGTAAGTCCTACGACAGTCAACTTTCCAAGTACCGGGAAGTCGATTGTTCCGTCGTTGCTCACCAGATACTGCATCAGCGATGCCTGAGTGGTGGCATTGGTAGTGAGAGTGGAGCTTACTGCAGTCTGGCTTACCAAGTTGAATGGTGCTGCGACCTTTGGATCGACTGTGTTCACTGTGATTGAAAGGATGTCTTTCGGCTTTATTTTTGCATCATAAAGCGTTGACGACTGATTGCTGGTGTCTAAATACTCAGCATCAATTACGTATGGCACACTCTTGTAGGAGTTACAAGATGCCAAAAGCACTACGGCGCATACAGCTAGTAGATGGCTTACCTTCTTCATTCTTCGTCTTATACTTTTAGTTGTTTCTTCAATTAATTCGTGTACGACAATGCCTCTTCATCATTTGCCAAACAGGCGTTGCATGAACGATTTCTTCTGTTGCTTGCCGCCCTCATGGTCTTCCTCGTAGAACCTCAACAGGTCGGCATACGAGAGATGTGACTTCACCATCTGGTAGATGGTTCCCCAGTCGGGCAGTCCTCCGAGGTTCCGGTCGTCGATGAACAAGTCCACCTTCAGTTTCCTTGAGAAGTGGTTGTTCTTCTCCACCTCCTCTTCAGGGTAGTCACGGTTCACTGCGTAGAATGTCAATCCACGTTCCTTGCACCAGTCGATAGCTTCATCGAGCAGAGCACCTTCCCTCACGCTCCAAAGAATCAGTTTGTGTCCCTCCTCCTGAAGCTTCTTCAGAGTTTCTATGGCGAAAGGAATCTCCGGACCTATCTCTGGATAGCGATGCTTGCAAATTGTTCCGTCGAAATCTACTGCGATTGTCATATACAGTTTACAATATCACGTTTAATGTACTTGCGGGGAAACTTTTGACATTGCCCCGTTCTTTTTCCCCCATTCACATCCCCAGCACGCTGGGGAAGGCATGAACCTGCATCTTCAGCCACACAGTCCAAGCATGGATAATGGCTCTCCACAGATTCAAGCGTGCAAATTTATATATTATTTCCGATATGACAAAGCAAAAGCTGAAGAAAACATGAAATAAAGTTAATCACACCCCCGATATACACCTGTTTTGCATTTAGCATGTGTCTGTTTCGCATTCAGGCAATGCTCATGAAGAGCAAAGGCTCTTGCACACGCACGGCAAATCAAAATCGGTGCAAACAGACGGCAACAAACGACACGGCAGAAATAAAAAAAACAAAAACATTTTGCCACATTAAAAATATAGTCTACTTTTGCATAACGAAAACGCAAATGTCATGCAGATACTATTAACAGGAGGTGCCGGCTACATTGGCTCGCACACTATCATTGAACTAAACAAAGCTGGTCACAGCGTTATTGTAGTTGACAACCTCGTCAACTCAAAGGAAGAAGCCCTGAACAGAGTGGCACAGATTATCGGCAAGGAAGTACCTTTCTACAAAGCCGACGTGCGCGACCACGAAGCGATGGACAAGATATTCAAGGACAACAAGATTGATGCCGTCATCCACTTTGCCGGACTGAAGGCAGTAGGTGAATCAGTAGCCAAACCGCTTGAGTATTATGAAAACAACATGAACGCAACATTCGTGTTGCTTGACGTGATGCGCAAGAACGGTTGCAAGAACTTCATCTTCTCATCGTCAGCCACAGTGTATGGTGACCCAGCCATCATTCCAATCACAGAAGAATGTCCGAAGGGCCACTGCACCAATCCTTATGGTCAGACCAAGTCGATGCTTGAGCAGGTGCTTATCGATGTGCAGAAAGCCGACCCGGAATGGAACGTAGTGTTGCTGCGCTACTTCAACCCAATCGGTGCACACAAGAGCGGACTGATTGGCGAGAACCCTAACGGCATTCCAAACAACCTGATGCCTTACATCACACAGACTGCCATCGGCATCCGCAAGGAACTGGGCGTGTTCGGCAACGACTACGACACACCCGACGGTACGGGTGTTCGCGACTACATACATGTCGTAGACCTGGCAGCAGGACATGTTGCTGCCCTCAAGGCAATCGACAGAAAATGCGGACTTGCCATCTACAACCTCGGCACGGGACATGGCTACAGTGTGCTCGATGTGGTACATGCATTCGAGAAAGCCAACGGACTCAAAGTACCTTATTCCATCAAGCCACGCCGCCCGGGCGACATTGCGACTTGCTACTGCAATCCAGCCAAAGCGAAGAAAGAGTTGGGATGGGAAGCACAGTACGACATTGAGGACATGTGCCGCGATTCATGGAATTTCCAGAAGAACAATCCTAAGGGATACGAGAAATAAAACCCGGTGTTAACCACCGGTCGTGTAACTTTGTCCGAGGAAGATATGCTGTGAAGCATCGCTTCCTCTTTTTTTGTACAGAACAATGACTGGCAGAATCGACACAGTGCATGGAATCAACAGAGCATGATACATGGAACCAATACGATACAATGCATAGTCCAGGGGCGATGCGACGCATGACATAAGCCAATACAATGCATGACATAAGCCGATACAGAACATGACAAAAACTGACATGAAGGATAGCATGAACCTACATGAAGAATGATACGAAATGACACGAAGGATTGTATGTGCAAAGACCATTAGTCGCGTGCCCTGTCACCTATAGTCCGGACGGTCGTATCCTCAATACGGGACTCCAGTACCGTATTGAGGGGACGCTAGTCCTGATTTATCGGTACAAAAAGAAGGACTGAAGGAATACAAGGACATGTATGCAGGACAAAGCGCACGCAAGAATAAAGGCTGGCTCCAAATCAAAGATTCAGAACCAGCCTTGAACTATTGTCAGAGGCGGGACAATTCTTCGTACAACCGCCACACAGGCAAACCCATGACATTGAAATAACTTCCCTCAATACGGCTCACGCCAATGTAACCAATCCATTCTTGTATGCCGTATGCCCCAGCCTTGTCGAACGGCTGGTATTTGTCGACATAATGGGTGATGTCGTCAAGCGACAATGAAGAGAACGTGACCTTACTCGTGGAAGCGAAGCAACGGTGAATGCCGCCATTGGCATTGGTTGTGAGAGTGACACCGGTAATAACCTCATGCGTCCTTCCCGACAAGCGACACAGCATGTCAATTGCCTCCTGACGGTCTTTGGGCTTTCCAAAGACCTCACCGTCGAGATAGACTATGGTGTCGGCAGTGACAAGAAGTTCGCCATCCTGCAGTGTCGGTCGATAAGCCTCTGCTTTCTTACTGGAAATATACTTGGGGATATCCTCGCCTTTCAAGTCAGACGGCCAGGACTCATCAATGCCCTTGATGACCCTTACCTCGAAAGGGATTTCAAGTCCCGCAAGCAACTCACGCCGGCGGGGAGAATTGCTTGCAAGAACAACTTTGTATTTGTCTGTCGGAAACATACTTTGAACAATCTATCAACTTACCATGATTCATCTATCGACTTATCATGATTCTTCTATCAACTTACCAACCAAATGCCTCGGAGTTGTGCATCCACAATCCGTGAGCTTTCAACACCTGCTCCATCACATCGCGTCCACATCCATCGCCACCATTCCTCTGCGAAATGTATTTGGATATTGACTTAATCTCGGGCGCTGCATCAGCAGGACATACAGGCAAGCCACAACGCTGCATTACCTCAAAGTCGGGAATGTCGTCGCCCATGTACATCACCTCGGAATCCTTCAGGTTGTATTTCTTGCACAACTCGTCGTACACCTTTATCTTCTTGGCAACTCCCTGATGGATTTCAGTCAGTCCCAACCGTTCGTAGCGTTTGAGGACTGCCTCACTTGTGGCACCTGTTATTATAGCAATGAGAAAACCATGCTTCACCGCATGTTGCATGGCATAGCCGTCTTTGATGTTCACTGTGCGCATGGGTTCTCCCGAAGGATGCAACGAGATGGTCTCCTTGCTGAGAACACCGTCCACATCAAAGAAGATGGCACGTATTGACGAAAGGTCGTAGTTAATCATCAGCGATACTTTTTGACATGAGTTGATAAATGGATTGGAGTCCCGGATTGTCGGCAAGCATCATCAGGTGCTTGTTCACCACGTTCCAATCGTGTCGGGATGCAGGTCCGGTCTGGGCATCTTTCGGAGAAACCGTATGAACCTTCTTTGCAACTTCATCGAGCAGAGGATACATTGCAGAGAACGGTATGCCATGCTTGTTGAGAATCTCTTCGCTCAATGCATAACAATGATTCACAAAATTGCTGCAAAACACTGCGGCAAGATGCAAGTACAAACGGTCGGCAGAACTGAGTTCGCTGACTGAACCGGAGATGGACAAGGCAAGTTGCTTCAACAGCAAAAGGTCGTCTGCATTGGCTGCCTCAATAAATACAGGTATGGACGAGAAGTCGACAAGCCTCTGCTTTGAGAAACTCTGCATAGGATAGACCACTCCCCGACGCCTGGCTGGAATGACATCCATCGGGATGCTACCAGCTGTATGTACGAACAACGAGTCTTCCCTACCCTTCACTGCTTGCTCGGCGACATCTTCCAAAGCCGAATCGGAGACACTGATTATGTAGATGTCAGCATCATCAGCCAAATCCGCAAAGTTACTTATGGCAGTTGCTCCTACCCTACTTGCCAATGCACTTGACGATTCTTCAGTACGGCTATACACCTGCACGATGGCATGACCTGCCTCATGCAAGGCAACAGCCATGCTTGTGGCAAGATTACCGGCACCAACAAACGCTACTCTCATTTCCTGACACTTGCCCAACTGAGCTTTGACTCATCCTGGAGTTTACGCTCTATTGCAGGGTGACCGATGCCAATCACACACTCCACCTCGAGTTCTTCGGGCAGACCCACTGCCTTCTTCACAATTTCAGAAGCAGGAGTTCCTTCGGCATTCTTGCGGGCACGGATGTGACACCAGCAACTGCCCAAGCCAAGGTCGGTTGCCTGATACTGCATGGTGACGGCTGCGATAGCTGAATCCTCAATCCACACGTCCGATGCTGCAGGGTCGTAGGCTACGACAATTGCTGCTGCGGCGCCCTTCACAAATTCACTTCCAGCCTCCCGGCATTCGGAAATGACCGAAAGTATTGAAGGATCTTCAACTACTACGAACTGCCATCCACGCAAGCCATGACCCGTAGGAGCCATCAGTCCGGCACGAAGAATGGCATGCAGTTCATCCTCTGTCACCTTCTCGTCGGTGAACTTACGGATGCTTCTGCGCTTTTGAACCAAATCTTTAAAGTCCATATATCTTGAATTTGTTTATCTTTTGAATAAATGTATGTACGGTCGGGTGAGTTATCTCAAACGGTCGAGAGACCTTACCAATGCTTCGTCCTTGCGGATGCCATGAATGGCAAGGCAATTGAGTATTACGGACAGCACCGGGAATATTCCTGCCACACACAAGTGGAATGACACACCATCAATCACATCTGAAGCAACACCGGTGTAGTGCCATGCAAGGAAGGCAAAATACAATACATACCCTACCAGCAATATCGTGGAGAATATGGTGAGGCGCAACTGGCGCATACGAAAGCGAAAAAGCAGGACGCTTACGAATGTCAGAACAATGACGATGAGAAGCAAGATGCCAAGTGCCATTGGCGCAAAGTCGTGGAAATCGGCTGACGCCATTGCCTTCGATGTGAGCTCGGGAGAGAACATCCAGTTGTTGAATGAGGCAACAGCTGTTGCCCCGTCCAATATTTGTCCTAATGGAAGACAAAGCCCCAGTATGCTGAGGACAGCAACAAGGGCTAAGTAAACTGTTTGAATACGCTGTATCATCAGAAGCAGTTTCTATAAATTACACGTAAATACAATTCTCCGGTCATTGTGGTCCATAGCTTTGCAGTCCTTTGTCCGTCAGACATTCCAATCCCCAGCCTTCAGTCAGAGAGCACTCAATACTTCCTTATCAAGAAAGATAGGCTGTTCAAAGAAAGAAGTCGGGACGGGTCGGACAAAAAGAATGAATGCCCACAAGGACCGTCACAAGAACCTGCTTAGAAATTATCCTGAACTGGTCTTGACGGATTGCGGTAACAAATCTTGTCCTCAATGAACTCTTGGGTGGCGATGAGTGTTGGCTTAGGCAAACGCTCATAGTGCTTTGAAACCGTAATTTGTTCGTCATTGTGGAATTCCTCCTGCAACTCGTCTGTTGCAGTACCGAACTCTTCGAGTTTTCTTCTGAGTTCTTCCTTCATTTCAGCTGCAATCTGGTTTGCACGCTTTCCGATGATGGCAACACTTTCATAAATGTTTCCAGTCTCGGTTGACAAATCCATCAAGTTACGCGTTACCGTAGTTGTAGGGGCGTTTGTTTTCTTAAAATCCATAATCTGCTATATCTATTTATCTGTCAATTAATCAATGTTATTTATTTCTCTGTATAACCGCAGTCTTTTGTCTGTATAACCGCAGTCTTTTGTCTGTATAACCGTTGTTTTCTGTCTATGCAATCGCTGCCGTCTGTCTATGCAATCACTGTTGTCTTGCTGCAAGACCGTTGCGTTACAGACTTACCTTCACGCTGCATTCCTTGAAGATTTCATCAGCTTCTTTTGTGTATTTGCTTTCAGGAAACTCGTTCTTGAAACCGTAGTACTCGTCGATAGTCTGACGGAAGCGCTCTTCCGACTTCACCTCCACACTGTTCTTTGCCAGCATATATCTGGACTTGAGCACAAGCATGAGGAAATCCTCACGGTGTTTGGTGTATGGATAGAGCTTCAAGGCATTCTCTGCAGTGATGATGCACGCATCATAGTTGTTGCCGCCATAAAGGCAGTTGCCTGTGTAGTTGCCCAAGTTATAGTAGAGCTTACAAATGTCGTATTCCTTCTGTGCCAACCTTTCCTGCAGCTGCAAGACGAGGTCGGTGGCATCCTCACGATATACGGAATAAGGATAGAAGTCCAGAAACTCGTTCAAGCGGTTGAGTGCCGCATATGTAGGGGTTTGGTCGAGACGCGGGTCGGGCGACTGCATGTATGCAGCCTTACCAGCATAGAATCGCGCAAGTTCGGTGTAAGTTCCTTTCGGATAGCTCTTGTAATAACGCTCAAAATATTGGCTCGCAGTGTCGTAGTACTTCATATTGTAGTAGCACATGGCAAGCATGTAAAGCGACTCCTCACCTTTGTCAGTTGCCTTCATCAGCAATATCATGTTCTCGAGCAACTGATAGCACCTTACGTATTGTCCTGCAGCGAAATATTCCTTAGCGGCTTCGTACCTGTAATCATAGTCGTCAATCTTCAGCACATTATTGTAACTGCTGCATGACGCGAACAACAATGTGAATCCAAGTAGAGCCGTTATTATGTATTTATTCATACTGTCTCAATTACGGGTGCAAAGTTACAACAAATCGCACACCCCTGCAAATTTTTTTTGTTTGTTAGCACTATTCTTCCCCATTTGCAACGAACGCGCATAAACCCACGAGTGACAAACAGTTGCCGAAGCATTGAAAACAACAACTGGCAGATTGGTTCAGAGCGCCAGCCACACGTCATGCCGCAAGGTAATAATAAAGCATGCAACAGACGCATACTATCAGTATCGCAATGCACGAGATGAGCTTGAACACTGTCCCCGCAATCAATGACAACATGGAATACATTCCCACTTTCAATGAACTGCCAAGACTGAAGGTGTTGGCAAACTCGCAAATGAAAGCACCGAGGAATGGACCGATGACCAGTCCCCATGGGACATAGAACATACCGATGAACAAGCCGACTGTAGCCCCGACAGACGCTTGTTTGCAGCCTCCCGCCCACTTGGCAAGCCATGCAGGAGCCATGTAATCAGCAATGGTGATGAAGATGACGAACAGTCCTGTCAATACTGTCAGCACTATCATCAACGGAGTGGGACACGCTATGCAACACAGCAACATGGCAATGAAGTTCAGTGGAGGACCGGGAAGCATAGGGACGACTGAACCTACTATACCAATCAGGTTCAGTATGGTCGATATGACAAAAAGAATATCTTGAATACTGATGTCCATACGCATCAATTGTTCAAATGGTCCATATAGCCAGACACAAGACTGTTTTTCTTGAACGAAGCAGGTGCCTGTATGTAGATTTCGTCTATTTGAGGAGTCGTTGTAGGGAATCCATAGTATTGCTTTGCCTCATAGCACAGACGCAAGAACCATATAATACCCAATGGATTGTCGTAGTTGTCTTTAATGAACTGTGTCTCAAGCCGGTCGACTTCCCCTTCGAGCCTTGATGCCTCCTCACCCAGTTCCATCATTATTTCCTCCTGGTCGAAACCGTCGAGATACATCTTGCTCTCACGGTTCGGCAGGTCATCATAGATGATTTTCAACGAGTCACGCTTGGAAAGGAATGCATAGAGTTTGTCGTTAAGGGGTGTTCCCTCAATCTTTACCATATTGTTGGCAATACTGATTGTAACGACACCGGGTTCAAGCACCATTGGGAAATTGTCCTCTCCCAAATAAAGGCGCACCATCATGACAGAGTCAAGAATACCCGACATGTCGAACTTACCATGGAGTATCTCACAAGAGTCTATTGACTTGAAATCGACACCTTTGTCAAAAGAGTCAGCCTCATACTGTTTCAAATAGGCAACGGTACCATCCTGTATAAACTGAGATGTTGTCCCCTCTACCATATACTTTTCAGCACACGAAGAGAGTAACGCAAGAACCGGTACCGCAGTTATTAATGCAACAATCAGTCGTTTCATGTTTATTTGAAGCCTTTATCCGATACAAAATTAATACTTAGATTTAACACCACAAAGGCATTTGCGAATAATTAACCCTAATTAATCCTTGTCTAGATACCACCAGAGCGTGTTTCCGTAATACCGTCGGAGCAATCCTTCCTTCACGCTTTGCGTCGTGTCCGACGCCTGCAGTTCCCTGTACCCACGGTATTCCGACAACATCAACGTGTCGGCAAACGACTGCAGGGAATCGCGTCCGATGGACTTTGCCTGAAGCAGCATTGCCTGTCTGTAAGCCTTCGGCAGATTCATCACATTTGAAGGATCACTTAGATTATAATACACCTTCACCGACTTGTAGAAGCCCTTCATGTCCTTCGAAAGCAGTTTGCTGCACAAGACATACTCAGGCAACAAAGGGTTGTGACGGGTAGATTCGTGCTTGCGCAACAGATTAAGGTAGCTGTCAAGCGACTTCACGGCATCGTTAGCCCATGCTCCCAGACTCTCCTGTATGTTTTTGCTTGTAAACCTGTGCAGACGTGTGACTGTGTCATCAAGCATCAACAGGGACTTCTCGCCATAAGGCTGAGGATAGTCGAACAGTTTTTCACCCAACTGTCCTTCCTTTGCAAGGGCATACATGCGGAGTTCGTTGAGACGGCATGAAACCGGGATGGACTTCTGAGCCACCTCACTCGCTGCCTTATAATCACCGTCGAGGATGAGCCGTTCTGCCTTGAGCTCATACATATAGACATCAGTGGCAGGTGCATTGATTCCGCACACAAACATCATAAGGAAAAGCGTGAGCATGTTTGGCCAGAGGTACCTCGACATGGTATAATCCCCATCCACAATACTTTCTCCCAGTATTTTTGTCTTTATCCTCAGCAGAAGGACATACAACACGATGAACAGAGGGAGAATCCACAGCCAACTGCCGAACGTGAAGTCTTCGATTGTCTGTTGCCCAAGGCTTGTAAGCATCATGAGCAGCACAAACGAAGGCATGTAGGTGACTGCATACCACCCACCGGAAAGATGGGCTACCCTCTCCACCAGATATTGCACGCACATCAGCGAGAACGTGATTATCACCGCACCGAAGAAGCGGGAATAATGGGTCTGACCATTCGAGAACACGTATTGTGCCTCTGCCAGCACGTCGTTTTGCAGACAATAAAGATAGCAGAAACAAAACAAGGCGAACAACAGTCCGCACGACAGTTTGATTCTGTCCGTTATATTCTGTGGTATGGGGTTATTGTAATTCATTTCTTCTTCAATACAATTGCACTACGGGCTGGCAGATAGAGCTGAAGCCATCCCTTATGTTGCTTGGCATAGAGTATGTCTGACGTTGTGAAATGTTCGATTGAGTCATCATTGAGGTTGTTGCCCCCGAATGCACTCGAATCGGTGTTGAGCACTATTTCATACGAGCCTTCCTTGACAAGGAATCCATAGTCGGTGAACGACTTTGCAGGATTGAAGTTGAAGACGAACAGCAGGTTGCCTCTCAAGAAAGCCAGCACCTGGTCGCCGTCGTTATGCCAAATCTCCTGCACTACTGTCTTCTGGAAGTTCTTTGCACCACCGATCAAGTGTATCATTGCCTTGTCGAAGTCGCCCAGATAATGGTAGCACAGCTCATGGTTGTCCACGAGGTTCCATTGCCTTCGTGCATACTTGTAGCTCCATCCGTTTCCTTCGCGCGGGAAGTCAATCCACTCAGGATGACCGAACTCGTTGCCCATGAAGTTCAGATAACCGCCATTGATGGTGGAAGCAGTAAGCAGACGTATCATCTTGTGGAGGGCAATGCCACGGTTTACGGTCATGTTCTCGTCACCTTTCTTGAAGTGCCAATACATGTCGGAGTCAATCAGGCGGAAGATGATGGTCTTGTCACCTACCAGTGCCTGGTCATGACTCTCTGCATAACTGATGGTCTTCTCATCTGCACGTCGGTTGGTAGTTTCCCAGAACATTGACGATGGTTTCCAGTCCTCGTCCTTCTGTTCCTTGATGGTCTTTATCCAATAGTCCGGAATATTCATTGCCATACGGTAGTCGAAGCCATAGCCGCCATCGCTGAACGGGGCTGCAAGTCCCGGCATGCCGCTCACTTCCTCTGCAATGGTTATTGCCTTTGGATGGATTTCATGGATAAGCAGATTGGCAAGGGTGAGATATGCTATCGCCTCGTCATCCTCATGTCCGTTGTAGTAATCACCGTATCCGCCGAAGGCTTCGCCAAGTCCGTGGCTGTAGTAGAGCATGCTGGTCACGCCGTCGAACCTGTAACCGTCGAAATGGAACTCATCGAGCCAATACTTGCAGTTGCTCAACAGATAGTGTATCACCTCGTTCTTTCCATAGTCAAAGCACAGGCTGTCCCATGCCGGATGTTCGCGACGTCCGCCTTGCATGAAGTACTGGCAAGGGTCACCGGCAAAGTTGCCGAGTCCTTCCATCTCGTTCTTCACTGCATGTGAGTGGACTATATCCATTATGACAGCCAGTCCGTTCTTGTGAGCCTCATCAATGAGCGCCTTCAGTTCCTCGGGTGTGCCAAAGCGGCTTGACGGTGCAAAGAAGTTGCTGACGTGGTATCCGAAACTGCCATAGTAAGGATGTTCTGCCACTGCCATTATCTGGATACAGTTGTAGCCGTCGGCAATGATTCTCGGAAGTATTTTGTCCTTGAATTCGGTGTATGTACCCACCTTCTCTGCATCCTGTGCCATTCCTATATGGCATTCATATATAAGGAGTGGAGCTGTGTTGGGTTTGAATTTCCTAACTTTCCACTTGTATTCGTGTTCGGGACACCACACCTGTGCGGAGAAAATCTTTGTTGTCTCGTCCTGCACCACACGGTTCACCCATGCAGGTATGCGCTCGCCTTCGCCTCCGTCCCAATAGACATGGAGCTTGTACAAGTCGCCATGTTTCATGGCTGACTCCGGCAGGTTTATTTCCCAGTTGCCATTGCGCTTGCGCTTCAGCTTGTACTTAGCCTGCTCTTTCCATCCGTTGAAGTCTCCCACAAGGAATATCTGTGTGGCATTGGGCGCCCACTCACGGAATGTCCACCCTTTCTCGGTCTTGTGCAAACCAAAGTACAAATATCCGGAAGCAAAGTCGGAGAGTGTCTGCTTGCCATTGTTTGTCAGTTCCTTCAACTTGTTCAATGCATGCTGATGCCGACCTACAATCGCATCCTCGTAAGGTTCGAGCCATGAATCGTTCTTGACAAGTCCTATTTTCTCGATATTCTTTTCCTGTTTCGTTGCCATAGTTGTAATGATTGGGGATTTTGATTATTGTATCTGCTACTAAGCCTTTACCTTGAATATCACCTTCTTTATCGACTGCTGAGTGGAGATGCAAGGTGCATGACCGTCTTGCGGGAAGAATATGGCAAACATGCCTGGTGTAGCCGTCACGTACTGCTGTGCCAGTCCGTCGTAGAAAGTGATGTCTTTCTCTGCATTATAGGTCTGCTCAGGCAGTTCTGTGCGTGGTGTATATCCGTAGGTTTCCTCACAACTCAATGGTATCTGTATGTCAATCATCTTGTCGTGGGTTTCGAGGCGGGCTTCCTCTTTGGTCTTTCCCTTTGCCGTATTGAAGTTCACGAAGAGGTCATTTCCTTTTATCAGTTCCTTTCCGTCTTCTTTGGCATTGAGGTCATTCGACTTGATGTAGTCCACCACATCCTGAAACAGAGGATTGAGTGCCACATACTTTTCCAGATTGTTCAATGAATCGATTATCATATCTCTCCTTATTATATATTATACGATTAGTTTGCTGTTATAATTGTTGTGCAATTAATTTGCCGTTATAATTATTACACGATTAGTTTGCTGTTTCCACAACTCCGCGTTTGTAGTATCCCTTACGGATGGTCTTGCCGTTGCTGTCCTTCTCGACAAAAGCTCCGTCACGCAGGTCGTTGACGTATGTACCTTCAAAGCGCACGCCGTCCTTGTCTTCTTCCACACATTTGCCGTTCTTCTGTCCGTTGACGAAATGGCCCTTGAACTTTGAACCGTCTTTCATTCTGATGATGCCCTCGCCGTTCATCTCGCCATTCGCCCATTCGCCGTCATACGTGTCGCCGTTCTTGTTCGTATATGTACCTCTGCCGTTCTGCTTGTCTTCAGCCCAATAGCCCACATACACAGAACCGTCTGCACAGGAGTATGTACCGAAGCCGTCCATCAGTCCGTTCTTGAAAGAGCCTACATAGCGGCTGCCGTCGATATAAGTGAAGATGCCCTGACCATGACGTTTGCCCTTGACATATTCGCCTTCATATCTGTCGCCGTTGTTGAATGTGTATATACCCTTGCCGTCCATCATGTCTTCGTTCCATTGACCTTTGTAGGTGTCGCCGTTGGCATAGTTGTACGACCCGAAGCCGCTGCGCATATCATTCTTTATATCGCCATAGTAGGTTGCGCCGTCGCCCCAGTCGAAGAGGCCTTTGCCTTCCTTGTGGTCATCCACCCATGTACCTTTGTAGGACGCACCGTTTGCCCAAGTGTAGGTGCCTTCGCCCTCACGCTTGTCCTGATGCCAGTTGCCTACATAAACGTCTCCATTGAAATAGTACATCGTGCCTTTGCCTTCCTGATAATCAGTGTACCAAAGACCGTCGTACTTGTTTCCGTTTGCCCAAGTATATACCCCGAGCCCATGCTGGTGGTCGTTCACCCACTGACCTTCGTATTTCTCTCCGTCAGTGAACGAATACACACCGTCACCCTCGCGCTTACCCTTCAGATAATCGCCTTCATAAGTATCGCCCGTGAGAAACGTGGTTTTGCCACGTCCGTTGGGCTTGCCGTTAAACATATCACCGCTGTATGTCGAGCCGTCCTTGAATGTGTAAGTACCTTTTTCTGTCGTCTTCTGTGCATACGACACTGAAGCACAACAAGCAAAAGCCAGCACAACTACAGCACCTCTATATATATTCATTATTCTCTTCGTTAGTTAGGATTACAAAAGTATGAATAAAAAACGACACGAGCAAACCGATTAAGAATTATTAATCATTTTATCCCCTATCGAAGCCCACCCAACAAAAAACCCACTGATTTCTCAGCGGGCTTTGTGGAGCTGGAGGGAATTGAACCCTCGTCCAAACAAGGAGACCATAAGCTTTCTACATGCTTAGTGCAATTTTGGTTTTCGTGATGAGGCCTGACTTGCACCACCGTGCCGCACCCTTATCCTCTAAAGTTTCATTGCTGCCATGAGGCGAACAGCAACTATCCTCGAATTTACTGCACCGCGAACCCAAACGTCTCAAGGAGTGGACTTCTGGAGCGATGTCTCGTCTCAATGTCTAACATCGAGATAAAGTTAATCTACTATACTTCGATTAAGCTGCGAGAGCAAAGCTATTGTTGCCAATTAAATTTGCGAAAGGTGAGATTAAAGAGCCACCCAACAAAGCTCTGCATGCTTACCTACCACCTCGGCTTGCTGTCAAATCCATGTCAACCCCAGGTTTTGGAACGGCAAAGGTAGAGGTTTTATTTGTAACGACAATGCATCACACGTGACTTTAACACTTTTCAAGCCCAAAATCATTGAAACAAAGCTTTTTCATGCCTGTCTCTTCAGAATCGGACACGCACCTGTACGTCTGCCATATCATAGTTGTGCTCAGCAAGTTTGCGGTTGTTGGCATGAATGTAAGCTGCAGTAAGATAGAAGTATTTGCTTAGCATCCAGTCAGCACCAATCTCAAGTTGCGACTGCGATGTGCTCCATTCTGCCGACTCACGATAAATGCTGTAGCGAGCCTTCACGTGCACCTTATCTTTTATTATGGGAGCAATCACCGATGCATATCCGCCATCGCTCTTGTTGCCCAACGCCGAAAGGCTGCAGTCTTTTGTCTCGCCGTCGTAGCTCTTGGCAAAGCCCTTGCCTGTGCTGTGGATGTATTCACTGCAGAAAGTCCAGTCGTTCACCTTGTATTCACCGCTTATGGCATATCTGTACTGCGAGAGGCTGCGTGTGCCATTGCATTCCTCGCCTGTCGTTTCGTCGGTCCAGCTGCCAGTGCGTGCCGCCGTGCCGTCCCATCCGAACACTCCAAGTCGCATGCCTTTCACTGGTGATATCCATGCGCCACCGACGATGGACTTGCGGCTGTCCACATCCTTGAGGTTTATGCCCTGGCCGTTCACCACACTGACCACATAATGCAGGAGGGGAAGTCCGTCGCAGTTCTTCAGCACATCGCCCACAAGTTCCACACCCTGGTCGCGTCCGTTGCTCGAAGCAATGCCACTGCGGTCAGTGCCGCCCACGAGACAGTCAATCACCTTTGAGTTGGCTGAGAACATGTTGTCAATCGGCGGATACATTCTCTCATAGGTGAACGGCAGGATGAACTGCCCTACCCTCACCCGTGCATACGGATATTTCTGCCACTCCACATAGAGGTCGAGCAATCGTGGACTCGATCCGTAGGTAAGTCCGCTGCCTGTTATCTGTATCTGCGTCTTCCAGTAGAAGTCGTCAAGAATTCTGCCGTCGAGCGAGACTCGTGCCACTCGCAGGTCGAAGCTGTTGTCGGCAGACTGTCCCTTTTGCGAGGTGTACTGGTATCTGGCAATGCCGAAGCCACTGAGCCGTACATTGTTTATCCACAAGTTGCCTTTGTCCTTATCTTGTGCAAGGCAGTTCATGGCAGCAATCGCCATGAGCAGTGCGAGCATTTTCTTCATAAGACTACAGTCCGTTTTTATGTTTGTCAGCCATCGTTTATTTACCGGGCAAACTCACCTTATATTATATATGTTCATCAATCCCGTCCGTTCCATCAATCCCTTCCGTCCGTTTCCAGTTCGTCAAGTCCTACTGAACAAGCAGTTTTGATGAATTTCCCGATGACAGTTTTCAAGCATCCCGATTAGGGCGATTTTACTTCCTAGTCAGGAAAAACTTTTTTCCCAGTCAGGAAAATAATTTTTCCTAGTCAGAGAAATATTTGGGTCTTTCCGAGGGTTGGTATCAGTCTTTCCGCACGGTCTTTCCGCACGTTCGATTTAATAGATTTTAGCACGCATTTCCTTTATCTGGTCGGAAGAGATATAGTCATCGTAGGTCATCAACTTGTCGATGATTCCCTTTGGTCCAAGTTCTATGATGCGGTTTGCCACTGTATTGATGAACTCATGGTCGTGGCTGGCAAAGAGCACATTGCCTTTGAAGAGCTTCAGGTTGTTGTTGAACGCCTGGATGGACTCAAGGTCAAGGTGGTTGGTCGGTGTGTCGAGGATGAGGCAGTTGGCATTCTTCAGTTGCATGCGTGCAATCATACAGCGCATCTTCTCGCCTCCCGACAGCACATTCACCTTCTTCAGCACTTCTTCGCCGGAGAACAGCATTCTGCCAAGATAGCCCTTGAAGAACACGTCGTTGCCTTCGCCGTATTGTCCGAGCCATTCCACAAGGTTCTTGTCGGACTTGAAGAACTCGGTGTTGTCCACTGGCAGATAGGCAGTGGTGATGGTCACTCCCCATTTGTATGTGCCCGCCTGCGCCTCTCTGTTGCCGTTTATGATTTCAAACAAGGCGGTCATTGCCCTTGGATTGTGGCTGAGGAACACGATTTTCTGTCCTTTCTCCACATTGAACGACAGGTTGTCGAACAGCATTGTGCCGTCTTCGTCCACTGCTTTCAGTCCTTCCACTTCAAGAATCTGGTTGCCCGGTTCGCGTTCCATCTGGAATATGATGCCCGGATATTTGCGGGTTGAAGGCTGGATTTCCTCGATATTGAGTTTCTCAAGCATCTTCTTGCGGCTTGTGGTCTGCTTGCTCTTGGCTGCATTGGCAGAGAACCGGCGGATGAATTCCTCCAGTTCCTTCTTCTTCTCCTCTGCCTTTGCCTTCTGGTTCTGAGCCTGGCGCAGGGCAAGTTGCGAGCTCTCGTACCAGAATGAATAGTTTCCGGCAAAGAGGTTTATCTTGCCATAGTCGATGTCCACGGTGTGTGTTGACACGGCATCGAGGAAGTGACGGTCGTGGCTCACCACCAGCACAGTGTGTTCGAAGTTGGCGAGATAGTCCTCAAGCCATTCCACTGTGTCGAGGTCGAGGTCGTTGGTAGGCTCGTCGAGCAACAGGTTGTCGGGGTTGCCATACAACGCCTGTGCCAGCATGACACGTACCTTTTCCTTTCCCGACAGTTCCGACATCTGGCGCTGGTGCAAGTCTTCCTTGATTCCCAGTCCACTGAGCAGAATGGCTGCATCGCTCTCGGCGTTCCATCCGTCGAGTTCCGCAAATTTCTCCTCCAGTTCGGCTGCCTTGATGCCGTCTTCCTCAGTGAAGTCTGCCTTGGCATAGAGCGCATCTTTCTGCTTCATGATGTCCCAAAGCACGGTGTGGCCCATCATGACTGTGTCCATCACACTGAACTCGTCGAACTTGTTATGGTCCTGGCTCAACACCGACAGGCGCTCGCCCGGTCCCAGTGTGATTGTTCCGGTGGTAGCCTCCAGCTCTCCGGTTATGGCTTTCAGCAGGGTTGACTTGCCCGCACCGTTGGCACCAATCACTCCGTAGATGTTTCCGTTGGTAAACTTCAGGTTGACATCCTTGTAGAGGACTCTCTTTCCAAACTGTATTGATAGATTCGAAACTGTTATCATTGCTGTATCTGTATTTGCTGATTAAATATTCTACATCGAAAAACGGCTGCAAAGTTAATAAAATATTGTGAGTTGAGAGCCACTAACTGGAAATAAATCACTATATTTGTGCCCGTAAACGAACTGGCGGCTGAAGAAACAGTCGCATTTCAATTGAATTTGAGTAATAACGACAAACTTGAACTGAAGAATGAGAACATACACACTTGCCTCCGCATGGCTGGCATCCATCCTTATCCTGCTGTCGTGCAGCGGCAACGCACCTGCACCCGTAGAGACCGATGAGGAGTCCGACACCGAGACCTTCGCAGTCATCTCCACCGACAATGCCCACCTCGGACGTGCCGAGAAGGAAATCAGCGAGATAGGACTGCTGCTGAAGGACAAGCACCTGCTGGTACACCTCCGCCTAGTGGCACAGACCGGTGAAGGCAACCAATACGATGTCACCCTCCGCACATGGACTGCCGACAGCACTGGCAAATGCATCAGGAGCCGTGCCATTGCCAAAGGCGGTGAAGTGAAGGACAGCGTGAAACACACGCGTCAGTTTGTGTTCGACAATGTGTCGCAAGCCCGACTCAATGCCGACCTCTATACGCTGCGCCCGAGCAAAAACCCACAGTTCACCTATGTCTCCGACAAGAACTGGCGCGAACATCTCTACATCTATCTTGTGCGCACGTCCGACTTTACGGAAGCAGTGAAATACACCATCAATTCGCCACGCTACAAGGCACTCAAGCAGTTCATCGACGAGTATGAAGGCGAGGGAGATGAGTGCGAAGGAACAGATGGCAAGAGCGAAAGCGCAGAAGCCAAATGCGAAGGAGTGGATGACAAGAACAAAGGCACAGAAGTCGAGCACAAAGAGACCAAAACAGATTCAGCAACACACACAAACAGCACATTATGAAGTCAATAATTGATTTGTCGCTCAGTGTAGCCATGAGGGCACACGGAGGAAAGAAAGACATCGACGGTGAGGCATACATCCTCCATCCGCTTGCAGTGGGACTCATGGGCAGCACCGATGAGGAACGCAGCACCGGATTCCTGCACGACGTGATTGAAAACACCAATTTCATCATCGAAGACCTCAAGGCAGCAGGCATTCCCGACGGAATAATCAAAGCAGTCAAACTGCTCACACACAATCCCGACGTGCCCTACCTCGACTACATACAGAACATCATCGATTCCCACAATCCAGTGGCGCTCAAGGTGAGATACAACGACCTCATCTATCATCTCGACAAGGACAAGGCACATCCCGAGAAACTCGAGATGCACACCAAGGCGCTCGAGATGGTGAAGGAAGCGCTGAAGGACATGTACAATGTCCGTAAGTTCGACTCCAGTTCACTTGCCGGCACCAACCACAAGGTGGCAATCTTCGCAGCCGGATGCTTCTGGGGAGTACAGCACTACTTCAAGCAAACACCCGGAGTCATCAACTGCTACGTGGGCTACACCGGAGGCACAGAGGAATTCCCCACATACGACGAAGTCCGACAACACCACACCGGACACAAGGAAGCAGTGCTGGTGGAATACGACCCGTCAGTCGTGAGCTATGCCGCACTTTGCAAACTGTTCTTCGAAATCCACGACCCCGAACAAACCGACGGACAAGGACCCGACAAGGGACAGCAATACCGCAGCGCAGCCTACTACAGCAACAAGGAAGAATACGAAACCATCCAAACCCTGAGCGACATCCTCCGCACCAAGTCATATGTAGTCAACACGCTCGTCCTGCCAGTGAGAGACTTCTGGATTGCCGAGAACTACCACCAGGACTACTACGAGAACACTGGTGGTTCGCCCTACTGCCACTTCCGCACGAAGAAGTTCTGAGGTTTAGACGCAAGCGCACGCTGTTGTATAGACGCAAACAAGCACCATAATAGAAGAAACACTTGCTGTATATACGAACAAAGGGAAAGCCGACATTATGATAGCACCACACATACAAAAGCAATAGTCTGTGAACACACAGCACGCTGCATTGCAATGGACGTCACCGACGGACTCCAGCGCGGAATGGAAGTCCTCAACACCGGCAACCCCATATCATTGCCTACGGGCAACGAACTGCGGGGACGAACTGACCCTCGAGTTCAACAAACTCCGCCAGGAGGAAATCACCACCCAACTGCTCGACATTCAGGGAGGACAAACTGACAGCCTCCCCTAAATCCTCCCCTAAAGGGAAGGACTTACCACCCGGACGGGCGAGCAGGGATGGAGAGCTGGAATAGGAGTCAGCCGTCTCCGACGGCGTAGACGTTGACACTCGAGCCTTGGCTCGCAATGTTTTACAGCCCACAAGCCCACGTTCGCTTTAACGCTCTCGGAGAGAGCTAGTTCCTATTGCCACGCCTCAAAGAGGCAACTACAATCAGCCCAGGGCAGAGTTCTGGAGCGATAGCGGAAGAACGGCACCCTGGGTATATGTTTCCAGTGTATCATGTGCGTCCTGCAAGGGGTAGCTACATACTCATTGCTTTATACAGCTGCTCTTACAGAGCGCTGGTATGTGGGTTCGTATCTGTTACCCAGGGCGTTGCCC
>CAVISR010000005.1:0-49638 GCA_963645405.1 Acutalibacteraceae bacterium
TTGTAGCGGATGGTGTCTTCCAGAAGTTTGATTAGTTCGCTTGCTTTCATAATATACCTGTTTTGTAGTTAGAATAATCTTGGTTCAATTCTTGATAACATTTGTTCTTTTGCCGCCTTGCAGAACTCTCGGTTTACCTCAAAGCCGTATGCCTTGCGTCCGAGGTTCATTGCCGCACGGAGAGTGCTTCCGCTTCCTGCACAGGGGTCGATGACCACATCTCCCTTGTCGGTGAATATCTCTATAAGGCGTTCGAGGAGTGGGATAGGCTTTTGGCAGTTGTGTATCTTAGGTGCTCCCAGTTCGCGCGTCCAGTCGAAGCAGTTGAAAATCATCTGTCCATTGTTGTTGAACTTCGGGAGTTTGTCACGGTAGAGTACCAGTCCATATTCGCAGTTGCCTACAATCTTCATGTTCGCTTTGAGCACCTGTGCCGAGAAGTTCTTGCGGAAGACGAGCGGAATATAGTGCATCAGTCCGTACTTGCGTCCCAGTTCGATGAACTTAAACTGCTGTTCGTATTCGCAGAAGAGCACCATGCAAGGAGCACTCTGTTTGCCCCCACTGCCTTTCGGTTCTTTCCTGAGCATCTTGGAGCAGAAGTGCATGAACTCTGCCGGGCGGAACTCGTTGTCATTGTAGAAGAACTGGCTCTTTGCCTTGTCGCTCTCACCGTTCTTGTTGTCGCCGTCAATATACCAAGAGGGAGACGAGGCGAAAGCGTTTTGCCCTATTTGATAAGGCACGTCAGCGATTATCAGTTGTGCCTTCGGTATCTGGTAGGACGAGAAGTTCTGGAAGGAGTCGTTGAATAGTTCTACGTCTTTCATAGTTTCCCTGTTTTGATTCCTAATAGTTGTGCTGTAGCGAGGAAGTCGTGGAACTTGTCCGCCGGTATGCGGACATCGCCTTGCAGTCCTCTTATAGTGCCGTCTTCCGACACCATAAAATAAAGTTTAGTTGTCTGGCAGTCGAGCCAGTAGATTTGTTTCTTCTCCATGCTTAGTCCTCCTCGCTTGGGTTCTTGAACAATCGCATGAAGTGTTGCAGTTCATGCACGTAGTTGAAGTGGATACCGATGTCGAAGGTAAGCCTCCAGCCGTTGCCTTCCATTTTGATATGGACGTGGTGGTAGCTGGCATATTTACAATAAACCTCCCACCCGTTGTCTTTGAGCCATTCTGCCGTTAACGGTATGCCGTGCAGTTTATCCCATGTAGGGTCAGTGTGAAGGTAGTCTATCGTTTCTTCAGCAGCGGGTTCGCCAATCGGTTTGATGTAGATGAGGTCAACTCCGTTGTCAGAAGCAAGGATGCTACGCACTTCCACGGTCTTATTCAGCATGTCACTCCAGAGCCAGTCGCCTATCATTAAGTCTTTTCCTTTCATAGTTCTTTGTTATTGTTCCATATTCCATTCATAATACTCCGTCATGGCAGGTGTTATTTGCATGATTTTAGGCTTATTGTACTTGTACCTCCTAATCTGAAACCTTGCCGCAGACTCATTATCGAAGACCATCGCATAGAAAGCGTCTGGACTCCACCACCATCTCTTGGTGCGATTCCTGTCAACCAAGAACAGTCTTGAGATGGTGTTTCTCTTTCTCCTGGGTTTCTGAACCACGCACCACTTACCAATGCTCTTGGGGCTGAAAGCGTGGAATTTCTTGTCCACATATTCTGCTCTGTCATATTCATCATATCTGTAATCTTCTCCGGGAAAATATCCAAAGCCACCCTGCTCTTCTAGAGCCTCGGCTTCAGTGCAATCGCTTTCAAACATATCAGTCTTTGAATAAAGGTTCACATACAATAGACACTTTCACTCCTGCAGGGACAACTCCTTCTTGGGAACGAGTGCGGTCATACGTCCACTCTATACTGTCCAGCACCTGCATGCCGAAGAAACTCTTGCCAACAAACTTCACAGGTCTGTTGCTCTGCTTTTCTTGTAATACAGTCAGACCGTCATTAGATAGTGTGTGAATGATAGAGCCATTGTCGGCAGGGTAGAAGTCGTACGCCTTGCATATCGTTGTGTCACTCCATGTCCTGTCAGTGGCAGAGGGGAACAAGAGACACTCTCCGTGGTCATCGTACCGTCCCTCAGCATCAAACGCTACTGTGAGACCACTTTCTAACTCAACATAAATCATGTCATCCTTGATTTCGGAGAACATCACATGCCCATAGATGGGAGAATACATACCTATGCCCTTAGGCTTGTTCTTTAAAAATTCAATAGGTTTCATATCTTAGGTTTTAGCGTTAGACAAACATTTCTCTGCTCACTCCATAGAAAGAGTAGGGGTCATGTTCGTAAGCTTCACGCTCCTTGAGGCGTTCTTCGATGTCGTAGGCAGTGTCAGAGAGGTCGAACACTGTGCCGGTGAGAGCGTCAACGAGATTGTTGCGTGAGCGTTCGTTGTCATTGTGGATGAATACCTCGTCAACGGTGTAGATGTTGTCGCCAGAAGAGGAGATGTGAGCTTCGAGGTAGTTGTTCCAGCCATCGTAGGCGTAGTTGAACTCGTCAACCATGCGGTCTTGGTTGTTGCACTCGTCAGTGAGTGCCCTGCCTATACGGTGCAGGATAGTGTCAACAGTTGTCATATTGTTTGCATTTGGGTTTGTTGTCGTATTGAACATAAGCGTGCAGACGGGTGCAGTAGCGTCCGTTGATGCAGTTGAGGGCGAGAGGGCATTTGGAGCAGGTGGTGTTCATGGCTCTATGCGGTAGTAGATGTCGTCGAGATAGCACCACTGAATGATGCGGTAGAGTTTGCAGAAGTCACGGGTAGCATCCATCTCCTTTTGATCGGGAGTGTAGAGAGACTCGAAGACAACCGTCTTTTCGTCATCTATGCGAGTGCAGTAGTAGGTCTCAACAAGTATTTCCCTTTGAGGAGCAGGCGTTTCGTCAGCACCGTGCCACACGAGGCGGAGGTCTACTTTATATTTGTTTTCGTTCATGCCGTTGTAAAAATTTTTAGAGGTTAGAAGTGAGGCTATACGTCACGTACCGCCTCACGAAATTAAAACAAAAATCATAAAATATAAATGCACAAAACCGCACTCACGTGCTATGTATTTCATTTAGGCTCTCCAGTTCTGAGTAGAGGACCTTCTTACGCTGTTCCAGTTGCGCCTCCAGTTCTGCCGTGAGATGTCTGCCGGCGAGGTAGTCGACAGAAGTCTGGGGCATGTCAGCTGTGCAGGTGCTGAAGAGTATTCCGTTGATGGCGGTCAGCTCCATAGAGATAGCCACCGCCCTGCCATTAACCTTCGTCATCGTTGCAAATATTTTTACCTGTTATAAAATCAGAGTAGGGTAGGGTCTCTATCCACTCGCAGAACATGCGCCACTCCTTGAGCTTGTGATGTCTGCGCTGGAAGTAGATGGTCTGCAACTGCTTGTAGTTGGTTGTCACTCGCATGAAGAGTTCCAGTCCCATAGGGCAGTTGGAGACAATGCGCATCCAAGCATCATAGCGGTTCATCTCATATTCCTCGCGTGTGGAGTAAGTGTCCTTTGCCTCGACTATAGCATTGTACTGTGCCACAAGTGTCTCCATTTGCCTCTTTGTCTCATTGGAGACATATTCGTTGCAACACTTGTTGAAATCCATTTTGAGGATAGTGTGCATCTTGCTTGAGGAAGAGACTATCTGCAGGAAGTGGTAGCGTTGCAGTTCCATAGAGAAGTACTGTGGGTAGACGAGGTCGAAGGAGACCAGGCAGCCGGTGAGAAAATTGTCGTGGCTCTTGACCTGTCCCGACATTGATGCCAGTACGAGCCTCTCACATCGCTTCTGAGCGGCTAAAAGTTCCTCGGTGGTATAGTTGCAAGGAACAACTCTGTAAGCGTTTCCTGACGCAATCAAGGAGGCTTCTACATCATAAGTTTGTACGTTGGTTATCCTCAGCATCTCACTTCCTCCATAATTTTGGTGATTTTCTCCTTCGGGAAGTTGTATTCCCGGAACATGGTAAGAAGGACATAGTGGAGGCACTTGCGAAGGTCTTCGAGACCATTTTTCCGTTTGTAGCGAGAGATGTACTTCACCACGTTGCCCTCGCAGAAGGAGAGTTTATTGGCGTTGATGAAGTCGATGGGTGGGATAGTCATATTGTAGTGAGAGCCCCCGACCTCGTCAGGCTTTATCACCCTTGCCACACCTGCGATTTTCGCTTCGTCCTGATGTTCCTTCTCCCAGAATTGCCATTTTATCTCCTGCACATTGGGAGATTCATCATTGAGCGAGGTGTGCTCCGTCATCCACTTGAGCCAAGCCTTGTACTGTTCCCATGTGAGTTGTCTGCCCATAGGGAGGCTGTTGAGGATAGACTCCTTGCCCGATTCTTTCAGAATCTCATTGAGAACACCGAGCACCTCGGTGTGAGTCATGCACAGATGTTCTGCAAGGATTTTTGTGTCAGTTACCCACTGACCAGTCTTCTTTGATTTGTAAACCAGTTCTTTTGTTTTCATTTTCCATTCTCTTTGATTAGTCCGTAATAAGCGATGAGCAGAGCGTCCTGATTGTAGTTTGTTACCTTCACGTCAGGAAAGAGTTGCTGTGCCCGTGCCTTGAGATTTTTCTTATGGTCGGAGGTGTCGCCCTTCTTCTTGGTGAGGCCGAGTGTCTTCTGCCATGTGCCAGGCGAGACCTCCACTGTGCGCAGACGGCAGTCGGCGAGCACCTGCTGTAGGCGACCGAATCCCTGCCCGAAAGAGAAGAGACCCACCTTGCCGTCAGAAGGCATGGCGTGAACCTGTTCGAGATACGCCACGTCAGCGCCTTGCTGTTTGTAGCCCTCGATGGTGTCGCGAAGGTCGACACATGTCTCTGGCATCTTGCGTGCCTCCAGTACGACAAAAGCCTCGTTCATGAGGGCGATGCCTCCGTTTTTGCCGGGGTCGATGCCGATAATCAGTCTTCTCATAGGCCATTGTGAATTTTTCTCAGTTCCTTCTTGTACTCCTCGTATTCGTCACGCAGTCGAGCTTCTGCCAGATAGTCGCCAGCCTCGTGAGCCTTGTCCATGCGATTGCGGTAAGTAACCGTAGCCTTCAGCCAAGACTGGAGGTATTCCTTTGATTTCACCATGCCGTCACCCTTGGGCAGGAAGACGCGAGATTTCTTCATCTCCCATTCGGGACAGCCGTCATAGTTTTGCCTTATCTCACCCTTCTTGGTGCAGAAGCGGAGCGAAGCCAGTTTTTCGTCACCCTTACGGATGAAGCGGTCGTCGATAGCCTCGAAAGAACAGGAGGCGCAACAAAGTTTGATTCTTACTCCGTGTCCGTTGTCGCGGAACTCCGGGATTGTAGCTTGTCTTTCCATATCAGTGATTTTCCGTTCTGTAGTTGATTAATACTTCCTGCGACTGCTGGATGCTCTCCAGAAGGTCGGTCTTGAGGCGGTCGGCAAGGATGATGGGCGTGCCACAGTAGGCGAGGTAGACATTGCCGTTCCACACCAGAGGCTGGATGTCGCGCTTGGCTTCATGCTCCACCTGCCGTAGCATGCGGGCGTTGTAGTCCTGCTTGTTCTTGTCGTTCCATGAGCGGAACCAGTCGGTAATCTTTTTCATATCTTTGGGGTTTGGTATTATCTGAATGAAGAGTTGGTGAAGACAATCTTCTTCATCATCTCGTTGAAGCGGTCGGAGATGCGTTCTCCGTAGCGTTCCTTGATTTGGTCGGGAGTGAGATTTGTCGCAAGTATCGTGAAGAGTTGTTCGTCATAGCGTTGTTCCATGAGGTCGATGACCGGGTTGACCACGTTGCCGAAGTCCAGAACCTCGCATGGCTCGAAGCCTACGTCATCAACCGCAACCATCTTCGATTTGAATATTGCGTTGTATCTTTCGTGAAGGTCACGTTGCTTGCCCATGCGTGCGAACTGCTTTGCCGAGACAGACTGTATGTTCCAGTCTTCTCCGTAGTTGTCTTTTAGGTTGAGTAGGTTTATTGCTCTGCATATTGCATGGACGAGAGTGGTTTTCCCGTTGCCACAGCGTCCGCAGATGAGGAGACCGAACTGGCGGTCTTGCGATGTTAGCCATTCCGCTACCTGTCGGATGTAGGAAATCTGTTCGGCAGATTCTTTGTAACATCCATGGCGGAACATCACTTCTGCCTTGAAAGAAGCGGTCAGTAGCTTGGTAACGTCTTCGACAGAGCCGGGTATTCTAAAAGCGTCCTTCGTAGTCCTTCGCCGAAGTAGCAATGACTGGAGCTGCTCTTCTGAGGCCCCAAGAATTTGTTGGATTGTTGCCTGTGCCATAGTTGTGATATTTGTTTTGTTGTTTGTTCTTGTCTAATTTTTCCCAAGTTACCACTGCCATGCGCCAGTTCTTCATGTGATTCTTTCCCACTCGCCAACCGTTGGACTCGTAGTAAGCGCAGAAGTGTTCCGCATCCACGTGGTAGCCTTTGTTGTCGATGTAGTCCTGCACCTCCGCAATAGTGGGAGGGTAGAAGGTGGTTGAGCTTTTCTTTTTCTCCTCCTTTTGTTCTGTGAAACGTTGACCTTCGTTTTGTTGTTTCACGCTCCCCTCGGGGAGATGTGAAATATTTGATTCATCAATATATTTCACAAAGGGGGTCTTTTCTTTTTCTTTATTTTCTTTTATAGGGGGTTTGGGGGGAAGCTTTTCTTTGGTTTCTTGTTCTTTGGCGTTCACCAAAAGTTCACCTCTCTGTTCACCTTGCGTTCTCCAAGCGTTCACCTTTTTAGGGTCTAAAATGCTGATTTTCACAACCCTTACATTTTGATGTTGTTCACCTTGCGTTCTCCAAGCGTTCACCAAAAGTTCACCAACTTGTTCACTTTTGCCATTTTTGAGCATCTTGTGAACGTAGCTTTTACTCTTCACTCCGATGAGGTTTGCAATCTCTTGGAGCGGTATGTCAAGTTCTATATTCACCTTCATAGCTTCAGTCCCTTGCTTTGTTCATCCAGTTGGTGATAGCTTGCAGGTAGCCAGCCCGGTATGCGTTGCGCAATCGTTGGCGGTCGAGGTCGTCAATGCCGTAGTCCTGTGCGAACTGCTCGGCTCCGTCAGAGAGTGTCATATCACCCTCCCTTCTGCGATGTACGCGTCAATGTCCTGCGGTCGGTAGAAGACTACGTTAGTGCCGGTGGGACGATAGAAGGGGAAGGCTGCACGTTCTCTCGCATTCTTGAGCCATTCCTTGGTAACTCCCCAGTGTTCGATGACATAGTCAGCGGTGACGAAGTTACGCTGTTCCGGAAGGCTCGGTCTTGGTGTGGTCTTTCTCATTGCTCTAAAAATCTATTAATGTGTTCATAAACTCCTGTTCATTGATGCCCTTCAAGGCAGTGTTGAACAGAACATCCTTAACTCTCTCATACAGTGTGCGGAACTCCGTCTCTTCCATCTTGTCGAAGGCGATGCTCCGTGGCACTTCCAGCCATTCTCTGCGGGATAGGCTGTAGACTCGCTCGCTACATCCTGCGGCTACCTCTATCGTCTTGCGGAATGTGTCAAAGTTATTCCGAAAGAACTCCTGTTGGTTTTCTCTCAGGTATTCCCATGCAGTCCGCATCAGCTTCATGTACTTGCAGTGAAAACGGACATTACGGGCAGACTTGATGTCCGCCCTGTAAGTCCGTCCCTCTATAAGACTGTCAAGAAGAGAAAGGTCGTCTTCGGTAGCGGCTTTAAGTGAGTGGTTGTCTTTTACGAGAAGCACCCTCATATAAGTCCATATAAGCTAAGAAGTTTGTATGCTTTGGTTGATTCAAAACGGAAGTTCCGATTCTCCCGTAGGCGGGAAAGGTTCAGCCTCCTGTCGTGGAGCGTTGCTCTGGTTGCCCTGCGAAGCTTTGTCGTTCCTCGGGGAGAGCATCTCCATCTCGTGGGCGATAATCTCCGTGATGTGTACCTTGTTGCCGTTGCGGTCGTCATAGTCACGATAGTAGACCTTGCCTGTGATAGCGAGGCGGTCACCTTTGTGTACGTATTTTTCCACCGCTTTTGCTGTGGAACCTTTCATCACTATGCGATGCCAGTCGGTGCGTTCAGGAACCTCCGTGCCGTTCTGTAGCTTGTAGCCATGTTCCTTGGTTGCAAGGGAGAAGTTGGCTATTGTTCCACCGTCTTCAAATGTGTGGACTTCAGGGTCTTGCCCTACGTGTCCGATTAAGAATACTTTGTTCATTTTTTGTTCGTTGAAATTTTAATAAATCCTTTGCGTTTCGATTCCTTCATGTAACACTCCAACACTCCGGGGTTATCTTGCTCAAAACGAGCCTTGTCAAAGGTCTTGGTTGATGAAGGTTGCACGTAGGTGATGTGCAGTCCGTAGGGGGTATCTACCGTAGGAACTTCATAGCGGGACATGTTCTCCTCGATTTCCTTCTGTAGTACTGCGACCTCGTCATCAATCTTCTTCTTCGCCTTGAGCAGGTGAGCCAGACGTTTGTCAGCCACCCGGCTTAACCATGTCAGTTGCGGACGGAAGACGAAGGTCTTGTCATTCCTGCGATAGGCTCTGAGCAGTTGGTTGAGGTCTCTGTGTGCGACAGGAGGCAGTTCAACGAGCTTCCAGTCCTCATCACGGCACCAGAAGATGTAGAGGTGCTTGACCTGCAAACCGTTGTTCATCTTCTCGAACCACAGCTTATAGAGAGATGTCTGCAGGGCGGTGGTGTCGTAGTGAATCTGCGATGTGCGCTTGATGTCGATAATTGAAAGTTCACCATTGACGAAGGCGAGGATGTCAATCTTGGAAGCGAACTCTCCACTTGTCACCAAGTATTCGTTCTCTATCCATGCGATGTTGTATTCCTCCTCTGCCTTCATCCAAGACTGAGCCTCGGGAGTAGTGGGGAAGCCACCGTAAGCGCAGTAGTTCTGAATGCTCTCGTGAACGGCAGTGCCTTTGGCGGCTGCACGTTTGAGTATCTGCGACCATTGTTCTTCGCTTATGTCGGTAGGCTTGCAATAAGTGTCGGGATAGGCGAACGGTATCAGCGTGGAAGTGATACCCTTGTATTCAATGCTGCCGGCCTTGTAGGTGTGCTCCAGTTCGTTGAATACGATGTTGGTACGTGTCAGGCTGTTGCGGACACTTTCGCAGTCTGTTCTTTGCATGCTTTCAGAAGGTCTTCATTGTCCTTGTAATAGGGATATGCCTTGTACACCTTGATGATTTCCGTCTTGGTGTTGCAGTGGTATATCTCGTTGATAATCTCGTCCAAGCGTGCGCCCGGCTTCTGGGGAGCAGGAGCTGTCTTGGCTTTAGCTTTCGCTTCGTCCTCAGACTCAGGAAGGTCTTCACCTGCGTAGATGTAGAGACCGAGACCGTGACGGGCACAAGCCTTGGTCAGACTGCGCTGAATGGCCTTGTTCACGTCAAAGGATGTCACCTTTGCCAGAGGAATGGAGTTGTTGCGGTAGTCCATGACCGGCAGGTATTCGATGTGCTCGATGCCGTCAATCGTTACGCCTGTCTTAACCCAACAGGTGTTTCCGTCAGTGTGGTAGAAGAGTCCGTCCTTGTTTTCGTAGATGGTGTAGGTTGCAGTAGGGAAGCATTTCTTCACCTCTGCCCATGCCCATGCCCAAGAGAGATAAGTGAGACCGTTCTTCTTCTCAGTCTTGCCGTTGACGTTGATGTCGTTCAACTGCATGAAATAGTTCTTGTTTTCCATATAGTTAATTGTTTAGTGGTTTCATAAGAAAAGCTCTGCTGTCCTCGCGGATGGCAGAGCCGAACGAATTTAATAACCTAAAAGCGTCATTGGTATTGCGAATAACTCGAATGCGAATGCGAATATCAGTCGTTCTTCATTTCCTGCCATGCCTCCCTTGCGACAGCGTAGCTGAACAGAGCCACAAAAGCGAGAGCGAGAGCCAGTCCCCAGCGGTGGGAACCGAGCGCCATTGCGAAATGTGCTACATAGGAAAAGCCGAAGGAAGCTACGATGACGTAGAAACAAACCTTCTGCATGATGTCTAAAGTCTTCATATTATATTGGGTTTTGATTTGTCCGAAGAAAAGAGAGCGTGTTTCGCAACAAACTCTCTGGCATGTTTAACTTTTCAACTTTGTTTATGATAGATTGCAATGTGTCTCGCGACACAACCGAACCTGAAAACAACATTACATTATTAACTTATAAACTAACACAAGTAAAAATGCATCTTGAAGAAAATTGAATCTCAAATCATTATTTTCATTATGGTGAGTGCCTCTGGTGGTTCCGATGGTTGCACTTACTGAACTGAAAGTCCCAGAGGCTATATTAATAATATGAAGATGGTATCTTCGTGTGTTATCAATATCTTCGTACTTGGGCCTCGACAGCGGCTTGCCCCGGTGAGAGCTTACACTCATCACCCGGTCTGTCTTTCCCTTTCCGGGTGTGCCAGTAGGTCAATGTCGCAGGACTTAACCAAGTTTAACTTAGGAATACGCTCAATTACGCTGAAAAACACATAACTTTGCACCTGCGATTTTATCGTTAAAGGATTGAGATGTTGTTCAAAAGTTTGGCGACCTATGAATCATCTCTTTCCTTTCTGCTCTTCTCCAAAAGCGAGAGCAAAGGTACTATATATATCACGTATTTCCAAATAAATGCGAGATAAATATAGCACCCTTAACATTGTTTAACCAAATGGGGCGTAATATGACCGTTAAAGAGCGCATTTCAAAGTATTTTGGAGGTATAGGTTACTCGATGTCGGCTTTTGAGAGGGCAATCGGGAAGAAACGAGGGTATTGGCATAGCACTGCCAACCCTACGGCTGACACCTTGGTGTCGGTCTTCGCAACCTTCCCGGAGCTGTCCGCGGAGTACGTGTTCCGTGGCAAGGGCGACATGGTGGTGAAGCAGGGCGAGGAAGCTGACCCGAACGTAGAAAAGTACTACGAGCAAATCATCAAAGTGAAGAACGAACGCATAGACCAGTTGGAGCGAGAACTGGCGAAACTGCGAGTAATGTGCGAGGAAGGAAAATTAAAAAGTGATATAACAAACTCAGAAACAAGCACTTGCGAAGAACCTTAGAATCCCTGGAAAACGTGTAAACGTCTAAAGCGTTTCGGGGGTTCGAATCCCCCTCTTTCCGCTTGAAAATCAAAGGATTACAAAACGTTACTAACCATTGATAAGCGGGACTTTAGAGGTGAAAATGCTCAAGTTAGGGGCATTTGAGGGTAGTTTATAGGTGCTTTTTGCGAGTAAAATGCGAGTGAAATTTAAGGCGTATGAAAGTTTATCCTCATGTGAGAGGGGAGAAGAACTCCCATGGTCAGTACACAGTGTACGTAGTGATTAATGTGACAGTGGGTCGGCTGACGGTTGACTCAGGGTTAAGAACGTCCATCCTGTTCAAGGGGAATGCGTTTCCGCAGAAGGAGCCGAACGGCAAGGTGAAGACGGCAAGGCTCAACACCATACTGCAAGAGGTGGAGAGGGTGTGTCTGGAGAACACCGGCAAGCCGAAGGACGTACTCAAGGGCATCATCATGTCGGAAGTGCTCGGTAAGAAGAAGGCGAATGACAAGACGCTGGCGGAGTATCTGCGTGGCTACATGGCGAAGTGCAAGACCGAGAGAACGAAGGAGCTGTATGAGATGACGGCACGGAAGGTAGAGAAATTCGACCAGCGTGCAACACTCTTGATTGATGCCCAATGGTTGTCGAGGTTCGAGGCGTGGATGGCACAGAACAACAAGGTGAACGCCTATGCCATACATCTGCGCAACATACGCACGGTGATGAACTGGGCGATAGACAATGATTGGACGGACAACTATCCATTCAGACGCTTCAAGATTAAGCATGAGGCAACACGCAAGCGCAACCTGTCGGCTCAATTCATAAGGGAGATAATGGAGATGAGCGTGGAGCCATACCAAGAGAGATACCGCGACTTCTTTGCGCTGTCGTTCTTCCTTATCGGCGTGAACCCTGTGGACTTGCTCAATGCAGAACCGCACCAGTTGAGTGACGGCAGATTTGAATATGTAAGAGCGAAGACACACAAGCTATACAGTATAAAGGTAGAGCCGGAGGCACAGGCGCTGATAGACAGGTACAAAGGCGAGGAGCATCTGCTCAACTATGCCGACAAGGCAGACTACAAGGTGATAATGAACAAGACCAACATATTTCTGCACACAATAAGACCGGACATTACTCTGTACTATGCACGTCACTCTTGGGCTTCCATAGCCTCGGAGCTTGATATACCTATGGAGACCATTTCCGCTGCTCTGGGGCATTCCTTCGGCAATGCGACAACGGAGATATACATCAACTACCAGCAGAGGAAGGTGGATGAGGCTAACAGGAAGGTGATAGATTACGTGATGGGGAAATAAAAAAGGGGATGCCGGAAAAAGCATCCCCTCGCTATTAACCATTAAAAAAAGAAAGTACCTTTTGAGGTATGTTCGGTGTGTCTTTGATATAGTGGAGCGTCATCTCTGTGTTGGTGTGTCCCATAAAGCGTGAGATGAGACCGACTTCCGCTCCCCAGAGCATGAGGTTGGTGGCGTAGGAACGTCGGGCGGTGTGAGAAGCCACAAACTGCCATTTAGGAGCCGTCTGCTCACGTCCGTGGCGGTAGATGGTGGTCTGGACGGTGATGCCCACATTCTTACAGATACGGCGTATTGCCCTATTGAACGGGAACTGCGACACCTTCGGGCGGGCATTCAGTTCCTCTATGGACTTTGGCAGATAGTCAATGAGCCATTTATGGAATGGTTCATCTACCGACTGACGTGTCTTTTTGGCGGTGTAGTGTATGGTCTGCGTCTCCGTGTTGACATTGTTCATTGTCAGTCGTTCGGAGTCACAGTGCCTGGCACCAGTGAGTGCTTCTATCATAAAGATGTCACGTGAGACCCGCTCTGTAGTTGTCTTCGGTGTGTAGTTCCTAATAAGGGTCAGCTCCTTGATGGAGAGATAGACAGCTTCGGAAGCATCTCTTGCTATGGTGAGGATTTTTGCGTATTGCCGGGAGGGAATATCCTCCTCGGTGGCGTATTCGTTGATGATAGCTTTCAGTTCTGCGCACACCGTCTTCATGGAATTGGTGCAGAGAGAGTCGGCAAGCATCTCAACGAACAGTCGGAGGTTGCGGTCGGTGATGTCGCTCCACTTGGGAGTGTCGCCAACAATGGACATGAAGAGTTCATACTGAGCGAGGCGGTTGGGGTGTTTCCACAGCCAGACACCAGCAAAGGTGGACGTTCTCCATGCGAGAGAGTAATTAGAGAAATAGCCTTTTGCGATGACGGTGCGGTATTTCTCCTTCTGCTCCTCCGTGAGTTGTGAGTGTTTTTTTATCATATCTCTTTTGGTTTGGTTTGCGCAGAACGGCAGGGGATAAACCCTGCCGGACTTTGAGGCTTAGGCGAGATGCTCGTCGAGGTAGTGTTGCACAGGCATGAGCATAGCATCACGGAACTGGCTGTCGTCGATTTCGTCGAGGGCAGTGTTTTCGCAGTCATACTCACCGAGTTCGTTGAGGACATCTCCGCTCACCGCTTCTGCCACCTTCTCAGCAGTCTTTGGAGAGAAGAAGTTGTCATTGAGAACATTTTCCACACGCTCTTGAACATTGAACAAATTGATAGAATCCATAATTTAAAGTTTTTAAGGGTTAATGAATAAAATATGAATAAATAGTCGTTTGTTATTGCGGTCGTTATCCCATCCAGCCGCTGTTATACATCTCGTCAATTACGTCCGCAACCGAGCGCTCTAAGAAATCGAACGGCTCAAGTTCTTGGCGCACATATTCCTCGCACCAGTCGTCACCGTCTTCACGTTCACGCTGTATAAGCACATCAGAGTAGTTGGAATGAATGTTGATGGCCGTGCTGTCGGCATCCATGCTCAGAGCCACATAGTAACCAAGCTGTGTACATGCATGAGCGATGACATCTTCGTCTACGCATTCGCCTTCATTATAAGCCTTGATAATCAGCTTATATTCTTCCACCGAGCAGTCGGTGAGTTTCTTCACGATGTCAGTGTTGTAGATGCCGTCCCAAGAAATTATGCCTGTAGGAGATTCGATGTTCTCACGCCCTTGCAGAATCACGTTTCCTCCCTTGTCGATGAGTTGCCACTCGTCATCAGGCAGGAGATTGCCGTCCTCGTCTATGTTCATGATGATTGCATCACCGAAGCATTCCTGTCGTGTATTGATGCCAGGAACGAAACACTTTTGGTTGCCTTGCACACCTCCGATGTGGAAGCACACGTTAATTTCGCTTTCTTTCATAGTTGTACTTTTTTAGTGGTTAAAGTTAGTGGCACGGAGACGGTTGAGGTCTCCATGCCGTTGAGGCTTCGACTGTTAGAAATACACCGTTGTCTGGAGATAAGGTTCCATCTCGGAGATGCCAGTGACATAGCTCCATATCTGACGCTGCAGGTTCTCTTCTGTAGGGTCGCACTTGTAGATATCCCAACATAGAGCCTCTTGGCGCAGTTCGTTGTACCTCTCGACGGTAATGCGATAGACATAGTCGCGTTGACCGGAGTAGCCGGCACGCCAGACCATATAGGCGTATCCACCGATAACCTTGACGGATTGTGGTTCGATGTCAGAATACTTGGCAGGGATGCTGTTGTAAGTTTTCATATTACTTTTTGTTTTTAGGTTTGACATTGGTTGCGACAGGCAGAACTGTCGCATTAGGCTACACGGGAAGGGAGACAATGTACTGTTTCCGTCTCTGCTTCATTCTTGACTTCACGGTGAAACCGCAGAAGTCGCGGAGATAGGCAGCTGCATTGCCGATGAACGGTTCGTTGACGAGGAGGAATGGGCGCAGGAGGTCTTTGTCCCTCATGCGAAGGAACTCGCAACAGTCGAACTTGTCTTTTTTGTCATCCAGTTTCTTCTGCCAGATAGCCTCGTCGAGAAAACTGATAAAGTCGCCTTCTGGCGGGTTCTGCATCTCTACGAATCTCTTGGGGTGCAGGAGAATAGTTGCCGACACATCATGCGTCATGAAGAAATCCTCCACCACCGCACTGAATGTGGCAGTGTCGAACTGCTTCACGGCAATGCCCTTCTTTTCAAGAATTTTGCTTGCGTTGATGATTTTTGTTGCCATAATTCTGTTTTAAAGTTAGTGATGCCAGATGTTGTTTTCCTACGCAAAGGTAGGAAAAGAATCTGAGTTAATGAACACTTGTTCGATATTTTTTTGTTGTGCGGACAGATATTGTGCCGTCCGCGCATTAGGCTTAGTGAAGAGGAAACACAACCTCTTCGTTTGTTTTGAGATACCAGCAGAGTCTTTTTTCTGCGAGACACTCCGTGCAGTTGCCCGTGCAGAGCTTCGCTCCTTCGTGAGCAGACGTAGTGCCGTCGGGATAGAGAGGGTGTGAAGAAGGGAGTCCGTATACATTAATCATTCTTTGTCCTGGCCATCCGCTAAAGAGGATTTGGAGGTTTCCGGGAAGATAATTCCCCTCGGTGAGCTCTGCGTTCACGAGATTGAACATCTTTGTGAAGGCGAGAAATCTGATGTCAGGGAAGTTCTTCGCCACCTTTATCATGCCCCGGAAATAGGTCGCATTTTTGATGTCTCCACCGATATGCCAACGGAAGGCATGCGGATTGTTGAGAGTGAGCCACGCCTCTATCTCTCGGAAATACCTGTCAGGGTCTTTGCGGAATATGGCAGAGTTTGTGGCACGTGTATTGATGCCCTCTTTGTATATCATGTCATGGCGCAGGTCGTAACAGGAGTGCGAGCAAATCTTGCAGTTCCCACAGTCGATGACCGGCAGGAGCGAGACAGACGGTATAATACCAGTCTTCCTGTTGCCGCCAGAGATGAACACATGGAGATTGTCAACATTCTCAAGAGCAGACTTGAGATAGTCTTTCATTCTTGCGATACGGTTGCTGAATGCATCCTCACTGATTTGATTTGTTTTCATAATTCTAATTTTAATGGTTAATAATGGGAGCCATGGGGATTGTTATGTCCTCATGGCAATAGGCTTAGTCAGCTTTCGGACGGGTGTCTTGCTATAGGTTCTTGATAGTTGGTCAGGTAACTTACCTGGCCGGTACACTGTCATAGACAGTGGAACAGCCACGTGTATATTTACCTGAACATTTGAATGATCCGAACCACTGACTAATGATTAGACAATTACTTCCACTCTGCAATCTTTCCCTCGATAGAGATGCCGTTGTCAGAGATGAGTTTCTTCATCACGCCAATCATGCGCCATCCCTCGTCTGCCTTCATATAGTCTTGAGCATCAAGAAGGATTTGTTTGGCGGAGTCATCGCGACCAAACCAGAAGATGCCGTCACGCTTGTCCAATCCCATGACAAAGCAGTTATGGAACAAGATGAGGTTCTTGGATGTGAAATAACCGCCAGCACCCTTGTAGGCATTGATGAAAGATTTTGACATTTCTGTATTATCGGGAAGTTTTGTGCGGATGCGGTTGAACTCATGAACGGAATCATAGAGTTCCCTCGGATTCTTGGTTTCCTTGATGCGGATAACAATCTCGTCAACAGGTTTGAAGACCTTTTCATCAAAGTCTTTCTCGTATACCTTGACCTTTCCGACCTTCTTGTAAGGTCTTCTCTTGCAAAGGTGCGAAGGAACAGACTCCACGTACTTTCGGAGAGCGACACAATAGTCGGTAGCCATGGCGAAGACGTTTTCCCGATGGAAGAACAAGTTACGCTCATTGAAGCATTCCGTGTCACCATGCAGATGCATCTTGTACTGGTCGAGGAGTTCCTTCTCTACCATGCGCCACTGATATTCGTAGCCATGCTTCTGAATGAGCTTAGTCATGTTTTTGCCTGTGATTTCCATCTGGCGAAGCATACGGAACATCTGCGCCATGACCCACCGGCGGAACAGTTTGTAGTGGCAGACATAGCCGTCCTTGTCAATCTGTGCGAAGATAGGGTCTTCGTCAGTAACGACAGAAGGGATGCCGTCCACGACCTTGATAATCATTTCGTCGCCCATAGCGAAGAAGTTGTCAACACTGATGCCGTGAGCACGGAGAGCATCGATGCGTTCTTGTGCCTTGCGAGGTTTTTGCGGTTTCTGGATGCCATTGCCGTTACCCAACTCTGTGATAGTGAAGTCGCCTGAGATTACTACATTTCTTTTCATGATTCTTTAATTTTGATGGTTAATAATAGTGGGAGTTCCTTGCGCTCCCTTTAGGCTATTTCCTCGGCTCTACCCAAGAACGGAGAATGACGAAAGACGGATATTTAGAGGACTGCCAGAACCATGTGCCCCAATCGGGTTGCCAAGAGAAGCGATGGTCGACGATGCAGAACAAGAGAAACAGTTCGAGCTCACACTGCGCCACCTCCCTCGGTTTGCCATAGAGCATATCCTCATTGGTGAGTTTTTTTTCTGGCAGAGCCTTGAAATAACTGCGGTGGTAAGCAGAACGATGCGAAGGCACAGACCGATAATATCGAACATATAGTTCCTCCAGTTTCTGTTCTGCCATTTCCTGCGTGTAGAGCGGATTAAGCAGATAGCCACTCTTATAGTCCTGTCCGGTGAAGAATGTCCTTCCGTTGATTCTGACGGTGCGTTTTTCCAAGTTAATGGTGAAGCGTGCTCCGTTGTTGACATGTTCAACGATTTGTTCGTATAAAGTCATATTCTTAAAGTTTTGGTTTAAGTGGCGCGCTCTGACTCCTTGTCGCATAACTATATGTGAGCGATAATATGCCTTCAAGTCTCTCGCGTGGTCCCGTCTATTTCGAGCTGGGACCCGCGAAGTCCTTGCAGGTAGATTTGAATAAGGAATCCTTGCGCACCGTTGAGGCTTGCGATAAACCTGGGAGGCTCATGGCGTGGGTGCATAACTAGAAAGTGATGATATTCAATGGCACTCATCGAAGTCCAGACCGTCGACGTATCTGAGGCACACAACGCGACTCGACACGTCGTACAGTCTGGACGGTGGTCCCGGATTAGAGAGACTCACTTATGAGAGAGTCCGAATAATCCGGGAGCGCAGATTGAGGGCTCGTTGAATTAAAAATTGCCATCCTTGCCATCCCGCATTGCACTATGCCGAAGACTACAGCGTCATGACAAGAGCGTCATAAGCACCACGCCTTGTTTTTATGGCGTTTTGCATGCACGTCATTGTCATGTATCCTGCAATCTCCTTTTGCGTCTTCTCTCTGTTGGCAGAAACATTTCTTCCTTTTCCACGGGAAACACATCCTATGGACTGCGTCTTCACGAAGCCGAGACCGCCAATCTTGCGTTTCTTAGTCTGCACTGCACGAAGGCAGTCCATGACAAAAGAATTCAAAGTATTTACGTCCTCTTTTACGTTGACGATGGGAAGAACCTGCGTAGCCCAGGAGAAACCGCCAAAACCTTTGTAGAGATATTTATTGACTGCATTCACGGCATTCCTTAGAGTAATGTCCCTCCGTTTTACCGTACGCTTTTCGATTTCCTTTTGGAAAGTCTTGATGCGTGTGGAGGAGAGAGATATAGACTTACCCTTGATGGAAAAGCCGAGAAATTTGAACCAATGGAGAGAGTCGAGATACTCCACCTTTTTAGGGTTGAGTTCCATTTCTCTCTCCTGGAGGCCGTCAACAAGACACTGCATAGCCTTTTCGTAATCCTTGCCCACAAAAAGCATGTCGTCAGAATAGCGGACATAATATCCGTCAAGCGAGGACAGTTTTTCGTCAAGGTCATAGAGAATAACGTCAGCGAGCCATGCAGCCACGGCACAGCCTTGTTTGAGCGACTGAAAATGCTCCTGAAGAATGTTGTCGGTATCGAAGAAAATATCCGAATGGTAGTAGCGTCGCAGAACGTCAATCAGCTTTGATTTTCCGTGCTTTGCCTCCACCTTGTCGAAAGCTTCGTCAACATACCTAATGGGCACACTATCGAAATATTTTGACAAATCGGATTTCCACCCGACAATTTTCCCCTCAACACTTCCACATATTCTCCGAGAGACTTCCTGCACGACACGACCGCATCCGATACCCTTTTGGTATGATTTGCATCGTGGGTGCGTCATCTCTGGACAAATCTCAAACAGAAGGTCGTTGGCAATAGATAGTACTATCCTATCCACAGGTTCATTTACGTAGACAGTGCGGAAATCTCCGTTATCCTTTGGTATCAGAGCCGTATGGGGAGGCGCAATCATGTATTTGCCGTCACGGATGGCGACATACATTGCCTGTCGTATCTCTGGTTTTGTCAGTTTGTAGAGTTGGTCTTTGCGGATGTCCTTGTCGACACCTTTTGCGATGGCATCTTTCCATCGTAGAGGCTCGAAGAACATTCGTAGGATTTTGTCTTCCTGTTTCATAATCTTTCGTTTTGGTTAATAGGCGAGCTGTTCGGAATTACCGAACAACCCGATAGGCATTAATAATGTCTGTGAACAAAGTCGATGGAAGGGCACATCATGTAATCCACATCCTCTTCCCGCAGATTGAGACCCTTTTCGGTGAAGAGATATTCTTTGATTTCTTTCTCTTGCCAATAGTAGGGCACGTAGTCGATAAGCGTCAATTCTGCCGTTGCGTAGTTCATTATTGCTATACTCATACTCAATTAGTTTGGTTAATGGTCAGGCTATCCATTTCTCACGGACAGCCCGATAGGCTCAAGCTTCCTCGTATTCAAAATAAGTCAATTTGATGCAATACGGGTCGTCAATATATACGCACACAAGATAGTTGGATTCTGTCTCATAGATGGTCGTTTCTGTGCGAATTTCCCCCTTGCCGAAACCGTAGAGATTTTTAAATATCTTGTCGGCCCAACTGCAGTTTCTCTCATCATCAAAGACGTTTCCAATATAAACTGTGTTTCCGACAATATTTGCCAATGTGGGAACGTTGCAGATAAAGCCGAGAGCCGTGCTCCGCGTGCCGGTCTCTTCTATAGCGCAATTGCCTTCAAACAAGAAGTTGAAAAATTCGTACGGCACAATATTCTTGCTATCGAAAGTGGCAGGAGCATATTGCTTCTGCTCACGTTCAGGCATGACGTATTTGAGATTGACGTACGGTTCCTCAAAAGTGGTTGACTTTAATTCTTCTATTTCCATAATCTTTTCGTTTTGTTGGTTAATAGGAGGTGGGGAGTCATTGCAACTCCCACGACCGCTTTAACGGATACACCCAGATAGTTACGCCACAGAAGCCTTTTCCTCAGCTTCGCACTCGTCAATCTTTCGTGTCAGGAGGTTATACGCCTTCTTTACATCGAGGAGAACGGACTTGATGAACTGTGGGTCTGCCTTGAGACAATCGAGCCATGACTTGAGATAACAAGCAGAGTCTGCCTTGAGAGTTTTCGTGATGCCATAGTGTTGCGCAGTGATGGCAGCTGTCAATTCCGCAACAAGTTCCTCGCGTGCATATTCCTCAGAGCCAAACTTTGACGGTTTGATTCTGCCGAGCTGGCTTTCGTGACCAGTAGAATGTGCCATTTCGTGAAAGAGGTTGGAGTAGAAAGATTCTCCGTCCTTGAACTGCTTTTTCTCTGGCACAACAATCCGATTCTTGCTGATACTGAAGTAAGCTTCGTCGCCATAAGCCGGTTCAATGGGACATATCCATGCCTGTTCGGAAATCAAAGCGTCTACTGGAGCAAAAGTAAAGTCCGGCTCTTTCTGTTCCTTATTGCCACACTCCATCTCGAACTTTGCCCACATTTCGGGACGTGCTTCCTGGAGATTGGTCTGTGCGACATTGAACACATGGAAAACCTGGAGTTTCGGGTAGACAAAGAACTTGTCCCTTTCTTCCTCAGAAAGTTCCTTGTAGTCATCGTACTTGATTTTCTCGTGCCCGCTCTTACTGATGACCGTGAAGGTCGTGATGAAGACCGGGAAAGACTTTTCGCCCTTTGTTATGGAGACGAAGGGAACGTCCTTCTTCTGGTCTTTGTTGAGACGTTGCACGGCATCGAAGGTGCAGAAACGTGGAATCTTATAACCGTTTTTCTCGCATTGCATGAGCAACATGAGAGAGTTCATTCCGTTGTAGTAACGTCCGTTGAGATTGCATGGCATTCCCACTTGGTTAGTGAACCATGGCTTTTTCCACTGGTCGGCACTTGTCAAAGACTGGATTTTCTCAATCATCATCTCTGCGAACAAGTCGAGAGCTTTTTCTTCTGCGCTGATAGCTTGCATTTTCATAATTCTTTACATTTAATGGTTAATAATCGTAGTGACGGAAAGTCCGTCACTTTAGGCTAACAGTTGGATACGTAGATTGCCCATTCCTTCGGCGTGAGATGCTTGTCGGAATTTTCACCGTATTCCTCATCAAGGAAATCCAGAAAGCCGTCTGCATAATCACATACTTCATCTCTCACCACATGATAGGAATTGGCATAGTCGCTCAAGAAGCAGGAACCGAAAGAAATCTCACCGAACATATCTCTGAGTTCTTCTTGCGACAAATCCCGAATATCTCTTGGAATATCAATCTCGGAAAGTTCCGGTACTCTCTCGTCAAACCATGTCTGGTACGACAGCAAATCTTTTGTGTCGATATAGACACGGTCTGATTCCCAGTCTATCTCTTCGGATGTCATCTGAGAAATATCCAGAACGACATATTGACTTCCCCAGTCATCGTACACGAAATACTGGAATCTACTGTCGTAGTCCCACGGTTCACCTTCAGAGAAATCCCAATCAGGATGTTTTTTGGTGACATAATCCCAAGCATCCATGAAATAATCCTCGACAGCGCGCACAATTAATGACTGAGAAATCGTAGTCGGAGTTCCATCACGAAGCACAACTTCTGTACCCACCTTCAGTAAATCAAAATCATTTTTCATAATCTTTCGTTTTTATAGGTTAAAATTGGTGTCTATGCGGATTTGTCCGCATAGACTTAGGCTCATGCTTCTACTGAAAGCAGTTGTGTTTCGTAGAAACTTCTCCATGCATCTTTTTCACAATCCCAGTACACGACCATGTCGGGAGGAGTAGGATTTCCCGTACCTTTCCGCTCATAGGTGTAGAAACTGGCATTCGTGGTTCCAACCGCATGACGGACAGAACCATCTTTCTTCTGGAACGTGAAGGAAACTTTTCCCTTCTTCAACAGTTCACGCAATTTTGCAATTTCGCTCATAATATAAAGATTTATGTTAGGCTTTCTGTTTCTCTGTTTTCTTATAGTCGCATATCGCCACTCTGTGACCAGAGCGGATAAGTTTCGGTAGGACAACATCCAATTCCGTATAGAAGAAGAAAACGCTATAGTCTCCTTCATTGTCTACGGTCACAGATGTTTTGTACACGTCCGCAATATCCTTGGCATCCTGGCGGTACGCATGGTAAAAGTCGCCGATACGTATTAACAAGATTGCCTTTGGATGTTTGTTTTTGCAGATGTCGAACACTGTTTCTCTTACTTCCTTTTTCATAATTCATTTTAGTTGGTTAATAATTATCGTACTATTGCCGGAAATCCCGCAATAGTTTTAGGCTAAAACCCACAGCGCAGGACGAACCTTGCGCCATGGGAAAACGAAAATATGAAAGTAATCATTTCCAATACACATCACCGTACGTCTCCCAGAACTCAATCCAAAAGTCGCACTCACCTATAGTGTCGCAGAAGGCATCTTGCACCATTGACCAAGAAATGATATTCCACAAATCCCAAAAGTCGGGAGTGGCGGAATAATTCTCGATGAACACTTCTGGCATCTCCCAGTTGTGAAACTCCTCCCAGTTTTCCATACACAAATCTGCAATCGGTGCCAAAGCGTCATAATCGCTCTGTGACGGCACGAAATCGCACGACCTTGCAGGCATTCGGCATTCGGAGTACTGGAGGACTGTTTCGGTGTCTTCTGCGAAATTATTCGCACAACTTGCCAATAGCAATGCACACGCAATCATGGGGATAAATTTCTTCTTCATTTTCTTTTACATTTGGTTAATAGTTCGGGAATAATTATCGTACTATTCCCGAAATAAGGCTTAATCAAAGTAGACGTAGAACCAGTAGTCTCCTTCTGGAATCGTGGTTCTCATTCTCCGTGCTTGCCATCGGGAGAGGAATTTCCCGTCCCTCCGTTTATCCTGACAGTCTTCGTACAAGAACTGCAAGATGTCAGAGTCATTGTACTTTTGCAGAAATTCTGCGGACTCTTCGGAAATCTCGAAATAGATTTCGGCATTGAAATACCGTGAGACAAGTTTCATTCTTTTCATAATCTTTCGTTTTTGGTTATTAGTGTACGGATTCCGGAAATCCGCACATAGGCTTTTGCAGGTGTACGTTTGCTCCCAACGTCTACAGGTGTAATGTAGCCTCCCCACACATTTAACCGTCCGTGTGTAGACGCTCTGACTTTTTACGATGCCAAAGCCATCGGTTTCTCAGGCAGTTTTCTCTCCGATTTGCAGTTTTTCTCTGGTTTGCAATGGTTGTCTCCATCACTCCGCTTTCAGTCATTTTATACGGGATGGCTCAAAGGGAAAATTGTTACCGAAAATCTGTACCCGTGGTTCCGTGTGCCGGAATCGAACCGGCATGAACGCTCTCATGCGCACGGAATTGCTTTTACTTTTCTGTACCGAATTTCTGTTCGTACACAAAAAACTCTCCTGTCTGACCTTTCTTCGCCAGTGCAGCATATTGCACGGCATCTTCCTCATTGTCAAAAGACGCTGAGACAGACATACTGTTGATTGTGTCGAAATAACGTACTACGATGAACTGTTTCATAATCTTGTTTTTATTGGTTAATAATTATCGTACTATTACCAGATTTCCGGTAATAGTTTTAGGCTCGCAATTATCGTACTATTATCGTACTATTTTCACGCTCTTCCGCTCGCAATGGCGACAAACCACATTGATGCATACATGATGAAGAATCCCACCACACAAAGAACACACATCTCAACGAACTCTTTTTTGTCTTTCTTATTCATAATCTTGTATTTTTTTGGTTATTAGTGCATGCGGTACAATACCGCACACTTAGGCTTTAGGCACGTCCCAAAATGTGGTTTATCCATGCCCTTTCTTCCGGAGTCTCTTCGATTTCGTAAAGCGGACGTTTGCCGTTATTAGTTCGGTTTCTCCACTCGGCAAATAATTCCTTGGAATGTTCTCCGATTCTTCTCCTTTTGTGTTTACAATTTACAAACATAATCGTATCTTATTGGTTAATAATTATCGTACTCGAAGTGGGAGAAAGCGCAAGCAATCTCCCACCATAGCCTTACATTCTCTCATGTTGCCAAAACTCTTTCGTTTTTGTCACCTGTTTTCCATACCACAGGAAAGTAGTTGCAGTTCAACCATGACCACAAAAGTACTGCGAACTTTTTGTGTGGTTCTCTTTTAAATAATTCACGCTATAAGAAATAATTTGCGCAAATATCCGTTTGCGGTCAGTACATGACCATGAAAGCGGACAAACGATTAACCTTAAAAAGAATATCTTCCGGACGAAATAAAGTTCGGTTACAGCCGAAAGTCTGTAATTCCGTTTAACTCTTTGGGTAATACATTCCATATTCCGTATTTCTCAATACGAAAACATGAAACGCTTTTTTGATAGGTAAAACAGAAATTCCCAAAATAATTTCCGAAATAAACCTTTCCGTTTCGCTTTTGTTCCATTCCGCATGAAACACACAAATTATTTGCCGTTATCCGTTTGTTCCGGTTGCAAGCAACCGAAATAGAATAACCGCAAAACATAAGCGCTTAAAGCAATTCACAGAGACTTAAAGAGTAGAAATACAAAAAATGTATAGCTTTTTCCCTTTCCTTTCGGTGTCCTGTGCCGAAAGGAAAATACGGAATAATTGTCGTATGGTTGGAATCGAACCAACTAAACCTACCAAAAAGGCACACGAAAACAGACGCAAAGCAATTACTTGCCTTACGTCTGCAAAAACACTCTAGACATATTGACACACATTGTTAATTAATTGTTGTTGTGGTTATCTCTTACATAATGTAGTTAACCGGACTACATTATAATTAGTCCTTACTTGTTGCGTAACAAGTAATATGTAATCTTGCATACGTCTGACAATACATTGTCATCTGACAATATCGGATACCGCTTGCCATACAACTCTGCAATATTAGTACGTGTAACGTTGAGCGATGCACCATTAAAATCATCTGCGTCATACATGCCAGATGAGGCAATGCAATGCGCTAACCGCTTAATCTGCTTACCAATAGACTGTAATTGCGCTCCCATTACGTTGCGTATCACACGTGCTACGTCACTTATGTTGCCATTATAACACCGACCGACGAACCACTCTACACTCGCCGTGTCGGTTGTCTCCGCACAAGCGCGAGCATAGTCCGTATCGCTTATAGCCTTAGCAATGGCAATGCTATACTTAGATTCCGCTCCCAACGTATCCGTTACATAGTGCAACAATGCCTTAACCTTAGCCAATCGCATTGTATCGCTTAACTCGCGAGCTATATCACGGTTGACCGCGTCTCCATAACTTGCAAGCAATTCGCTAATACGGTTTGCGGTCTCATTCTGTTTGCCAGTCTTGTTACATGCCGCATTAATAGCTTGTAATGTGATTTCTTCCTTTTTCATAATCTTCGTTTTTTTTGCGTGTGTCAATATGTCAATGAGCGAGCGACATATATATATAGGTGGTGCAATGTCGTGTGTTACACATTATATATATTAGCCATTAGGAGGCGTTAACCAACTCGCTAAGTTGTACCTCTCCCTAACTGATTGCAAAGATATATATTTACATTTTTCCGTGCAAGTTTTTTCACGGAGATTAACATATTTAACGTTTATATACATTGTGCTGTTATTGGTGTAATGACACACCCCGCACCCCCTTTTCCGTTTGGGTTTGAGGTGGTTAGTCACCTTCTTAAAATATTTTTCCCGAAAATTTTTCCCGGTTTTCTACCTGTTTGGTCTGTTAATTTCCGTTAAATTAAGGTTATAGAATGGGGTACGAATTGTACCCTGTTTGGGTAAAATTGGTTTACATAATACTGGATTTAGGATTTTTATAAATTAACATTTGAAAGGTTTGTTAACACTTAGGGACAGGAGTAGCAATTAAATTTTGTTAAAATGGGGTTAAATTATCATTTTAGTGACGTTTTGTGTGACGATTAGAATCTTCGGGAAGTGCAGTGTTTATTGTATTTTTAACGTTTTGGATGACGTTTTGACGATTTTTTGTGGTAATTTCGTCCTCAGGTGTGCGCGTTGGGGCTGTTTTGGTCCTATTAGGGGGTCCCTGGAAGGTTCAGAAACGTCATTCTTGGGCTGGCGTGTATCGTGTAAGGTGGTGGATTTGAGAGGGTTGGGTGCTTTGCTGGAGTGAGGTTAAAACGTCATGTTTCAGGGTGCTGAACGTCAGAGTGGCTGATTTTTAGGCGGTTAAAACGTCACGGTTAGGTTTGAAGGGTTTAGGGCAGTAATATTGGTAGACTGAAGGAGTGGATTTTGGTAGTTTATTGGATTAGGGTTAGAGATTAAGGTTAGAGGTTAAGGTTAGAGGTTAAGGATTGAGGTTAGGGTTAGAGATTAGGGTTAGGTTAAAGATGGGTGTTAGAGTTAATGGTTAGAGTTAGAGTTAGAGTTAGAGTTAGAGTTAGAGTTAGAGTTAGAGTTAGAGTGAGGGTTAGGTTAAAGGAGAAGGATGGGGAGGGAAGCTGCTGCTTTTGATTAGGGGAAGAGAGGAAGGGAGCGTAAGGAAGGGAGGAGAGATGAAGTAACGAGAAGGAGAGTGAGATATGAGGTGGAAAGGATAATGAACAGGAACGAAAAAAAATAAGAAATAAGGAATATGGGAGAGCTGAATGAAGATTGTGGCTGAGACGAAGGAGTCTTGCAGACAGTTGGAAGTATTGGGAAGAGAGTGCGTAATCTGTATAAGGGAAAGAACGGAGGATAATGAGTGAGGAATAAAAGGGTAGAGAATTAAGAGAGTTCGCATTGTGAGAGGTTGTAATAGAGTTTAGAATTAGAAAAGGATATGGCAAGATTAAGAGACTATACGGGATATGAAGGGATGTCGGAGGACGAGAAGAACAGGATGCGTTACAAGGAGATGAACGAGGGCCATAGGAAGTTCTTTGTTGACAGCTGGGAGAGTTATTTAGAGAGAGAGGAAAAGATGGAGATTGGTTCTGGAGCGTTGGAGACAGCGAGGGAGATGTATGACGAGTGGAAGAGCGTTATAAAGGACGGGAAAGTGCATAAAGAGTTGAGAGATGGGAAGGATGTTGAGGGATTTGACTGGAGTGGCAGATAAGGAAAGGGAAGCGTGGTTGAGAGAATACGAGGAAGACGGAAAGAGATATTGGGGAGATGTTAGGAGATACAGGGAAGAGAGTTTGAAGAGCGAACTTGGTTAAAAAAAAAGGAAGGATTTTAGGATGAGTGAAATTTTAGGAGAGATTAAACGATAGAGAGATATGAAAAGCATTGGAAGGATAGACAAGACGGACTTGCGGGATTTTGTGTACCGCGGGATGTATGAGGCTGCTATGGACCCTGCGATGAGGTTTGGGGATTTAGCAGTGGCGTTAAGGGGAAGTCATTATAAGTTATCCCCTGATTTAGAGTGCGACTTGGGTGATGAGCTGAGTGAGTTGGGGAAGTCATGCAAGTTGAAGTACTACGGCAATGAGTATTATGTGTTTGACGGTTTGATATGGGTTCCTGTGAGCCTGGAGGTGATATGTGATGCTTTCCGTTTCTTTATGTCGAGGATGGGACTGAAGCTGACCGAAGGGAAGAGGAAGGGGCTGTTGAATGGTGATTTCCTTCCGAGTGTGAGGATAAACAGCCGGCTGTGTCCGAGATTGGATGTCGTGGCGTTCAAGAATGGAGTGTTGGACTTGTCTGACTACACGTTCCATGCGCCTTCTCCCGATTTCCACGTTATCTACCAGCACCCTTATAAGTACGATGCCAAAGCCAAGTGTCCGAAATGGAATCATTTTCTGAAGGAGGTGTTGCCAGACAAGTCGTCGAGAGTGATATTGCAGATGTTCCTGGGTTTGGGTTTGATAGAGAGAGGAACGATATATAACCAGTTTGAGCATGGTGACAAGAGTAAGGTTGAGCTATGCTTGATTTTGCTTGGTAGCGGAGCCAACGGCAAGAGTGTCATATACCAGACCGCTATGGGTTTGTTTGGTGCAGAGAGGATAAGCGGTGTCGACTACGACGAGCTTACGGGCAGTGGGGATGAAGGTATGAGAAGCAGGAGGATGCTTAGAGATGCAATCTTCAACTGGAGTTCAGACTCCGATGCCAACACTTTTGGAAGGAAGCGAACAGGCGTGTTCAAGAGGATAGTGAGTGGAGAGCCAGTGTTGGATAGAGGCATAGGTGAGAACGTGCAGCAGAATTACAAGTTGCCGTACCTTATCTTCAACCTCAATGAGTTGCCCTATCCGAACGACACCAGTTTAGGCTTCATCAGGCGTTTGCAGTTTGTTGCCTTTGACGTTACGATACCGCCAGACAAGCAGAACAAGCACTTGGCGCAAGACTTGGTGCCAGAATATCCCGGCATCTTCAACTGGCTTATAAGAGGGGCGAAGGAGTTGAAGAGGCGCAAGTACATTTTCCCTTCGTCAGAAGGAAGCAGGCGACAGATGCTGTTGGCCCAGTTGAAGATGAACCCCATTCTTGCATGGTGTACGGCGTATGGAGCCAGAGCGAGGCCACAAGCCAACCAAGAGCTGTGTACAAAGATGAAGTCTACTGATATTATGGAGTCCCTGACCCGTTTCTGCGAAGATAACGACGTGGATTGTCCGAGTGCCAAGAGCATAGGTCACATACTCCTTGCCAAGGGCTTTGCCAAGAAGAACAAGGCATGGGGGAAAGAGTACGAGATGTACGGAGTGGACGCGAATGCGATAATGCGTCCGTTTGTCATAAGGAACGAAGACTTTGATTTAGGATATAGGAGAGATTTGGAATCATTTATTGATGAGGAGGATTAAAAATGGAAAAGAATTTCAATGTTAAGGACGGCATCTACGCTGTCAAGAGTGAAGAAGGCGGTTACATCGCAGTTGGAGATTCAGACACCTGTTGGGAGGTGCGTTTTGGCAAAGACCTTGTCATGTACAAGAGCCTCGACAGTTTTATGGGTGGAGACGACCTTGATGACGAGAGCCGTGCGTGTATCTGCGGTCTTGTCATAGAGTGGTTTGGCGACACCAATACCCTCTGGGATGCCGAGTACATCAAGGAGAAGCGCAAGGCCATGAAGGGCTACTTCAAGAGAGTGGTGAAGAAGATGAAGAAGTCAGGCGTAAAAGACGAGGATATTGCGCTTGTAGGCTCTTTCTTGGGCGAGGCTTAGAGTTTATCCACAGGGCAAAAGAAAAGGGGCTGTGCATCACGCATGGCCCCTTTTGCGGTGTTAAACCAAAATAAATAGATACATATATTACAAGAAAAAGCTAACCGTTATTCTCTATTATAGGGTTGTTTTTGTGTGTTGCGTACAGAGCGCACTGGTGGCACTGCATGGGGAGGTAGAAATGAACAGTAGTGTCTTCCGTTTTCACCTCGTCCTGTTTCATGCGCGTGAGGTCAGCGATGACCTTATTGATGTCGAGCCAGTCCTTAGAGCCAGGCACCATCTTTTGCCTTGCCTTGGCGAGGTCGAGGAGCATATTCTCCTTGGAGAGAGACGAAAGAATATCCTTCTCTCCCGTTTTCTTCTTCTCCTCCTCCGCCGCTTCGACCCGTTCCTTGTTTTCCTTCCTACGGAGCTTTGCGCCCGTCTTATTAAGAATTTCCGACACCTCCTTAGAGAGCACCTTCTGTTCCCACGTCATTCCCACGCGGTAGACGAGAAGGAAAGCCGTCTCCTTTGGCCATCCGCAGCTCACGAGGTCAGCGATAGCCAGTTCGTCAGGGTTGAGGCCGTATTCCTTGGCCTCCCTCACCATTCTTGCAGGATAAACACAGTCCGATTTCATTACATTCCCTTCTGCCTGTTCCAGTTGTTCTCACCTTCACGGTTGCCCCATTCGTCGGTGTTCCACACGTTAGGGCGACCGGCACGGTTAGAACCGCCTCCGTGACCAGTATTGATGTCAGAGCCGCTCTGCGATGTAGCGAGCGTTTTCTCCTCACGGATAGACTCATTAGTATTGAACTCCGTTATGAGCGTCTGTTGCTCCACTGCAAGCTTCATCTTCTCCACCTGTTCCCTTGCCACGCGAGCAATCTCGTCGTTCTTAGAGTACTTTGTGTAGCGTTCCGATGCCGTCCGCTTCGAGAGGAAGCCATTCTGCACCGCAGTAGCGAGGTTTGTTGTTATCTCCGTATCATTCTGATGTACGTACGGTTCAATCCAAGCGTTCACGTGAAGATTGATGAGGTCAGCCTGCATCTCCGCCTCGAGACCATATCCGAACTTCACCATTTCCACCAGTTTGTCGAGGAACGGTTGCAGCTTCTGACAGTCCACGATAGCCTTTTCGATGGCAGGAGAGTAGAGAAGCTTCAGAGCTACCCCCGGCAGGTCGCCTGACTTCAGTTCAGGCGGTTTCACCGTGAACGTCTGTTCGTACATCAGCTGGTAGAGCGTAGAGAGGAGCGTGTTGTACGATGCCGACACGTCATTGTTCTGCATGAAGCTTGCCGAGCCGTTAGTATCGTCAATAGTGATAGCCTTAACGCTGCCGTTCATGTCACCTTTCAGTTCCACTCCGTCACCCTTGAGCACCATTATTGGGAAAGCAAAAGCCTTGTTGTTCTCGAAGAAGTAAGAGTATGCCTCTTCGTATTTCTCTATCGTATTCTGAGCAGGAAGCCAGCAAGGACCCTCCTCCTCACGGAAGTAAGCCACAGGGATGGAGTTGAAGCCGTGCGGCTCTTGCGACACTATGCGGTAGCCGCCAAGACCGAAGATATCCTTAATCTTCGCTATTGCTCCGCCCTTAGCATCACGCTTTGCCCGGTAGAGATATTTCTCGTCCCATACCTCCACCCAGTCGATAACGGCGTTGCCCTCGTCGTCATAGTCGTAGTAACGTCGAGCGAACAGTTCCAGTTCCCCTGTTATCGAGTTATGGTGCGGATACAGCTTGTCCCCATTGCGGAACGAGAGCGTCTTGCATCCGAACTTCCCCTTGTCGAAGTAACCCACCACAGCAGCGTCAGCTGTAGTCTTTATAGAGAATATAGCATCGAAGAGATGCATCTCCATGCCCTTAGAGAGCCATCCCTTCTTGAGGATAGCCAGCAGTTGGTTGTTATGGTCGTCCGTGGTGTCGTCAGAAGAAGCCTCCGCCAGTTCAAACTGCACGTCATTACCCGTAAGATGCACCGTTTGTTTTACGGCAAATATCTGTTGCATGGCGAACGAGCACCTTGTCACCGACTGCATGAACCACCGTTTTGTCTCCGGGTCTTGTTTGTAGATGTCGGGAAACAGATTCCTGTCATTGATTTTGTGTCCCGAGGGGAAGTACTGCCTGAGGAACTCCTCCTGCGTGACCACCCGGTACATAGTCTTCAGTTCCGGTTCCGTCACGTTTCGTTTGGACGACACGAGCCTTGGAGCCAGTTCTGTTCGTGGTTGCGCCTCAAAGAAAGGCTTTCTCACGAGAATCTCCTTAAAGTCTAACACATCCATAGTCCTTTCACTTTCTTATGTTTCTTACTAAGTTCAAAAATCATTCTGTATATGAGCGATTCCCAGAAGTCAGGCGAGTGTCCGACATACTTCTTCATCTCGCTCTTCTTTATCAGCGCGAAGCCACGGTCATTGCTACTCTCCGCCCGGCGCATACACTTGCGCTCCTTCATGAGAATCTGCCGCAGCGGGTTCTTTTCGAAGCCGTCGCCCGAATATTTGCGGTCGAGGAGGTTTTGGTCGAAGGAAATCTCCCGTTCCTTAATCTTCATATAAAGAAGGTACGCACATTGCGACTTGAGGTTGGCATAAAGCGACTTAACGCCTTTCTCGTCCTTTATGGACTGTGATATGGGCGCGCCCATGTTATTGAACGGAATAGCATCAGGGAAGAATCCCTTGAAGTACTGTCCTATGCCGTTCATATCATACGTGAACCGTTCCTCTGGTACGCCCCATTCATGCAGTTTCTCCTGTACCATACCCACTACCGTGCGAGCGTCCGTACGGCATACGAGGAGGTCAGAGACATGCCATCCGTCCCATTTCCACATCACCAGGTTATCGCCACCAGAGAACGCAATATCGCAAGACGCATAAGTCTTTGGGTCAGTACCCGTTTGATAAGCGTTATTGAACACGTCCTCCAAGTCCTGTATGCGTATCATATCATCACCTGCACGCTTGAAGTTCCAGTTACCTCCAAGGTCACGCATACGCTGTTCCTCGTCCTGTCCTGCAAGGTTGGCGAGATATGTAGGGTCGCTTTCGAGGAGCTTGAGGTTTTCCGTAAGGTCAGCCCTCACGAACGTCACCGACTTGCAGAGCGTACGCTTCTTGTCGTAGCCAAGAGCCTCCATGGCAGGAGTCCACACCGCATCCATGACTGAGGCACACTGTTCGTAGACCTCGTCAGGTGAGCCACCCCAATAGATAGAGTCAGGGTTGTCGCCATCCATAAAGCAGTAGCGCACCTTATGGTCACGTTCAGGAATAGGATAGCCCGTTTCCTCGTCAATCCACCAGTCGATGAACTTGCGCACCCACGATTCAGGGTCAGGGTTGCACGTGCCGAAGAAATGATTCTTTATGCCGTAGGCGTTACGGTTGCAAGTGAGGATATACTTGAACTTATTGTACGGCATCTGCGTTATTTCGTCCACCCCTATGTAAGCATACTGATGCCCTTGGAAGCGGTCTTTGAACTCCCCGTAGTCATCATTGTAGTAGTTGAACTTTATCTTCGCTCCAGAGTAGAACATCCACTCCTTACGGTTGTCCGAGCGGTTATAGATGCCATACTGCGAATACACAGCCTCCGAGGTTTCTTCGAGTGTACGAAGGTCAGGACGTTCCTTGCGGAAGATGACACCGTTGAAGTTCTTGTTCTGACAGTCGCGCAGCCCTTCGAGAAGGAGCGCAAAGCTCTTTCCTCCTCCTCTTGAGCCGCCACCGATGACGATGTCGGTGTCCTGTGCCAGCATAGTCTCCTGTGCTCCCCTCTGCACCGCAATCTTCAACGGGTTAGGCTTGTTTTTGTCAGCGTCACGCAGAGACTGTACATACTCCTGCGTGAGAACCGGTTGACCGTCGACCGTCATAAAACCTTCGTAGATACCCACTTTGCAAAAATATTCGTTTATTTTGCAAAAATATAGAAAAATGTTTGCGAAAAGAAATAAAATTGCATATTTTTGCAAAAAGGACATAAATTGCGGGAAGCACCCGCAACGTCTTAGAAACTACTCAGATATGAATTTAGAAGAACTAAAGACTAAAGTCACCGAGTTGGGAGGAACCCAGTTCAGTGCATTGAGTGAGAGAACCGTGGACTACGTATTGAACCGCGAGCTATCCCGTTCTAGTGATGATGCCCATTACACGGACGATATGCTGAACGGCATAGTGAAAGATTTGAAGGAGTTGGACGGCAATCTCCACGCGGAGGTAGGTAGACGCAACACCGAGTACAAGACCAACTTTGAGAAGGAATGGGCGAAGAAGCATCCAGCGCCGAATTCGAACGTAAACCCGGACGAAGGCAAGAAAGACCCTCTCGCCGAAATCCTCGAGAAGTTGAACGCACAGGAGGCAGAGCTAAAGTCATTCCGCGAAGCTCAGAAGCAAGCCGATGTGAAAGCCTCGAAGGACAAGGTACTGGCATCGGTAAAGAAGTCCCTCAGCGAGAAGTTCAGCAATGCAGGCGTGCAGGTGAACAATTTTGTACTGAAGCAGACTCTCAGAGACATCAATATCCCCGATGAGAATGCAGACGTTTCCGCCCTGTCGAAGGAAATGGAGACCCAGTACTACAAAAACCTGAAAGAAGCAGGTTTTGACACCGGCAAGCCACAGTTTGGTGGACAGCCCCGTCAGAAGGGCAATCGTGCAGCCGACGAGTTCTTTGCCAAGAAAAGCAAGAAGGAAGGCTGGGCGAAGCAGTAATAGAAGTTTAATCTTAATAATCTAATTCAAATGTTTGGAAATACCTACGATGTGACTACAGTCACTTACGGACACGCGAAGAAGGTATGGCGTGAGATACGCCATCGTTTCCCGGCAGGTGGAACCATCAGCAACGTATCAGATTGGGCTACAGCAGGTATCATCCCTTCCGGCACTCCCGTGAAGTACGATGCATCTGCAAAGACCATCGAGTGTTACACCGATGCAGACATCACCGGTGCGAGCGACCTTACAGCCCTTGGCATCAACGGCTTCTTGCAGGAAGACGTGAAGGTGGCAAGTGCTTCCACTGTAGCTTCTGGTACAGCAGTGTATGCAGGAGAGATTTACGAGTATGCGTTTGCTTCCGCAGTAGCAACGAAGTTGAAGACCCTCACTACTGTTCCGCAGATAGTGTTTGTCCTCTAATGTAGAACCTTTTAAGCATAATAACAATGAACACACTTAACAATACCCTGTATAACATCTTCCAGTACGGTCTGGGAGAAGATACTTGGCAGGAGTGGGTAGACCGTTATGCAGAGAAGTACGACACTTTTGACGTTGAAGGCTTCGACTTTGCCCCGGTGCAGATTTCCTACACCTTTGCGCAGTTGCTTGCAACTTCAGGAGCCACATCCCTTCCTGCATACGTAGACCCAGAGTCACCAGGTTACGAGACCGCCCTTCATGAGGTACAGGGCGTGACCGGCAACATCCCAACGATGAAGAAGTACTACCGTCTGAACCGTGTTGTTCTACAGGAGCAGATGGCTCTTGTAGAGAAGCTCGGCGGCAACGGTATCAGTGCAGAGATGCAGAACGTCTTCATGAAGTTGCTTGACGATGGTACAGACGGACTTATCCAGTCCTACTACAACGCCCTCACCCACCAGCGTCACCAGATTGTGTCGACAGGTGCATTCACCATTGACACAGTGAACAACCCACGCGGTCTGAAGGGCATCACCCTCCAGTTTGTGAACGCAAGCAACATCAGCGCACTGTCAGGCACAGCCCGTTGGTGGACAAATGCTACCCGTACAACCGAGGGAAGCGCATCCGACCCAATCAAGGACATGAAGGACAAGGTGAAGAGCATCCGTCGTGACAGCCACTACTACGGTGGTCTCCACATTGAGATGGCTCAAGACCTCTTTGACGACCTCACGAGCCACAGCAAGGTGCTGACCCGTATTGGCCACTATCTCTATCCTACGATAGATGCAGACGCAACAGCGTTGAGCTATGCCCAGAACCTCGCAGACGATGCCATCAAGAATGCCATCGAGAAGCTTGTAGGTGCAAAGATTGTCGTTCGTGACACCTACGCATACGTAGACACCCCGAACACAGACGAACACGACCTCGTACAGACCCAGATAGACAACTTCAAGGTAGTGAATGTTGCCTTTGTTCCTGACGGCAAGTTGGGTGACATCATGGGTGTTTCCCCACTCACTCTCGGTTACGACCCGGAGAAGGTGGCGAAGTACAATGACGGTCGTCTGGTACTCTCACAGCGTGCTATCCCAGAGACCCACTCAATCTACATTGAGTCTGAGGCGGCACAGCTCTGTGTGCCATCGCTCTCGCGTTACATGTTCATCATGACCGTGAGCGCATAACAATAAAAGCTTGTAAGGATGAGTGAAAGCCAATACATAGTATCAGGAACGGCTCTTCGGCCAACCGTCGAGGAGCCCACCCTGACGCTATACTCCATGGAAGAATACCTTTGCGGTCTTGTGAATTTCGAGATACCGCAGAGTGCAGTGAAGAGCATCTTTGCCCGTAGGAGCATAGACATCACTGCCGCGTATGAGAACATTGACGAGAAGTTGCGCAAGCTCACCGAAGCCGACCTGTATGTATGGATAGCCTTGAGTCCGTCGAGAGTGACCGCTACGTCAGACAGCGACAACGGTTGGTCACACAGCGGTCAAGGATTCACCTTGAGCGAGACAGACAAGAAACGATACCTCTCGATGGCCAATGCCATCTACGAAGAGTACGGAGAAGAGACCGTGAAGGCGAAGACCACCATCAAGAGCAACTCCTTCGGAATAATGCCAGCATACAGAACAATAGACGGAGCCGTGTTGCCCCATATAATCCCTGCCAAATGAGAAAAGAAGAAATAGAGAACCCCCGTTATCCCCACAGAGTCACCATTACGAGGCTCAAGGTGAGCGACAACCCCTTTGCAGAAGGAGAAGACGAGGCTGTGGTTCTCTATTCAGGTCCAGGCAGGAGTTATACCGACACCACGGTGACCGGCGACGGCAAGGTGGACACCAACAGGCGCAAGGCAGTCATCCCTATACGTCATGACATGTGGGCAGAGCCTATTCTCGATGGCGACATGATAAAAGCCGAGATAGGTAGCATAGTGGAAGAAGGTGTTGTCTCCGATTTTGAGACAGACAACCAAAGGACAATGATATATTGGGAATATGGCAGAGTGTAAGTTGACGTTTAAGCCAGTAAAGAGCAATCTCACGGGCAAGACAGTCCACAGGATTGACGGCGACTACGGTACGTTGACAGACACTGTGTTCGGACAAGCCAGAGAACGTTCCTTCCGTTTCATGCAGATAGCATGGTCATACGCCTCTGAGTTTATTTCGGGAGCCCACAGTAGCGGTAAGTTTCCCTTCAAGGACGTTACAGGAAACCTCTACGAGTCGTTAGGCGTGGCTTTGATAGGCAAGAGCCAAAAGAGTGGCAACACCTTCGCCATGGCTTCCTTTCCTGCGTCCAAGGAAGGTTTTTCTGCAAGCAGAGTGGCACTTGGCAAGGGCGAGATGTACAATCTCGACACCTACGCAGACGGTACGGTGGTGCAGGGCAAGCCTTATGCTGGCGAGACCGACCGAGGCAAGGGCATGCGAGGCAAGAACGAGCGACAAGCATACTTGGAGCGCATCAAGTCAACACGAGGCCCATCCCACACAAGGCTCTACAACTTGATAGCCTATGCGTCGATGCCCTACGCCAGCTACGTGAACATGAAGCGAGGCAGAGAGTTCTTCCAGAGTGTGATAATGCCGGCAGTAGTTGACGGCGTGAAAGAAGCAGAATACCAGGTAGGCAGATAATGGTAAATATCAAGGATTACACACAGGCGATGTATGAGGCGGTGAAAGGTTGTGCCGATGCCGTCTACATAGCAGACCGTCCGACAGCGGTGAGCGATAAGACCGACACCTTCATAGTTGTGGACATCCCCAGTTACATCAACAACAGGGAGATGGACAGGAGCGGAGATTTCGGTTACTACGTCACCACAGCCACCATAGACCTCTTTGTGAGAGACAAGAAGACCTCCCAGAAAGTCGGTCAGGTGGACATCGTGAAGATGGACAAGATGCTCAAGGCATTGATGGGAGTCTTCCCTATCAAAGACACCGAGAGAGGTGTGCTCATCTACAATCCCAAGACCATACTGTCAGCCTCAGACGGCAACGGCTTTCACTACACATCCATACAAGCGAGATTAACGACATATTTTTAACCTTAAAATGTAATATACTATGGCAATGAAGACCAAGATGGAGTTGAAGGACGTATTCAACGGACTTTCTTCCCTTTTCTATTCGAGCGAAGTCTATGACTTTGACGGTACAGACGGCAAAGGCGTGACCACACTTGCTATCAACTGGGAGTATGAACTTCCTGTGACCGTGGACACCCTCCAGATTACCCAGGACGACCCGACCATCAACCACTACAAGGTTATTGGCATCCAAGGAGACTGGACATCAAGTGCAGAGGCAGGAGATTTCTCCTTCCAGTTTACTGTTCCTACCAAGGCAGACGACGTACTGAAGCTTGCTTTCGGTACAGACGGAGCAAAGTCTATGGCAGGAGTGAAGATGGCAGAACTCGGCGAGGATACATGGACAGGAACTGCTGTAAAGGTAGACATGACCAAGGTGACCGGTACTATCGGTCTGTTGGACGAGACCAAGTCGAACATGATGCTCATCACCGACGTAGCATTGTATGCGAAGCCGTTGTACGAGAATCCTTCGACCGAGCCGTTTGCTATCCAGTTCAGCGGTTCTATCGAGACCAGTGGCAATGCGAACTTTGCATTCCTGAAAAAGGCGTAACCCTCTTTCATAGTAATAAGAACTCTAATTATGCAGGGCGGCGGGCTTGATAGCCGTCGCCCTGTTTGTATAACGAGACATTCATGGCAGAGAAGATAGAACAGCCATCAGTAGACTCCCAGCAGATACTGGACATGATATTGTCGGACGAGCCGACAGAGTTTGAATTTTTGGGCAAGAAGCGCAAGATGCGTTGGTTGAGGAACAACACAGTGCGCAAGTTCAGTCACCTGACAGCGAAGGTAAGCAGTCAGGACAAGAACAATGCCCAGTTGTGTGCCGCATTACTGTTGAACGATGTGTTTGCATGGTTTTACGGCATCTGTTACTTTTTCTATTGGCGTTGGCTATACTACGTGCGGAACATTACGGCAGTGGATGCCCTTGCGGTTATTGATGCTGCTAAAAAAAAACTACCTGCCGACGCATCCTTTCTGATTACCATATTAGCGACAGGAATGACGGATTTGATGATGACGATGACGAAGAAGGAAGCAAGACTTTCCCAAGCAGGACAAGTTGGGGCGCAGCCTACTCGTTAGCGGAGAAGTTCCCGTTTTTGTTTGAGCGTCATTTTGGAGTCAGAGCCTACGACTACTGGTATGGTTACACCATAGCCCAGATAGAGTTGATGACGGCAGACCAGCCCTTGGTGGTATATAAGAACAAGGAAAGGAAGCACACCGAAGCGCAGATGAACGACCTTGCGGAGAAGTGGGCGGCAAAGAAAGCGAAAGAAGGCGGAGGAAAGAAAGAGAAGATTTCCCTGTCGGATTATCTTAGAAACGATGACATACTAAAGAAATAAAGATATGGCAAGCATAGGCGATTTGGAACTTACCCTCTCGTTGAAGGACAAGCTATCGGGGCAGTTAAAGACTGTCGCCACCACCCTTGGTAAGGTAGAAGGAGAGGCAAAGAAACTAACAAGCCCCTTCAAGGATGTAGAGGCGAGCATCAATAAGTTGGTTGGCGACTACGGCAAGTTGTCCGAGGCGGCGCAGAAGGCGTTCAACAAAGGTTTTGACATAAAGAACCTTACAAATACCGCAAAGAAAGTAGAGCGCATTTTTGCAAAGCTCGAATCGCCCAAGTCATTTGGCAGCGACAGGGCGGTGAGCAAGTTCTTGGCAGACATCATGAAGTTGCGCACCGAGATGCAGAGCGTCACTGCCGCATCAGAGAAGATGGTGGGCAACATGCATAGCCTCGACTCAATGCGAACAGAGTTGAGAGCCCTTGCAAACGATGCCAAGAAGATAGAGAAAGAAGGCGTAAGACTTCAAGTGTCTACCGCCAGTCTGGACGAAGCCATAAGCAAAGCCAGAACCCTCGCCTCCAGATTAGGGCAGATAGATGCGTCCAAGTTGGGTGTTGGCAGGGGCTTGCCTATGGATGTCTACAAGACAAGATACGACGAAGCCGTAGCCTCCCTGAAGAGAGCCAGTGATGAGGTGAAAAAAGCGAACACCTCGACAGAGAAGCAGAGACAACAAGAGATAAACCAGAGCATTGAGCGTGTACAGGCATTGCGCAAGGCTCTGAGTGAGATGTGGGGCACGAGACGGCAGACCCAAAGCTTGGGATTGGACACAAGCAAGATAGACCAGTCCATACAGTCCACTATAGACAAGATGCGCCAGCTACAGAGAGTAGGTTATAGCCTACAGGCTGGTAACATGAGCTATTTAGGCGTGTTAGGCACAACGGGTGACAAGCGAGATATAAGCTCCATCAGAGAAGCCGTAGCCGCGCAGAAAGCGTTGAATGCCGCCACCATTGCTACCAACCAAGCACAATCAGACTTAGCGAGCCGTTTCTTGCAGGTGAGCAATGCCGCGAGCCACACCAACAGCACATTGTCCCAGATGAAGGGTTACCTCACTTACTTTGCCGGTTTTGAGGGAATCCGCAGGATGGTGGACAGCATCATCAATGTCGGAGGTCTGATAGAGATGCAACACATCGGTTTGCAGACCATCATCGGTGACTTGCAGAATGCCAATGAGATATGGGGCCAGATAAAAGGTTTGGCCTTGCAGTCCCCATACACCTTCCGAGAGCTGACCCAAGACGTGAAGCAGTTGGCCGCCTACGGCATTGAGACCAATGAGCTGCACGACACCACCAAGAGACTTGCCGATGTGGCATCAGGAGTCAATGTCTCCTTCGAGCGCATCGCCTTGGCATACGGTCAGACCATGGCGAGAGCCAAGCTCGACGGTAAGGAGCTGAGGCAGTTTGCCAATGCCGGCATCCCGATTTTGTCAGAGTTAGCCAAGTACTACAAGGAGACGAGAGGCATGAACGTCAATGAAGGTCAGGTGCGAAAGATGACCTTTGCAGGAGACGTAAGCTTTGAAGACGTGAAAGCCGTGTTCAAGTCCATGACCGATGAAGGCGGACGTTTCTACAACATGCAGTTAGTGCAGTCAGAGACGTTGTATGGACGTATGAACAAGTTGAAGGATGCGTGGGAAATCATGCTGTCCGAGTTTGCGAGCAAGGACAATGTTGTGGGTAGCTTCTTTAGCCACGTCCTCGACGGACTCACCGTATTGGTGCAGAATATCCACACCCTATTGCCGACGCTGTTAGGATTGTTCTCCTTCAAGGCATTGCGCGGTATCAGCGGAAGCATAGGCAAGGGTCTCGGTTTTACTGGTAACCAGATAGCAGGGAACATCCTCACTGCCAAGGGCGGCCTTGCCAATGGTTATGCCCAGAGAGTGGTAGAGGGCAAAAAACTATATGACGTAGAACGAAGAATACTTGCAACCAAGGGGCAAGTAACCTTTGCAGATGTCCGTGCCCTGTATAACGCCAAGGCCCTGACCGAGCAAGATGTTCAGCGACTGCTGATAGCGAAGCAGATTACCAAGGAACAGGCACGGCAGTTGATAGGCAGTGCTGCCAACAATGCCCGGATGAGCCTGTTTATGGGCAACATAAAGAACTTCGGTTCGGGGATATTGAATTTCTTCGGCGGCTTGCCTGGCATTGCCATAGGTTCGTTGGCCGGCATCTTCATGTATTGGTCGAACAAGAGCACCTCCATAAAGAAACAGATAAAGCAGATGCAGGATGAGATTTCCCAGCGTCAGCGCAATGTCAGCGAGAATACTCCAGGGTTAGCGAAGCGGGCAGGAGAGGCGAGAGCAAGTAACGATATTCCTGCATTGTCAGAGACCTACGAAGAACTGAAGAAGCAAATCAGCGACATCAGTCCCGTGCTACTTGCAAGAAAGCTTGCCGAGACAGACAAGCAGACCTTTAGCGAGAGCGTGGACTACCTTATAAGGGTAAATGAAGAGCTTGCCAAGACCCTGAAGACCGCCGAGCAGATGGCATACCTCTTCCCCAAAGCCGCCGAGAAAGCAAACGGTTGGTTCACCGAGGACATACCGAGCAACGTCGAAGATTTGGAAAAGTCCATGCGCAAGTTAGAGGAAGGCCGGCGCACAGGTTTCAAGGGGGACAAATACAAGCGGTACAGCAGTGAGAACGCCGTGTCGAGAGATGCCAAAACCCTTGCAAAACAATACAAGGAGATGGCAGAAACCCTTAGAAGCGCGTGGGAAAGCAACAGCGATGCCGCATGGATAGACCTTGAGAACTGGATGTCACAGCAGGGTATGTCAGATGCCATGAAGCAGTTTGCGAGGATACAGTTCAGTGAAGCATGGGGCGACACCGACTTCACCTCCCTATGGCCAGACATCAAGAGCAAGTTGCTTGAGTCCCTGCGAGGTGATGACAACGCCGTAGGCAAGGAGGTTAGCAGAAAGATACTCAGCGGAGAAGCCCTGACCGAGGCTGAACGAGACTACGCCACCAAGATGGTGAGAGGTATTGCCAAGAGCATCGCCGACAACCCCGCTTTGAGTAAAGAAGCAAGAGAAGCTATACTGAAAGCCTTCAGCGGAGGTAAGGTGCCGATAAAGATTATTGCGCAGGTGGAGAGTGCTGACGGCAAACCATGGAAGAACTTCTTGAAGCGTGAGATTGCCGATTTCAACAACGACCCCGGCAACAAGCTGTCGTTGACCGTAAACCAATCCAGCACCATAGCCGAGTTTTGGGAAGCCATACAGAAGAGCTACGACAACGCCAAAGACAAGATAAAGAAGCTGAAAGGCATCAAGTTACCTATCGGCATCAATTTCAGCGGTCAGAAGATAAGCTACAAAGATGCCCTACAGAAAGCAGGGCTGTGGAATGACTGGGTGAACAGCAAGAACGGTAAGGGAAGCTTCGACAAGTCGAAGGTGTATAGAGCCAACGAGATTATAGCCTTCATAGAGGAGTTGAACAGCCTTGTGGACACCGTCACCGCTACAGAAGGTTTTGCCAAGAAAGAAGGCTACAACCTCAACACAGACAAGCATGGCAATCCCAAGGGAAGCAACAAGAAGGATGTTGTGGCCGAGATGTGGCGGAACAGGCTGTCAGTGATGAAGGAGTATGCCGACGAGTACGACAAGCTTGTGGCGAGAGTAGGCAAGGAAGAAGCACAGTCACAGATGGCAAGGCGCAGCAAGGAGATGGGTTGGAGTGCCATTCTTTCGAGCGGTTTTGACAGAAGCAACCCCCGCCAGTCAATACGCGACTTCTACGACAACAGTGTAAAAGGCAGAGCCAAGACCGACCAGCAGAAGAACGTAGCCAAGGACTACGCCAAGACCCTGTTCGGCTTTGACGACGACGATGCCAAGAAATCTATAGAGAGTGCAGTAAGCGGAATACAGAAGACCCTGAGCGAGAAGAGCAAGAAATGGTCACTCTTCAGTAAAGCGAAAGAGTCCACGGGAAGCGCGTCAGTAGCCATGCGCCTCGCCTTTGGAGGCGGTGCAGAAGCAGACAACGCCATTGCCGATTACAGGAAGATGCTGTCAGACTACCTATCGAAGAACGGTATCGACATGAGTATAGAAGACATCCTCGGCATGAGCGATGAAGACATTCTCAATAGCCAGTTAGGCGAGCGTTTCGGCAAACCCATTGTGGAGATGGCGAAGAGTATCAGAGAGGCGGAAGAGAAGGAAGCCGAAAGAATGGTGGAGAACTATCTCCGCATTCTGAAGGAAGCCAAGACCTATGCCGACCAGATAGCCGACCTCAACAGACAAGAACAGCAGGATTTGTTGGATATGGGTATCAAGGGCGCATCGCAAGAAGACAAGGACAAGTTGTCCGCCAACTACGACAAGAAGCGAGGCACGTTGCTCTTCAAGCAGTTCCAAGAGACCAGTGACTGGGAAAAGCTCTTTGACGACCTTGGGCGCATCTCCAACACCACCTTGGACGACTTTGAGGAAGCCATAAAGAAGTTTGCCACCACCGCAGGACTGGGTGCAACCGAGACCAAATCCCTTGTCAACGCCATCAAGAAGGTGAGAGAAGAGCAGATAAGCCGTAATCCCTTCAAGTACATCATGGAAGGCTTTATGGGTGTAAACCCCATAAGAGGCTACATGAAAGCCAACACCCCCGATGCCAACGGTATGTACCACGTGACACAGGCAGAGGCACAAGCCATGGGCATCAGCAAGACCGGTGACATCTCCGAGGACGAGATGAAGAAGATGTCGAAAGACCGAGATGCCGAGACCAATGACAACTTCGTGAAGGGACTGTCAGCCGCATCGAAAGCCTTGGAAGCCTTTGAGGGAGTGCTGAAGCCGGTGTCAGACCTCTTTGAGGCTATGGGCAACGACACCATGGCAGATGTCACGAAGATAGGCAGCAACGCCCTGTCGAGTGCGGCGAACACAGCCGGTTCATTCATCAGTCTCTCGCAAGCAGCAGAAGGCGTAGGGCTGAGCGGAGTGTCGAGCGTACTTGGCAAGGCAGGAGCGTTTGGTGCGGCAGCATCCGCCGCACTGAGCATCACCACCTCTTTGTTCGGTCTGCATGACAAAGCCATACAGAAAGAGATAGATGCCTCCAAGCGCAGACGGAAAGAAGCAGAGAACACCTTCAGCAACCTGAAGGAAGCGTTGAGTGACAGTTTTGGAGGTTTCTATTCAGGCGACGCGAGCTACAGCGATATGCTCGCCTCGTTGAAATCATCGAGAGACGAGACCGCCAAGCAGTTGAGTTTGGAAGAGAGCCGAGGCAGTAAGAAAGATAAGGACGCTATACAAGACTATAAGCAAGAGTTGATAGAAGCCAACGAAGAGATAAAGGACTTTGCCTCTACCATGGCGAAAGACCTCTACGGCGTGGACTTCAAGAGCTATGCCTCCAGTCTGTCAGATGCCCTTGTTAATGCGTGGGCATCAGGCGCAGATGCCGCATCCGACTACAACGATGCCGTGAGCGAGATTTTGAAGAACCTCGCTACGCAGGTGTTCACCCAGAAGTACATGGAGCCGATGATAGAGAAGTACGCCGATTCCTTCATGGACGACTTGGAAGCCAATGACGGCGTTGTGACCGACAAGATGTACGCCAACCTGGCAGACATGTACGAAGAAGCAGAAGACGGGCAAAAGAAAGTGAACGCCTTCATGGACTCCTTGGAATATATTGCCAATCAGCACGGACAGACCATGAAGGACATGGACACCGGCACACTTGCCAACGGCATAGAAAGTATCACCGAGGATACCGCTGACCTGTTGGCAAGCTACCTCAACTCTGTGAGAGCCGACGTAAGTATTCTGCGGACATACAACGCCGATATATTGAAGTCAGTGCGAGACTTGGGTACGATGCCCGTGATAGCCCGTTCACAGTTGGAACAGTTGAGTATCATTGCTACCAACACCGGCAGGTCAGCAGAGAACGCAGAGATGATATACAGCATACTGAACAAGGTGACCAACGGAAGCCTACAATTAGCAGTGAAATGATGACTATAGCAGAGAAGTACAAAGAAGAGGGGCACGCATTAGGAATATGCGAGCGAGTGTACAACGCCCTTGGCAGGGACACCACGAGACGGGAATTGATAGAGCAATGGCTGGCCGAGCTGGAGTTTTGCCTCCAGAAAGGCTGGCCATCAGCCGAAAGAGTAAAGGAAGACTTTGGCGACCTTATCCACGACTACAATGTGTATGTGGACGAGAAGGTGCAGATAGACAATGTCCAGAATGTGGTGCTGAACGGCAAGTGCAAAGCCCTGTTGCGCTACGGCAACCACACGGGAAGAGTGTTTGCGCGGCACAATAGTGAGCTGGAGGTAGAAGTAAGCGGAATAGGCAGAGCCTTCATCTCCATCTATGACGATGCCAACGTGAAGGTGAAGGCCGGTCCATACGCCAAAGCCTTTGTGTACCGACACGGGCGAGGAAAGATAGAGAGCGAAGGAAATGTAATAGTCAGAGAACGTGCAGAGTAATCTGCATAATTATTCAAAAACATTTTAAAATCGCACAAAAATTGTATAAATTTGCAGAAAAGGATATAAGATGGCAGCAGAATCGGTATATTTCAGGAAGACAGGTTCATCGACGGTGGTAGACAGCGTCAGAGATTTCGGTATGTACTGCAAGGAAGTGCCCTTTGTGATGTATGGTGAAGCCAAGGAATTGACCTCCGTGGACTACAAGGACGAAGACGGCGAGGACGAGTATATACCACTTGTGTTGCCGATGAAGTCATACACCATGGAAGTGACTTTCGCCTTCAAGGGCGACAGAGATGCCGCCAACAAGGCGATAAAAGACATGGTGGCATACCTGACAGGCAGAGACGGAGCAGGAGAAGGTGCAGAATTTGATATGTACAGCACCTACACCGAGATAGGACGACAGAAGTGCAGATTTGTCAGTATGAGCAACGATGCCGAGTTGATAAGAGAAGACGGCTACGACATACTGTTTCCAAAGTTGACCTTCAAGGTCAACGACCCCGTGACAGACATTTATTTGCGCAGTCCGTATGACAACACCAATGTAGACCTGAGATAAGCCATGGCACAATACAAGATATACGACAAAGGAGTAGACCCATCGAAGTTCGGTCCGAAAGCCACAGTATCGAAGTTGACATACAGTGGCACATGGATGCAGGAGTGTTCGCTAACCGTTACCGTGAACAGCCCCATGCCCATAGAGTTTCAGACGGGCGATTTTATCGACTACCGAGGCGAGCGATTCTGGATAGACCTTGTTCCGGGCGTGAAGAAGCAAGCGAGATGGGACTACAGCGGAGAAGGATTTGTGTATGACAACCTCATGTTCTACAACGCCATAAGAGAGTTGAAGCTATGCGACTTCCTCGACTATGTGGAGTCGAGTGAGGGAGTATATACCTATTCCGCTGCATCGAGCGTGGTGTTCTTCGCCGCCACCGTGGAAGACTTCGCCAACAGGATTTCCGCCAACCTGGGACGGCTATATACCGGCGATGACGCATGGACAGTAGTGGTGGACGACAACATCAAGGACAGCACCAAGACCTTTGACGGAGCCGGCAACCAGATAATCAGAGACAAGACTGTCAGCATCAGCAATTCCAAGATATACGATGTCTTGAGTGAGATTAAGGAGCAGTTTGGTACTACCTACACCATCAGAGGCAGAGAGATAAAGATAGGTTTTGCCCCTGACGTAGTGGGAGCATCGAGCGATGGAGAAGCCTTTGAATACTACAGCGATAGCGCCGAGAAGCGAATGGGCTTGGTGTCACTGGAGAAAACCGTGAACACTCAGAGTAGTGTGGTGACAAGGCTGAGAGCCTACGGTTCAGAGCGGAACCTGCCGACCCGATACTACGCCAACAAGTACATGAAGGTCAGAGTTGACGGCAACTACATTCAGGCAGGCTACCTGATAGGCGAGACACAGAAGACCATAGACATCACGAGAAATACGGTCAATACCGGGCTCGACTATATGAACGTCTATAGAAACTACTTCATCAAGACCGATGTGGCAGTGCTTGAGTGCGACCTCGCAGACCCCGGATACTACCATCCTATAGACGCAACTACGGGACAGAAAGCATACTATTCCGCTTCATGGGCAACAGCCGAGTCCTATGGCGGGCGGTTCATTAACCACACCAACAGGAGCTACCAAATCACCTTGTACAACCCTGTAACGAACTACAGTTTGAATTTGAACGGCCAGGCCTTCTTCTGGCGACCTGTAGACACATCTAACTTAGAGGCTTCTGCAAATGCGCGGGTGTGGTACATGGGCTTTTACATAGCCAATAACAGCGACACTGCGAAAGAAGCGTACATAGAACAATTCGTAGACAGCTCGTCAGCATCAAGCACAGACGCATCACAGAGACCCGCCCTCACCTTCAGGAGCGGAGTCTATCCCGATGCCTGGGACAGCGAGTTTCATTACTACGATGACATGAGCGGACTGGCATTGTCGATAGTGAACTTGATGTTGCCAGGTTTTCCGAGCAAGAGCCTACAAGACTACGTCTATGGAGAATATGGCACGGGCAGAGGTAATGTAGCCTTGCAAGAATGGATAAAGGAATGCTATGGAAGCGCAAGTGCTTTGGACGGCTACCTTTCGACCGACAAGTTCTTCCCATACATAGACAGTCCGTACAAGGACGACTACGGAGTGAGAGAGAGCAACGTGTACTTCACCGAGGACAGCGACGACTTCGATGAGGTGTATCCCTCGATAGAGAACGGATATAACGGAAACGAGGTGAACTATTTTGTCATGGTGGACAAGACAGGATCCACAATACCAAACAGTGGAGGATTTGACGACAACGGAGTGTTCTCAGACGAGACCGTATCGCCAGTGGGCGTGCAAGTGCCCTACGCAGGTTTTGACTGGGTGGACGTATGGAATGACGAGATGACCCTCTCCATGACCAGCGGAATGTGTGCAGGACGAGAGTTCAAGGTATCGAGAGCAGTGAATGTGGATGGCGTAGCCACCAAAGGCGCATACCTCTACTTAGAACGCTCCTTTGACGAGAGTACACAACTCTATTACCCATACATAGACTATCCCTTGACAGGAGGAACAGACGGCGACAAGTGGGTAGTGCTGAACATAGAGATGCCCGATGCCTACGTGACATCAGCCGCAGAGAAGGCATTCAAGCAAGCAGTGCTCTACCTCTCACAGCACGACAGACCATCCTTTATCTACACCCCGGTGCTATCATCAGTATATGTGCAGAGAGAGCGCGACGCAAGGATTGCCGAGGGCAAGGAGACCGAGAGCGTGTGGTACAAGATAAAAGAAGGCAGCGCATTGCTCTTCAACGACGACGACCTGACCGACGGCACAGAAGAGCAGAAAATCATCAAGACCCTCTCGATAAAAGAAGGCGAGGGCATGATACCCACCTTTGAGGTGATGATGCAGGAAGACGAGCCCAAGACCAAGCTCAGTGCCTTGGAGAAGCAAGTGAACAGTCTGACCAAGGGTAGCGGAAGCAATGTAGTGGGCGGTACGACAACCCAAAACGCCACGAGGCGGAAGTTGAGTACCAAGTTAGACTACGCATGGTTTCAGAAGCTCTTCAAGGCAGTGGATGCCGACGGCAACGAAGTGAAGCCCAACAGCGAGGCTGACATAGACCACTTGGAGCTACAGGTGAATTTGAAGGGCAAGGATGCGAGTGGCAACACACAGACAATATATAAAATGTAAAGACAAAGGACAGTTATGGCAAAGAAGAGATTAGGCAAGGACATTACCATTGCAGCCAAGAACATCACCATAGGCGGCACGGCGGCAGACCTGACGGCGCACACCTTTGTGATTTCTGTAAGAGATTTTGAGGGGCAGATGTACCTGTTGCCCACCAGTGTGGACACTGGCGCGCAAGCCATCCTCGGAGTGTTTGAGGGCAAGGCGCAGTTAGAGAACAGAGTACGTCTGGGCGAGTATGTCGTTTCGTTGTGGATAGACTACGGCGAGGACGGACAGACCGTGATAGACTGGACAGACGTGCTGACCCTGGTGCCAGTGACGACCCAGGAGACCAATTCCACCAGCAGCGATGTGAACGTGAGCACCATTGAGGTGACAGGCGACGCTGACGGTCAGACCTCCATAGATGCAGAGCGCGTGGCAAGAATTGCCGCCGATGCAGTGAAGATAGACTCCACCGTGTCGAACGACAGTATTGTTGCAAGTTTCAAGAATGTGAACGGCAAGGAGTTGTATGCAGTAACGCTATCGAAAGCCACAAAAACCAAGGCCGGTGTGATGTCGGCAGAGCAAGAGAATGCCTTAGAGGGTTCTTTTGGCATAGTAGGCAAGTCTACTTCCGCGGACAAGGTATCGATTCAGCTGACGAAGAATGACGGTACGATTGTGAATACCGATATACCTTCTGCGACCTCGAGTATAGCAGGAGTGATGAGCGCTACGGACAAGGCGAAGCTTGACGGCATCGCCGAGAAGGCCAACAACTACTCAC
>CAVISR010000006.1:0-38449 GCA_963645405.1 Acutalibacteraceae bacterium
TCTCCGAGAGCGTCAAAGCGAAAACGCATTGCGAACTTGCGCTCGATTGCATTGCACTAGGAGCTAGCTCTCTCCGAGAGCGTCAAAGCGAGAACGTTTTGCGAACTTGCGTTCGAGTGCTATCGCCGACACGCTCGGGGAGCGCTGGCTCCTATCCTAAAGCGAAAACGTTTTGCGAACTTGCAAAATTATTCATGTTGAATTTCAAAAACCCATCGTGATATGAACGACAAGAAAGACATCTGGAGATTCATCCTACAGACCATCGCAGCCATCGTGACCGCTGCACTCACTGCCCTCGGCACTGCATCGTGCATCCGCGGCTTCTGACAGCAAAGGGGCTTCATGCCCCTTCGCGTGTTTGTGGTTATCGGTTAGCGGTTCACGCAAATGTGCCCCTGTCCTCGCACATCATACACAGGTTTGCTTCGATGTTCATGTAGACAACTTCTAGTTTTTTTGTGGAAAAGCCTCTCGTGTATAGAGGGCGTGTCGGTGTACCAGTACTATTGCTTGAATACGTATTGGGCAGTGATGATGCAGCCAAGCTTGCTTGAGTAGGTTGCAAGGTTTACTTTGGTGCTTTTGCTGTTTTCGTCGTTTCCGTTGCTTCTGCTGCTCACGTTGTTGCCGCTGTTGGTGTTTCCGGCATTGCCGCTCTCAAGGCTCCAGCCATTGGCATTTTCCTGGTTTCCGCCATTGGCACGTTGCTCGAGGTCGGAAATGATTTCGCTGTAGGAGTATGTGCCGGTGTCGTACACGATGTAGTCGGGAATGAATGTGGGCTTTTCTTCGGTTTCGCACAACAGTCCGTACTTGTCGCAGATGGCAATCATTGACTCGAGCGATTTGTTTGAACCCTTGAGCAGGAAACGGCTCTTTCTCATGCAGCTCAGCACTCCACGGCGCTTGACGAACATTCCGCGGGTCTTTCTCGTCAGATATTCTGTGGATCCCTTGATGTAGATGGCTGAGCGGATGGGGATGGACAGCAACCAGTTGTAGGTGCTGTAGTGCTTCTTGAAGAAGATGTACATTGCCTTGTAGAACACGTAGACGTATCTGAAGGTGTTCTTGCGCGAGCTTTCTCCTTTGTAGTGTATGATTCTCGAGGGCAGGTAGTAGTTCTTGTAGCCTGTCTTGAGCATTCTGTACGACAGGTCGATGTCTTCGCCGAACATGAAGAAGTCTTCGTCGAACAGTCCGCATTTGTCGAGCACGGATTTGCGCACGAACATGAAGGCTCCGGAGATTATCTCGATGGGTGTTGCCGAGTTCTCGTCGAGGAACTTCATGTAGTATCTGCCGAAGGTGCGGTTTGTGGGGAATGCGTCGTTGAGTCCTGACATCTTGCAGAATGCGGTGAAGGGTGTCGGTATGCCGCGCCTTGATTCTGGGGCGAAGGTGCCGTCGGGATTGAGCATGCGCACGCCGGTGGCTCCTATCTGCGGGTTGCTGTCGAGCAGGGCTGTGCATTCCTTGAGGATGTTTTCGTTGATGATGGTGTCGGGATTCAGTATGAGTATGTATTCTCCGTGTGACTGGGTGATAGCGATGTTGTTGGCGCGCGAGAACCCAAGGTTTTTCCTGTTCTTGATGAGGGTGACTTGGGGGTAGAGCTGCCGGATGAATTCCACTGAGTCGTCTTTGCTGTCGTTGTCGACTACAATGATTTCGCCTTCTATTCCGTCCATTGCTTTGAGTACGGAGTGGATGCATTGCGCCAGGTAGTACTTGACTTTGTAATTGACTATGACAACCGAAAGTTTCATTTACACCTTATTATATATAGAGAGCTTCTTTCAGTTCGTTTCTTTTTTGTTGTTCACGTCGGGCAGGTCTTCCACTGTCTCGTCTTCCTTTGCCGAGAGGAAGTTGTTGGTTTTGCTCGTCGACGGCAGGCAGAAGAATGTGGTGACGAGTGCGATGCAGGCGCACAGCACTCCGGTGGAGTTCATCAGCAGAAAGTAGGAAACGAGTCCGAACTCGATGCAGATGAAGAGCATGCCGAGGCGGATGGCGCTCCACAGATGGTAGGACCCCAGTGCTTCGTCTTTGTCCATGCGTCGGAGTCCGCGTTCCGTGTTGAGCGAGAACAGCTTGAGTGACAATGGCACGCAGATGATTGTCAGTGCGATATTGACCAGGTTCATGTAGAACTCTGTCTTGTGGTCTTCGCTTGTCAATGCTCCGTTTGGAATGATGTTCATTTCGCCAAGCACGAACGTGAGTATGGCGATGGTCCACACCAGGCAAAACTCTATTGTCAGCCAGCGCATGAGGCGCTTTATCAGTTTCTCCATAATTTGTCTATTTATATACCGGCACTGAAGTCTACTCTGTTGGTGATGGAACGTCCGAGCGTCACTTCATCGGTGTATTGCAGTTCGTCGTTCACCGACAGTCCCCGTGCCAATACCGTCAGCCGCACTGTCTTGTAGGGCGACAGCTTCCGGGCTATATAGAAATTTGTTGTGTCGCCCTCCATGGTTGAGCTCAGGGCGAGAATCACTTCGTTTATTCCTCCTTTTGCCACTCGGTCCACCAGGCTTTGTATTTCCAGGTCGGACGGCGCAATCCCGTCCATCGGACTTATGATTCCGCCCAACACATGGTAGAGTCCATGGTAGAGGGTTGTGGCTTCGATTGCCATCACATCCTGTATGTTCTCCACCACGCATACAGTCGTGGTGTCCCTCGACGGGTTTGAACAAATCTGACACGTGTCGGTGTCTGAGATGTTGTGGCATGTGCTGCAGTAGTGCACATTGTGGCGCAGTGTTTTGACAGCATCGCAGAAGCCGTCGACAGCGCCCGTGTCCATCCGCAGTGTGTGGAGCACCAGCCTCAGAGCCGTCTTCCTGCCTATTCCGGGCAGTTTCGAGAACTCATCTATGGCCCTCTCGAACAACTCCGACGAATAATGCTGATCCATACGCTTTCTTTAGACATTGCGAATTAACATGCAAAGGTAGTCATTTTTTATTAAAGAGGGATGAATATTCGGGAAAAAGATGATGACATTCGGTGTTCGTGCGTCAGAGCTTGGCTGTAAGCGCCATTTCGTGGCCTTGAAAAAGCAGCGGTCACGCAATTCTTCCTTCTTTGTCAAGTGTCCTGACTCTCGTTTCCTTGTGTCTTGCCAATCATTTCCTCGCATCCTGCCTTCTGTTCCCCTGTGTCTTGCCAATCCTTCCCTTTCGTCCGTACCTTCATTTCCTCATGTCTTGGTAATCCATCCCTCGCATCCGGACTTCCATTTTTCTGAGTCTTGCCTGCTCGTCCCTCGCATTTTGCCGCATGACTTTACTGGTTGAGTGTCGTCTGTGGTGTGCGCTTTGGCGAGTTTAAGCGTAAAATACATTAATCTGAAACATTTTCCTGCGTTAACTTTGGGTGCGTTCCGATAAAATGTGCTATCTTTGCACTGCGCCTTTACACTGAAAAGTCATGAGCCGTTACGACGGAAGTCCGGGCAAGGCTGGAAGGGGTTGGGACGTGCCCAGAATTTTGCTGACTGGAGAAATTTTGTTCCCTGGTCAGAAAAAATAATTTTCCTGGTCAGGAAAATAAATTGGGGTGGTGGAGAGGCCTGGGCTGGCATCCGACGAAGCAACGGAAACGGGCGCTCGTCAGCCGGCAAATCCGGCGGAAAAACAACGGACGAAGAGATTCGTCTGTCGGCATATCCACCGAAAAAGCAGCGGAAATGGCAAGGCTTGCCTCCGTCCGCAGACAAAACAGGAATTCATTAATTAACACATAAAACAAAGGAACATAGCAATGAAAAAATCTTTAATTCTCGGTTTTGCCATCGTTTCGGCTTTGGCATTCGTATCGTGTAAGTCAACCGAAAGCAGCTACAAGAAAGCATACGAGAAGGCAAAGGCTCAGGAGCAGACCCAGCAGGCAACAGAGCCAGTCACAGCAACTCCAGTGCCAGTGGTTAAGCCGGTGGAAACCATCAAGCCAGTGGAGGAGGACAACTCTGACTTGCGTAAGGAGTCACTCACTTCAGTCAACGGAGGCTCACTCAATCCTTACAATGTTGTCTGCGGCTCATTCAAGAGTCTTGACAATGCCAACAACCTGTGCAGCACTCTCAAGAACAAAGGCTACAGTGCCATCGTCGCACAGAATCCTTCAACAGGAATGTATCGCGTAATTGCATCATCAACATCATCAAAGTCGGACGCAGTGTCAACTCGCGACAAACTCCGCTCTACTTATCCTGATGCTTGGTTGCTTTATGCACAATAATACACCCGATGCCGTGCCATCAGCCAGTGCGGCATGCGAGGTAAGGATAAAACTATTTCAATCAGCTTAGTTTAAGCACATTTTAATTTCTTTTTGGTAAGTGAGAATAATGTAAGAATTCTCTCAGGTGGTCACAGGTTGGGAAACTTGTGACCGCTGCGTTTTTATGCATGAAAGAGCAAGTACAGAAGATGGGATTCCGTGGTTGAAACCATGGATGAGAGGGCTTGAACTTGTGGTCCGGAAGCCTTTGTTCCATAGTCTTTCCCTTCGCCACCGTTACCTCGGCTTCGGTTGTTGCAATTGCAAATAGCAAGTCTAAAAATTGCTAACTTCATGCCTCGAAACAACTCTGCCGCAACTAAATTAAGGCAAAAGATTTTGTTTTCTGCATTTATTTATGTATCTTTGCATGTTAAAAAGTAAATGAGACATAGATGAAAGCAAAGAAAGTATTATTCATCACCTCTGAGATGACACCGTTCGTGCCCGACACGCCTTGTGCACTCAAGGGCCGTTACATGCCAGATGAAATTCAGTCGCTTGGACATGAGATCCGCACATTCTCACCCAACTGGGGTATAATCAATGAACGCAGAAACCAGCTCCATGAAGTGATTCGTCTTTCAGGCATGAACATCATCATCGATGACACTGACCACCCACTCATCATCAAAGTGGCGTCACTGCAGGCTGCACGCATGCAGATCTATTTCATCGACAACGACGAGTTCTTCACACGCAAAGGACTTGTGGCAGATGAAGACGGAAATGAATACACCTTCAATGGCGAGCGTTCTGTGTTCTACGTGCGAGGCGTCTTGGAAACAGTGAAGAAACTGCGCTGGATTCCCGACATCATCCATTGCCATGGATGGACCGCAGCCCTTGCACCTCTGTTCATCAAGAAAGCCTACGAAGACGAGCCTTCATTCTGTGATGCAAAAGTTGTGTTTTCCGTTTCAGAACCGCAATTCACAACCGACCTCGGACCGACATTCCAGGCAAGCATTCCGTTCAAAAACATAACGCCCGATGATGTGGCAGACATCTGCACCGGCAACTGCACCCATACGGAACTCATGAAGATAGCAACAAAATTTGCCGACGGAGTAATCTTTGAGAACGACAAGGTCGCTCAGGAAGTCATCGACTATGCAGAGTCAATCAACAAACCGATGCTGAAAGGCACCGACGACAACTATGCACAGTCCTACAGCGACTTCTACGAGACACTGATGCCTTGATAGGAAGACATTGATACATCGGCAAGAAAACAAACCCAAGCGTAATTCACAGAAATTCGTCTTAACAATGAAAGCAAGAGCCTTCTATTTAGCAGCTTTAGCATTTGTGGCTTCAGCATCGTTCATGTCATGCGATGACAACACCGACACACTCGGAAGCGAGATGATGCCCTACGAGGACATGATAACCAAAGAAAGCAAGTCCTACGACGTGCTCACCCAGTCGTATTCAGCAGGCGACTCAGTCCTTGCACGCTCCAGCATGTCGTATCTCGGACAATTCACCGACCCCGAGACAGGCACCGTCATAAAGTCCGACTTCCTTGCACAGTTCCATTGCATAGAAGACTTCAGCTTCCCCGATTCAATCGTAAACGACAGCATCATCTCCACCCAAATACGCCTGTTCGTGAGCGACTTCATCGGCGACTCACTTGCCACGTTCAAGGTGAGCGTCTATCCGCTTACAACAGTGCTCGACCCTGATGCCGACTACTACACCAACATCGACCCGACGAACTACTGCGATGCAAATGCAGAGCCGCTGACAGTGAAATGGTACACACTGTCCGACCGTACCATCGAAGACTCCGAACGCAACAGCTCAAGCTACAACAACAAGATAGTCATTCCACTTCCAAACGAAATCGGAATTGAAATCTACAATGCCTGGAAAACCCATCCCGAATACTTCAAGGACTCAGAAAGCTGGATCAACAGCGGACTGCCCGGAAGCAAAGGCTTCTACTTCAAGTTGGAGAGCGGCGACGGAGCAATGGCTTACATCAATGTCGCACAGTTCAACATCAACTACCGTTACCACGATTCCACCTACAATGCCGATACCACAGGCACTTGCCAATTCGCAGCCACCGAGGAAGTTATCCAGGCAACACGCTTCGAGAATTCAAACCTCAGCAAACTGATTGAAGACCAAGAGGCAACATTCTTGAAAAGTCCAGCCGGAATCTTCACAATGGCAACCCTCCCGGTTTCCGACCTTGAGTACAACGACACCATCAATCAGGCAAAGCTCGTGCTCACCCGCTACAACGACAAAGTGAACAACGGCTTCAAGCTCGACATTCCCAAGTACATACTGCTCGTAAGGCTCGATGACTACAACAACGGATATTTCGAGCAATACAAAGTGGCAGACAGCAGCACGTCTTACCTTACGTCATTCAACAGCAACACCAACACCTACACGTTCAGCAACATCTCCCACCTCATGAACACCATCAATGAGGAATTGCGCAACGGAACTGCTACAGAGAACTACAATAAGGTGCTGTTCATCCCGGTAGAACCAACATTCGAGACATCTTCAAGTTCAAGCACCTCAAGCACTTTGGTAAAGCTCTGCCATAGTTTCTCAATGTCGAGCGCCAAGCTTGTGGGAGGAGCCAACAATCCGATAAAGCTCGATGTAATCTACAGCAAGTTCAAATAAGACATTCATTTGCATGCGGGTTGACTGTCAGCTGTTTGGCTGTGGCTCTTCGGCTGTATTACGATAGTCTATAATTGTATGTTGAAAGACAACCGGACGTATCGGCTCATACAACCGGACGTATCGGCTCGGACAATCGCTCGTATCGGCTCGGACAATCGCTCGTATCGGCTTATACAATCGCTCGTATCGGCTCATACAACCGGACGTATTGGCTCATACAATCGTTCGTATCGGCTCATACAACCGCTCGTATTGGCTTATACCAACGGACGTAAAAAGGAAAACATTCAATGACCTTTAGCCGAGTGTTTGTAGACTTCCAATCACAGAATATCAGGCGTTGCTCAGGCAGCGCCTTTGTTGTTTATTGGTGCAAACAAGATTTATATCGATGCAAATTGGTTGTGTTGTTGATGCAAACAAAAAGAGAGGACTTGCACTGGGCAAATCCTCTCCTTATTATATTTAGATGATTTCCGATTCTATTGCTTAGAGTTTCGAGTTCCTGTCATAAAGACTTTTGATCCTATTGCTGAGAACCTCGTTGTCAATTGCTGAGAACCTCGTTGTCAATTGCTGAGAACCTCGTTGTCAATTGCTGAGAACCTCGTTGTCAATTGCTGAGAACCTCGTTGTCAATTGCTGAGAACCTCGTTGTCAATTGCTGAGAACCTCGTTGTCAATTAAACCACTTTACGTAGCAGAGGTCCTGGCGGTGAGGCAGGTCTGGGTTCTTTGGAAACATACGGTATGAAACCTTGAAGTCGCCTGCCACTTCCATTGAGTGCTGAGCTTCGAATGTGAAGATGTTTCCTTCGCGTTTCACGTTCTTGAACGGCTCTACCTTGGCAATGTGGAGTTTGCCGTCTACGTCGTTGCAGAGTGTCACCAACTCGATTCCTACTACATCGTCGAGTCCTTGCTCATCAACGCTTACGCTTACGTTGTACACTTTGCCTGTCTCTACGTTGCCTGCAAGCATTTCCGGAGCTTTGTTTACTGAAACCACCTTGATGCTGTCCCAACGCTCAGCCACAGTTTCCTTCCACAGTGCAATTTCCTTTGCCTTTGCATAGTTGTCGGCAAACAAAACCTTGCGGCGCTCAGCCAACTTGGTGTAGAACTTGCTGTAGTAGTCGTCGAGCTGACGTTTCATTGTGTAGTTTGGAGCAATCTTGGCAATTGAGTTCTTGATTGTCTTTATCCAGCCTTCGCTGTATCCTTTCTCGTTCTTTGCATAGTAGAGAGGCAGGATTTCGTTCTCGAGCAGGCTGTAGATGGTTGCTGCGTCGAGCTGGTCTTGCTGGTCTTGGTTCTGGTAAGTGCGCTTGTCGGTCAGTGCCCATCCTGCACCTTCGCGATAGCCCTCGAGCCACCATCCGTCGAGAACTGAGAGGTTGACAACTCCGTTCATCAGAGCCTTCTCGCCTGATGTGCCTGATGCCTCGAGCGGACGTGTCGGTGTGTTCATCCAGATGTCTACGCCTGTAACCAAGCGGCGTGCAAGTTTCATGTCGTAGTTCTCGAGGAAGATTATCTTGCCAAGGAACTCAGGACGGCGGCTAATCTCATAGATTTTCTTGATGAGACCCTGGCCTCCACCATCGTGTGGGTGAGCCTTGCCTGCAAACAGGAACTGAACTGGATATTCAGGATTGTTTACGATGCGGTTGAGACGGTCAAGGTCGGAGAAGAGCAAGTGGGCGCGCTTGTATGTGGCGAATCGACGTGCGAAGCCAATTGTCAGTGCGTTTGGATTGATGTTCTCCAAGATTGAGACGATGCGTGACGGGTCGCCCTGGTGCTTCAACCAGTCCTTCTGGAACTGTTCCTTGATGTAGTCGAACAGTTTCACCTTAAGTGCTTTGCGTGTGTTCCAAATCTCTTCGTCTGGAACATTGTAGATTGACTGCCAGAGTTTCTCGTTGCTTTGGTCTTTGTAGTATTCCTTTGGAAGGTACTTTGCGTATAGCTCTCTCCATTCTGATGCACACCAGGTTGGGAAGTGAACACCGTTGGTCACGTAACCTACGTTGCTCAGTTCTTCAGGGAAATAACCTTTCCAGATGTTTGAGAACATCTCTCTTGATACTTTTCCGTGGAGCCAGCTTACGCCGTTCACCCATGAGCAGGTGTTGCAGGCAAAGGTTGACATGCAGAAACGCTCGCTCTTGTCGTCTGGGTTCACACGTCCCATGCCCATGAATTCATCCCATGAGATGCCGAGCTGTGACGGATAGTTCGACATGTATTTGCCGAAGAGCCCTTCGTCGAAATAGTCGTGGCCTGCAGGTACAGGTGTGTGTACGGTATAGAGTGAAGATGTGCGCACGAGCTCAAGTGCCTGGTTGAAGGTAAGTCCCTGGGCTACGTAGTCCACGAGGCGCTGTACGTTGCACAGTGCAGCATGTCCTTCGTTGCAGTGATAGATGTCGGGTTCGATGCCCAGCTTTTTCAGTGTGAGCACACCGCCTATGCCAAGAAGGATTTCCTGCTTGATGCGGTTTTCCCAGTCGCCACCGTAAAGGCTGTGTGTGATAGGGCGGTCGAACTCGCTGTTGAGTTCATTGTCTGTATCGAGAAGATAAAGGTTCACGCGTCCTACATTGACACGCCAAACGTAAGCATGCACTGTGTAGTTGTTGTAGGGCACATCCACAACCATTGGGCTGCCGTCCTTGTCCATCTGACGTACGATAGGGAGCTGGGAGAAGTTCTGTGCTTCGTAGTTTGCCACTTGCTGTCCGTCCATCGACAGGGTTTGTGTGAAATATCCGAAACGGTAGAGGAAACCGACAGCGCACATGCGTACGTTGGAGTCGGATGCTTCCTTGATGAAGTCTCCTGCAAGTATCCCGAGTCCGCCTGAATAGATTTTCAGAACGTGGTTGAGTCCGTATTCCATGCACAGGTAAGCCACTGACGGACGTTTTGTGTCGGGTTTCACGTCCATGTAGTCACGGAACTCTTTGTAGACTGCGTGCATCTGGTCGAGGAACTGCTTGTCCTTTGCAAGTTCCTGCAGTTTGTTGTAGTTGATGCGTGACAGCATCAGCACTGGGTTCTGCTGCACATCGTGCCACAGGTCTGCGTCCATGGCTTTGTAGAGTTCTTTGGCTTCATGGCTCCAAGCCCACCACATGTTGTGTGCAATCTCGTCGAGAGGTTGCAGCTCTGTGGGAAGTGAGGTGTTTACAACAATGTCTCTCCAGTTGGGAGTGTTGGCATTACTGGCTTTAATTTTCATCTTTCAATCTGTTATTTCTGTTGTTAATTGCTTTGTCAAATGCTGTGTAGTAGTTCTCTATGAAGTGGATCCACAGTGCTTTCTCGGCTATTGCTGCGGCTTTTCTGCGGACGATGGCAACTTTCTTGCTGTCCATCTGTGCGAATTCCACGATGGTTGCCTTGATTTCTTCTGATGCTTCCACGAAGTTGCTGTCGGTCCTGTGCACTGTCTTCACTCCGTCATAGAGTCTGCTTCTCGAACTTCTGAGTGAGTTTGCCCACAGTCCGAATCCTGCGAGGTCGGTCGTGATGCACGGCACTTGGAATGCCACGCTCTCGGTCGGCGTGTAGCCCCATGGCTCGTAGTAGGACGGATAGATGCAGAGGTCGTTGCCAATCAGCAGGCTGTAGTACTGCATGTTGAATATTCCGTCTTTGCCGTCAAGGTAGCATGGCACGAAGATTACTTTCACGTGGTCTTCCTTGCGGTTGTGCATGTCGAGCCAGTTCATCTGGTTGAGTATTTTGTCCTCCTCCTGGTTGTGCAGGTCGTGGGTGATGCGTGGGTCGCTGCACGGTATGTCGTATGGCATCTTTTCTGCGAGTCTTTTCTGCAGGTCTGCCCGTGGACCTTTCACCCATGCGGGAACATTCACGAACACCAGCACGTCTTTGTCGAACGACTTGTCGAGGCGCAGGCGGTTGAGTGAGTCAATCAGCAGGTCGATTCCTTTGTTCTTGTATTCGTAGCGTCCACCGGTGCTGATGATGATTGTGTCGTCAGAGAGTTCGGTTCCCATCAGGCTGTTGGCTACGTTGAGCAAGGTTTTGCGTGCTTTCTTGCGTGCTCTGACGAATGGTTTGCCTCGCTCGGGCACGAAACTGTCTTCGAATCCGTTTGTCAGTATGGTATCGGGTTTTGCATCAAGCAGGGCTTTGCATTCTTTTCCGGTGATTTCGCTTACTGTGGTGAAGCAGTCGATGTAGTGTGCAGTCTGCTTTTCGATTGAATGCTTCGACTGCATGTTGAGTTCTTCTGCCATCTGGTCACCGTTGTAGTTCTGCAGGTTGTCGTACAGCGGTTTGTTGTTTCCTGCTATGCTTCGTCCTATGCTTGTGGCGTGGGTGGTGAATACGGTGGCAATCTCGGGCACTGCCTTCTGCAGGTAGAGCGCTCCGAGGCATGTCATCCATTCGTGTGCCTGGAAGATGACGTTGTCTTCGGCTTTGAGTTTGTAGAAGCGGTAGTAGCTTTCTGCCACTCGTCCTGCTCCGTAGGCAAACATCGATGCTTCGTCGTAGTCGCCGTAGGCATGGAGTGAGTCCACCTGGTAGTTTTCCCATGCCCATGCATAGATTTTGTCTTTCTCCTTATATACGGAGGTGAAGTCGAGGAGTACGGCAATTGGTTCGCCCGGAACCATCCATCGTCCGATTCTTATGTTCAGTCCTTCGGCTTGTGCTGCTTCTCTCCATGTGGCGAGCAGCCTTTTGTTTTCCTTGAATACAGGGTTGTCTTTTCCGGTCCAGAAGTCCGGACCTATGTATATCACTTTGTTTGGAAATTTGTCTTGTAGCGTCTTTGCTTGTGTGGACAGTACGGTGTAGATGCCTCCCACCTTGTTGCATACTTCCCACGAAGCGGAAAAGATGTATTTGGGTTCAAATTTCTCTGTTGTCATACCTTTGTTGTTTTGTTCTGCAATGCTTGCTTTAGTCCTGCAATACGCTCCTTGTTTGTATGCACGGCTCTCCTTATTTATATATATGCACTGCTCTGTCTTTATTTCTTGAGTGATGCAATGCTTTCTTTCAGTGTGGCGATTTTTGTTTCTGCGTCAGCCTGTTTCTTTCTTTCGAGTTCCACGACCTGTGCAGGTGCGTTTGCCACGAACTTCCCGTTCGAGAGTTTCTTCTTCACTCCCGCGAGGAATCCCTCGAGTCGTTTCACTTCTGCTTCCATCTTCCCGATTTCGGCTTCGGCATCAATCAGGTTGCCGAGTTGCACTGCATATTCGGTTGTGCCGATGAGGAAGGCTGATGTGCCGTCGCTCTTTGCCTGCACATACTGGATTTCCGCCAGTCCTGCCATCTTCTTGATTACTGGTCCGATGGCTGGGCATTTGGTGATGTTGCGGTCGTCGGCTGACTGGAGCACCACTTCGAGTGTGAGTGGTTCGCGTGGCGAGATGTTCTTGCTCTGGCGCACTGCACGTACTCCCGAAATCACTTGTTTGGCTTCTTCGTATTGCTCCAGGATTTGCTTGTCGGCTTCTGTCGGAGCTTCCACGTTGAGTTCTGAAACCATTATGCTGTCGCCGTCCTTGCGTTCCTTGATGTTCTGGTAGAGTTCTTCGGTGATGAACGGCATGAACGGATGTATGATTTTCATCAGTTGTTCGAAGAACTGGAGTGTGGCAGTGAGTGTCTGTGCATCAATCGGTGCCTGGTATGCCGGCTTTATCATCTCGAGGTACCAGCCTGAGAATTCGTCGGTGAAGAGTCGGAATGCTGTCATCAGTGCTTCGTTGAGCCGGAACTTGCTGTAGAGCTCGTCGGTTTCTGCCGCTGCTGCCTTTATCTTTGCGTTCATCCAAGCGATGGTCTTGGCATTGCTCTCGGGCTGCTGGAGTGATGCCGACACTTCCCAACCTTTCACGAGCCGGAATGCGTTCCAAATCTTGTTGCAGAAGTTGCGTCCTTGCTCACAAAGGCTTTCGGAGAACAGTATGTCGTTGCCTGCCGGTGCTGCCAGGAGCATTCCCATGCGCACTCCGTCGGCTCCGTATTTCTCGATGAGTCCTATCGGGTCGGGCGAGTTGCCGAGGCTCTTCGACATCTTGCGTCCAATCTCGTCGCGCACGATTCCGGTGAAGTAGACATCGCGGAACGGTACGTCGTTCATGTATTCTTCGCCTGCCATAATCATGCGTGCCACCCAGAAGAAGATGATGTCGGGTCCGGTCACCAGTGTGTTGGTGGGGTAGTAGTATTTTATCTCGTCGTTGCCCGGACGGTTGATGCCGTCGAACAGGCTCACTGGCCACAGCCATGAGGAGAACCATGTGTCGAGTGCGTCCTCGTCGTGGGTCAGTTGGTCGATGGTGATGTTCTCATATCCTGCAATCTTCTTTGCTTTCTCGAGTGCTTCTTCTTTTGTCAGTGCCACCACGTATTTCTCTTCTTCGCCTTCTGCGGTAGGGAGGAAATAGGCCGGGATGCGGTGTCCCCACCAGAGTTGGCGCGAGATGCACCAGTCCTGGATGTTCTCCAGCCAGTTGCGGTAGGTGGTGACATATTTTGTCGGGTAGAACTTTATCTTGCCTTCGAGCACTGGCGGAAGGGCGATGTCGGCAAAGTGTTTCATGGAGAGGAACCACTGTTTGCACAGGCGCGGCTCTACGGCTGTGTCTTGGTTGCGCTCGCTGTAGCCCACTTTGTTTTCGTAGTCTTCAATCTTTTCCATCAGTCCTGCTGTCTGCAGGTCGGCTGCTATCTGTTTGCGTACATCCATGCGGTCCATGCCTACATACATGCCTGCTGCCTCGGAGATTGTGCCGTCGGGATTGAATATGTCGATGGTCTCGAGGTTGTGGATTTTGCCGAGGTTGTAGTCGTTCACGTCGTGTGCCGGTGTCACTTTCAGACAGCCCGTACCGAACTCGATGTCCACGTACCGGTCTTCAATCACTGGAATTGCTCTGCCCACCAGCGGCACGATTACTTTGTGTCCGTGCAGCCACTTGTTCTTCGGGTCTTTGGGGTTGATGCACATGGCTGTGTCGCCCATGATGGTCTCCGGACGTGTGGTTGCCACCACTGCATAGTATTTCCCGCCGGCATCCTGATGGAGCACTTCTCCTTCTTCGCCTGTTGGCACTACGGGATTGGTGTCGGCATCCGCCACATAGTAGCGGAGGTAAAACAGTTTCGACTTCTCGTCGCGGTAGATTACTTCCTCGGTCGAGAGCACTGTCTGTGCCTTCGGGTCCCAGTTCACCATGCGCAGTCCGCGGTAGATGAGTCCTTTGTCGTAGAGGTCTACGAATACTTTCAGCACTGATTCGCTGCGCACCTCGTCCATGGTAAAGGCTGTGCGGTCCCAGTCGCACGATGCTCCGAGTCGGCGCAACTGCTTGAGGATGATGCCTCCGTGCTCTTCGGTCCATGCCCATGCATGCTTGAGGAACTCTTCGCGGGTGAGGTCGCGCTTCTTGATTCCCTGCTCAGCCAGTTTGTTCACCACTTTTGCTTCGGTGGCAATGCTGGCATGGTCGGTGCCGGGCACCCAGCATGCGTTTTTCCCTTCGAGACGTGCCTTGCGCACCAGAATGTCCTGGATGGTGTTGTTGAGCATGTGGCCCATGTGCAGCACTCCGGTCACGTTTGGTGGGGGGATAACTATCGTGTATGGTTCGCGGTTGTCGGGTTTACTTGAAAACAGTTTGTGGTCCAGCCAATACTGGTACCACTTGCCTTCCACTTCGGAAGGGTTGTATTTCGTAGCCAATTCCATAGTTGCTTTAACTAGTATAAATGTCTTATCCTAATTCTTTTAGTTCAAATTCGCGTGCAAAGATACAACTTTTTTTTTGCTTACACATTATATATTTACTGCAATACGGCTTTTTGCCTCGTTTTGTGCGCTCAAATCCTCTGTTTGCAGCACGATTTTTTCTGCAGTGAGAAAAAAAGGACGTTCGCTCCGTTGGGCTTGGAAAGTGACGGACTATTGGTAGGTGTACTTTCTGATGGTCTTCGATTTGTACTCGTTTCCGTCGTCGTGCTTCTCGGTCTTTATGCATTCGGTCCAGTTTCCCTCGTCGTCGAACGCGGTGTATTCGTACGTGATGTGGATGTCGCCGTCGAACCGTCCGAGGAATTCCTCCTTGCGCAGGTAGCCCTTGTCGTCGTACTCGAAGATGTGGCGTTCCTGCAGTTCCTCGCCGTTGTCGTTGTACTGCAGTTCCAGCGACATGTGTCCCTTGTCGTCGTACTCATAGCGGTTGGCAAAGAGCGGGTTGTCCGATTCGCCGTCGTAGGAGTATTTCCATTCCATCAGCCCCTGGCCGTTGTATTCGTAGCGCTCGATGGGTTTTGTGCGCGACACGTCAGACAGTGTTTGTACTCGTCCTTCCTCGTCGTAGCCGTAAGTCACTGTGAACGTCTGCCCGTCGCTTGTCTTCTGGTTGCGCTCCACCGGTCGCCCGTCCTTGTAGACGTATGTAGTGACCGATGACGACCCGTTGCCGTACTTGATGGTGAGGCACTTCACCTGTCCGTTGCTCTCGTACTCAATGGTCTCGGTGTAGCTCAGTTCCCGGTATTTGCCGCGCGAATAGTTCCAGCATTCCTCGTGGATGTTTCTTATTCTCACGCTGTCCGTGTGCTCCGTGGAGTCGGGTTCCGCAGTCTGTTCGCTGTGTTCCGTCCGGTTGCCTTTGCAGCCTACGCCACACATCACGATGCAGAGCAGTCCGTATATCAGCCATTTGTGCATAGTCGGTCGTTTCTTTGTGGCGGACGGCTTTCCCGGAGTTCCGCCGGTTGGGTCACTGAAATTATTCATGTGCAAAGATAGTGGATTTTACCGACATACATTGCATTGTCCCGAATAATTTTGCATGAAACCGGGCGTTTTTGCATGAATGGGGTGGTGACCGGTGAAAAACCTCGTCCTACGGCTGTTTTTTTTCTCTGACTGGTGAGCGAAAAATCTCTTGCCGTGGAGTAGAATTTTTCTGACCGGAGGACTGGAGTTTTCTGACCGGAGGACTGGAGTTATCTGACCAGCGGACTGGAGTTCTCTGACTGGGGGACTGGAGTTCTCTGACTAGGTAGACAGAGCTTTATGGACGGGGAAAATTGAAGTGTTGCAAGGCGGTTTGTCGGCTGTGATTTCTTGCACACTATGCCCTTTGAAATGCAATTTGGAATCGTGCAAATTGCGGGGGTAATTGTTAAAATACGGGTGTTTGGGGTGCAAATTCGTGGTTTTCGGGTGTAAAATTGGCGTTTTTGGGGTGTCATTTTTCGTGAAAATTCCGCATAATCGGAAGTTGAATGTCAGATATTGGAAGTGGGCGAATGTGTTTTAGGTTTTGTGTTTTGTGTTTTGGTTTTAGGTTTATGTTTTTGAGTTTTTGATTAACCGTCCGGATGGGAGCGTTGAAATGCGAGCTGGAATAGGAGCTGGCCCTCTCCGAGGGCGTTAAAGCGAGCGTAGGCTTGTGGGCTGTAAAACAAGGCGAGCTGTGCTCGAGTGTCGACGTCTACGCCCTCGGAGAGGGCTGACTCCTAGCTCGCTTTCGCTTGTTTGCACACAAATCAAGCTCGATTTTCTCAGCATTACCCCGAAGTTCAACTCGGGCAAAAGTTGGCGAAAGTGAGGTCTCAAGCCTCGGAACCAAGGCTTCTTTCATGTCTTTTGATGCGTTTGAAAGTATGAAATCAATGAATTTTGTGCCGTTGCCAGTGGCTGGCATGGCTGGAGCAGTGCTGCTGAAAATGTCGTAAGTCATTGCTTTGTAGTGAATTAAATGGATTTTACCATTGATTGTTTTTACTTGAAATCTCAAATCTCAAAATCTCAGTTCATTTTTAAGGGTACCCCTGTTTTTCAAATCCCCCTTATATATACTATATAACTAATTAATTATTAATATATTATATATATAGGAAGAGGGTAGGTTGAGAGAGGGGATACCTTTTTTTTTGACTGAGATTTGAGATACTGAGATACTCAGTCCTTACGACTCCATCGTATCCTCCTGATTTTCACTACCAAGCTCCATCTCTCTTAGCCAGCCGAGCATTGATGCACGGGCGATGGCTGAGTCGATGACCATGGCATCGGGGATGCTGACCATTGCTTCCTGGGAGAAGCGCAGGGTGAGGAGGAAGTCGCCGTCCTTCGTCTGCGAGAGCCGCCCGTGGGGCAGCTTGCGGATGAGCTTCGCCGTAGGCTTCTTGTTAATCAATCCTCAATCCGTTTGCAAAGTTACATCTTTTCAAATTGACCACCAAATGTTTTTCAAGAAAAAATAAAGTTCCCCAAATGTTTTGCAGCCCACAAGCCTTCACTCGCTTTAACGCCCTCGGAAAGGTCTGGCTCCTATTTCTGCGCTCAAGTCAGCCCTCTCCGTCCGGATGTTTGGCCTTTCTCCCCGCCGTTTTCAGGTTTCCTGCAAAAGTGTTTCTCTGTTTCGAGGATTTGTTGTAACTTTGCACGTGCTTATATACGTATTCGAATGAGAAGGTTCTTGATAGTTGCCTGCATCATGATGTTGGTGCCGGGCATTGACAATATACTTCATGCGCAAAACAAGGAATTCCTGGTTTGCCTCGACGCAGGGCACGGCGGTCATGATGCCGGTGCCGTGGGACGTCCCACCAGCAACCGGGAGAAGGACATCAACCTTGCAATCACCCTGAAGGTGGGGCAGCTGCTCAGGCAGAACTGTCCCGACGTGAAGGTGCTCTACACACGCGACCGCGATGTCTTCGTGAAGCTCGACGAACGTGCCAACATCGCCAACAAGGCAAAGGCAGACCTCTTTGTCAGCATCCACACCAATGCCATCGAGCGGGGCGCCGGCAGACAGCCGATGGGCGTGCAGTCGTACACTCTCACCCTGCGCACTGCAGGAACGAACCTGGAGGTGGAGAAACGCGAAAACTCGGTCATCCAGTTCGAGGCTGACGGCGAGCAGAAATACAGTTTCATGAACCCCAATTCAGCCGAGAGCGAAATCATGTTCGAACTGATGCAGGACCGCGACATGCAGGAAAGCGTGAACTTTGCCAAGCTGGCACAGGAAGAGATGGTGAAGAGCGGCGGACGGCGCGACTTGGGCGTGCTGCAGGCAAACCTTGCCGTGCTGCGCCTCACCTATATGCCTTCGGTGCTGCTCGAGGTGGGCTTCATTTCCACACCAGCCGAGGAACGCTTCCTCATGAGCGACGAAGGACGCACAGTGATGGCTCAGTGCATCTACAATGCCATCTCCCGATACAAGACCCAACACACCGGACGCATGTCGAAGCTGGAGAAAATCAGTGCCAAGGTGATTGAGGACGAGGCAGCGCTCGAGCTGGAAGAGGGGCAGGAAGAAGCTCAGCAAAGCCAGGGAGCGGCGCAAGGCAAGGAGGCAGCGCAAGTCAGGGACGCTGCGCAAAACAAGGCTGCAGGGCAAGCAAAAGACGCTCCGGTTGCGGCTGACGCCAAGCCGGTGAATGCAGATGCCAAGCCCGTGCCAGTGCGCCAGGAAACGATGCCTGTGGCTGCAGATGCCGAACCTGTGTTCAAGATTCAGATTCTCACTTCAAAGAAGAACCTCATTCCGGGCAGCACACACTTCAAGGGACTCGCCACCGAATCGTTCAAGGAAAACGACATCTACAAGTACACCTGCGGGTCGACCACCGACTATAAGGAGATACTGAAACTGAAACGCGAGATTGCCCCCAAGTTTCCCGACTCGTTCATCATCGCATTCAAGAACGGAGTGAAGGTGAACACCAACGAGGCAATCAATGAATGGAAAAAGAAACATTAAAACAACAAGACAGCATACATATTATGAAATCAAAGGAAATAAAGATAGGAATAACCGTAGTGTTGGCACTGGTGTTTGTCTACGTAGGCATCACGTTTCTGAAAGGACTGAAACTCACAAGCTCCGACAATGTCTACTATGTGGAGATGGAGAACGTAGGCGGACTGGCCAAGTCGGGCGAAGTGATTGCCAACGGCATGAACATAGGACTCGTGAAGGACATCACCTACGACGCGCGGAAACAGACCCTGGCAGTGGCAGTGGAACTGAACGACGGCTTCACCCTGCCCCAAAACAGCTATGCCAACATCTCGAAGGACATGCTCGGTTCGCCCAAGCTCAACATCGTGCTGGGCAAGAACCCCGACGACCTGCTTGCCAAGGGCGACACCATCCTGGGCGAAGGCACAGGCGACCTCATGTCTTCCGTAGGGCAGTTGATTCCTCAGCTCTCGGTGATGATACCCAAGATTGATTCCATACTTACAGCCATCAACGCGCTGACCAACGACCCGGCACTGCTGGCATCCGTACGCAACCTGGAGACCGTCACCTCGAACCTGAAGACAACCACAGAGAGCGTGAATTCCATGCTGGGCACTGACATCCCGCAGCTCGTGAACAAGGCAAACAACATTTGCAGCAACCTCGAGACCACAACCGGACAGCTGAGCCGTGTGGACATCGCAGGCATTGCAGCCAACGCCAACAGCACGCTCAAGGCAGCCAACAGCACGATGGAAGAACTGCACCTGTTCACCAACCGGCTCAACAATCCCAACGGCTCCCTCAGCCGTCTGCTCAACGACGAGTCGCTCTATTCCCACCTCGATTCCACAGTGGTCAACGCATCGCTGCTGCTCGAAGACCTGAGGCTGAACCCCCGTCGCTATGTGCATTTCTCGGTATTCGGAGGAAAGAAAAAATAAGGGGCTTATTTAAATCGGCTAAAAATAAAGACAAGTCAGCGGCAAGAGCTTGGAAAGAAATGTAAAGTCTTGAATTATCAACGGGGTAAGGACAAACATTTACAATGCTCAAGCATCGGGTATCAAAAAATAAAGGACTTGCAACATGTTGAAGGATAAACGGATACAAAAATTTTCGAGGAAAATGGTTTTGAAACCTTTACAAATGTGTAACCCTTTGAAACCAAAATCCTTAAACGGAAACGCCCCTTCAATCCAGCCGCCAGCCACATTTTGACAGCCCAAAAAAATGTCGTAACTTTGCATCGTAAGAAATTAAAATGAAATAAGCGGATAAAGCTATGACAAAAGAGTTGAAAGAAATGTGGGATGAATGTGTCAACATCATAAAGGACAATATCTCTCAGAAACAGTACGAGACCTGGTTTGAGTGCATCGAGCCAGTTTCCTTTGAGAACGGACAGTTGGTCGTTGCCGTTCCAAGCCAGTTTGTGTGCGAGTATCTGGAGGCAAACTATATTGACCTATTATATAAGGTAATCACAAGAGTATTCGGCAAGGGAGTGAGACTCTGCTACTCCATAAAGGAAGCAGGCTCCGACAAGCAGAGCCTTTCGGCACAGCCCGACAACGCTGCAGCAGCAAACGGTGCACGCACAGCGCAGGCAAAGGCAAACGAAATAGCCGACACCATAGCCCAGTCGAGCGCAGCCGACGACCTCGATTCCCAACTCAAGGCAAGCTACACCTTTGCCAACTACATCGAGGGCGACAGCAACCGCCTTGCCCGCAGTGTGGGAATGGCAATCGCCAACAACCCTGCCAAGACCTTCAATCCGCTGTTCATCTACGGACCTTCAGGCTGTGGCAAGACCCACCTTGTGAACGCAATAGGATGGGGCATCAAGGAGCAGCACCCTACGCTGCGCGTGCTCTACGTGTCAGCCCACCTCTTCCAGGTGCAGTACACCAATGCAGTGCGACAGAACAAGGTGAACGACTTCATCAACTTCTACCAGACCATCGACGCACTCATCATCGACGACATACAGGAATTCTCCGGGCTTGCAAAGACCCAGAACACATTCTTCCATATCTTCAACCATCTGCACCTCAACAACAAGCAGATCATACTGACAGCCGACCGTCCGCCAATCGCCATCCAGGGACTGGAAGACCGACTGCTCACACGCTTCAAGTGGGGACTCCAGGCTGAGATTGAGCGCCCGACAAAACAACTCTGCAGAGACATCCTCGCACACAAGGTGAAGCAGGAATCACTGCCGATACCGACAAACGTGATAAACTACATTGCAGAGAAAGTGAGTGGCAGCGTGCGCGACCTCGAAGGCATCATCAACTCGCTCATGGCCTACTCAGTGGTCTACAAGTGCGACGTCACCCTGAAACTGGCAGACATGGTGCTGCCACGCTTCATCAAAGTCGACTCCACACCGCTCAGCATCACCGACATCAAGCAGTTCGTCTGCAAGAAATACAACATCAGCGAGGCAGAACTCTGCTCGCAGAGCCGCCGACAGCCCATCAACCAGCTGCGTCAGATGACAGCCTACCTGGCAAGCAAACTGACCGACATATCCGACCGCCAGATTGGCGAGAACCTGGGCGGACGCACACACGCCACAATTCTCCACAGCATAAAGCACGTGAAGGAACTGCTGGAAGTGGACGAAGCCTTCCGCAAGGAAATGAACGAACTTGAGGACGAAATCAAACTGAACAGATAAACGTACAGGCCGACAGGACTGGACATATACGGGAGCAGAAGAATATACGAACATAATATATAAGGATAATATATATAAGAACAGCGAGATTGTAGAACCATAAATATATAGAAGAACAAGGCATACAGGAAAATGGATACAAAACAGACATTCACGTATGATGAGGCATTCAAGGCATCACTCGACTACTTCGACGGTGACGAACTTGCAGCCCGCGTATGGGTGAACAAATATGCAATGAAGGACTCGTATGGCAATATATATGAGTGCTCCCCAACCGACATGCACTGGCGCATTGCCAACGAAATAGCACGAATCGAGAATTCATACAAGAACCCGATGACCGCACAGGAAGTGTTCGACCTGCTCGACCATTTCCGCTACATCATTCCGGCAGGAAGCCCCATGACCGGAATCGGCAACAACTGTCAGGTGGCTTCACTCAGCAATTGTTTTGTAATCGGACTCGACGGAAATGCCGACAGTTATGGCGCAATCATAAAGATTGACGAAGAGCAGGTGCAGCTGATGAAGCGCAGGGGCGGAGTAGGACACGACCTCTCCCACATACGTCCGAAAGGTTCGCCAGTGAAGAACTCAGCGCTCACCAGCACCGGCATTGTGCCCTTCATGGAGAGATACAGCAACTCAACCCGTGAAGTGGCTCAGGAAGGAAGGCGCGGAGCACTGATGCTCACAGTCTCCATCAATCACCCCGATTCGGAGGCATTCATCGATGCAAAGATGACCGAAGGCAAGGTGACAGGCGCAAATGTCAGCGTACGTGTGACCGACGACTTCATGAATGCCGCAGTCAACGGACAGAAGTTCGTGCAGAAATATCCTACAGACTCCGACAACCCATTGGTTACGAAAGAAGTGGATGCCGGCATGCTCTGGAAGAAAATAGTACACAACGCATGGAAAAGCGCAGAACCGGGCGTGCTGTTCTGGGACACAATCATTCGCGAGAGTGTGCCCGACTGCTATGCCGACCTCGGCTACCGCACCATCTCCACCAATCCGTGCGGAGAAATTCCACTATGTCCCTACGACAGTTGCCGGCTGCTGGCAATCAACCTCTATTCCTATGTGGAGAAACCCTTCACCAAGGAAGCACACTTCAACTACGGGAAATTCAAGAAACATGTGGGCTGTGCCCAGCGCATCATGGACGACATCATCGACCTTGAACTCGAGAAAATCAAGTTGATACAGGACAAGATTGAGCAAGACCCGGAAAGCGACGAGGTGAAAGGCAGCGAGCGCCATTTGTGGGAGAAAATCTATCACAAGTCAAGCCTCGGACGACGCACCGGAGTGGGAATCACAGCCGAAGGCGACATGCTTGCTGCACTGGGACTTACCTACGGCACACCCGAAGCCACTTATTTCTCTTCCGAGATCCACAAAATCATCGCAGTGGAAGCCTACCGCAGTTCAGTGCGCATGGCAACCGAACGTGGCGCATTCGCCATCTATGATGCCGAGCGCGAGAAGAACAACCCGTTCGTCAACCGCATAAAGAGCGTTGACCCGCAACTCTACGAAGACATGGTGAAGTACGGCAGACGCAACATCGCGTGCCTCACGATTGCTCCAACCGGAACCACAAGTCTGATGACGCAGACCACATCCGGCATCGAACCAGTCTTCATGCCAGTCTACAAGCGCAGACGCAAGGTCAATCCAAACGACCCGAACGTACACGTGGATTTCGTGGACGAGACAGGCGATTCGTTCGAGGAATACATTGTCTATCATCCGAAATTCCTCACTTGGATGAAGGTAAACAACATAGACTGCGACAAGAGATACACACAGGAGGAAATCGATGCCCTCGTGCAGCGCTCGCCCTATTACAAAGCCACTGCCAACGACATCGACTGGCACGAGAAAGTGAAGATGCAGGGCGCAATACAGAAGTGGGTGGACCATTCAATCAGTGTCACCATCAATCTGCCTGCCAACGTGAGCGAGGAACTCGTCAACCAACTCTATGTGGAAGCATGGAAATGCGGATGCAAGGGCTGCACCGTCTATCGCGACGGAAGCCGGAGCGGAGTGCTTGTAAGTACAAAGAAAAAAGAGGAGAAGAAACCCGAAGCAACTGCCCTGCCACCGCAGATAACCGAAGTACGTCCGCGCAGCCTTGAATGTGACGTGGTACGATTCCAGAACAACAAAGAGAAATGGGTGGCATTCGTGGGACTGCTCAACGACTATCCATACGAAATCTTCACCGGTGTGCTCGACGATGAGGACGGCATTGCTCTGCCAAAGACAGTCTCGAAAGGACATATCATCAAAAACATAGATGAGGACGGCAACAAACGCTATGACTTCCAGTTCGAGAACCGCCGTGGCTACAAGACCACGATTGAAGGACTCAGCGAGAAATTCAACAAGGAATACTGGAACTATGCCAAGTTGATAAGCGGTGTGCTCCGCTATCGTATGCCGTTGACCAACGTCATAAAACTCGTGGGTTCGCTCCAGCTTGAAAGCGAAAGCATCAACACCTGGAAGAACGGTGTGGAGCGCGCACTGAAGAAATATGTGCAGGACGGCACGAAAGTTACAGGACAGAAATGCCCTAACTGCGGACAGGAAACACTGGTCTACCAGGAAGGTTGCCTCATCTGCACAAACTGCGGACACTCACGATGCGGATAGAATGCGGATAATTGGCGAATATTTAGTGGGAAATAGCGAAAAGTTGACTGAAAATTAGCTGAAAGTTAGCGTTAAGTATGCGGATAGTTCTCGAAAATATCAAGATTTTTGCCTATCATGGCGTGATGGCGCAGGAAAAGACGGTCGGCAATTGGTACACCATCAATGTGCGGCTGGACGTGAATGACGAAAGCTCCACACGCTCCGACAACCTGGACGACACCGTCAGCTATGCAGAAGTCTACGAGATAGTACGCCACGAGATGGAAACCCGTTCACGACTCATAGAACATGTCTGCGGCAGAATCTGCAGGGCTGTTCTTGCCCAATGTAAACTGGTGGACGAGGTGACTGTCAGCATTCTGAAGGCAAACCCGCCAATAGGAGCTGAATGCTCAGGCTGCGGAGTGGAACTTACGTTGAAGCGATGAACTGAAGAAAATCTCACGTTGAAGCGTTGAACTGAAGAACGAAGAACTTACGGTGAAAAAATAAAAACAGACTATTGGACGAAAAGGGACGAGAGGTCAATTGATCTTCCGTCCCTTTGATTTTTATCAGCCTTGGCTTTTCAGCTCATCAGCCTTGGCTTTTCAGCTCATCAACCTTGGCTTTTCAGCTCATCAACCTTGGCTTTTCTTGCTTTTCATAAAGTCAAATCTTCTGCTTGTCATTGAACATTGACTCCCGGACTTTGGCTTGCCTGTACTTCCGCATCCAAACATAATAGCCGTAAATTGCCATGATGGTGTAAACTCCATAGAGAATGCTGCGTCCGTAGATGCCTTTATAGATATAAAGTCCGGTACTCACAAGGTCGACTGCGAACCACACCCACCATTGCTCCATGTATTTGCGCGAGAGCATCCATAGTCCGATGATGCTCATGGCTGTGGTGAATGCATCGATGAAAGGCACGGTGGAGTCTGTGCATTTGAGCAGGAAAATGCTCAGGGCAGCATCGAGCGCAATGAAGACGGCAGCGAGGCTGAGCCATGTGCGCTGCGGAGTCTTGCTGATTTCTATCTTCTTCTTGCCATTTTTCCCTCCACGGAGCCATACCAGCAGTCCGTAGATGCCGGCAAGGAAATAGTAGACTTCCATTCCGCAGTCGGCATAAATGCCCGATTGATAGAGCACCACGATGTAGATGGCTGGCATGATGCAGCCCACAACCCACATCCATATTGAGGTGCGGAACTCAAGAAGCAAGTAGACGAACCCCAGAATTGTTCCCAGAGTGTCTAACTTGTTGTCTGTTATGTATTGCCAAATCTGTTCCATTCAATTTGTCGGGAAATTCTTTCCGTTCAATTTGTCGGGAAATCTCTCTTCTTCAAATACTTGACTTTCCTACGATTAGAATCTGACGGTTACATTTCCCATGGCAGTGAAACCGCACATCGGCATGTAGCCAATCTGATAGTAGCGGTTGTCGACTGGATGGTCGGTGCCCACGATACTTGAGTAAACCCATCCGCTTGCTGCATAGTGCTTGTCGAAGATGTTGCTGAGGTTGGCTCCTACGGTGATGTTCTTGATGCCCAGCTTCTTCTTTGCAAGGTCGAAGGTGTAGCTCAGGTTGATGTTTGAAGTGGTGTAGGATGGCAGGCTGCGGTCTTTGTTCTCGGTGTTGTCGAGATACTGGCGGCTTACGAAGTTGGTGTGCCAAACTGCCTGGAATCCTTTGTGGTGGAAATCGAGGAAGCCGTTGAGTATGGCGCTCGGAGAGAAGGCAAGTGTCGAGTTGCCGTAGTGTACGGTGGTGGCTGGCATGTCGTTCCAGTCGTTGTCGTATGTCTCCACTTCCTCATCGAAGTCCTTTATCTTGTTGCTTGAGATTGCTGCATTTCCTTCGATTGTGAACCAGTTGACTGGACTGTAGCCTGCACTCAGTTCGATGCCTGTGCGGTAAGAGGTCTTGATGTTGGTGGTCAAGGATTCGCCTATGTCGCTCACTGCTCCAGTCTGCACAAACTGGTTGTCGTAGTCCATGTAGTAGAGGTTGGCGCTCACGTACCAGTTCTTGCCTGTGTAGCTGTAGCCCAATTCATAGTCGTTCAGGCTTTCTGCCTTGGGGAAGCCGCTTCCTCCGTTGTCGGTGAAGTTGTTTCTCTCTGGCTCACGGTGACTGCGGGCATAGGATGCATAGACGTTATGTCCGCCCACATGATATGAAAGTCCGGCTTTGGGATTGAAGAAATCGTACTTCTGGTTGATGTCGAGCTTTTGGTTCTCATATCCGTTGTCGGTGCTGTAGAACTTGTCGTTGATACCTGTTGTGGCATATCTCACATGACGGTACTGCAAATCTCCGAACACATCGAAGTTGTCGGTCACGTGCAGTGTGGCTTTGGCATAGATATTGGCATCGTTCTTCTCTGCATCGCTGTCGTAGTACTGGTAGTTGCCGTTGGCAAGAATCTTGTTCCTCAGTTCTTCGTTGCCCACATAAGTAAGGTAACCATAGTGGTTGCCTTCGAAATTCTGCATGGCAAGTCCGCCAATGACGTCCCATTTGCTGTCCTTATAGTTCAAGTTCCAGACTACTCCATAAGCGTCCTGGGTAAGACCTTTCTTGCGCACGAAGTCGCTCTTCTTCACTGTGCTGCCTTCTGAATCGGTGAAATTGGAAAGACCGAACTTCTTCAGCTTGCAGTTGTATTTGAATTCATTGTAGTAACCATAGCCGTGGGTGTAGTGGATTGAACCCGATGTGCTCCAGTTGTCATCGATTTGCCAGGCAAGGGTAAGTAGGTTGTGGTTCTGCCAGAAATTGTCGGTTGTCTTGTTCCAGTACGAACCGTCTGCCATCTTGTAGCGGCTTATTTCCCATGTTCCGTCCCAGTTTGGCTCGAAATGTTCGTAGAGACTGTTGAATCGTCCCATGCCTGCCTTGCGCATGTCCTCATAGGTCTTGATGCCGTCGTATGAGTTCATGCTGTAGTCGTCGTTGCCTGCAGTCACACCGTTCCATGCCTGACCTGTTGACTCGAAGTTGCCGATGTTCTTGTATCTCAAGATGAGGTTGCCGTTGGTGTTGATATAAGTGGCACCTCCATAGTAACTGCCTGACCGTCCGCTCGTGCCGTGAATATAACCGTCGGTCTGTGTCTCGTGGTATGCTCCGTCAAAGATGAAGTGATCCCACAGCAGACCGGAGGAAAGTGAACCTCCGATATTGAAGGTGTTGTAGGAACCGTATGAACCGGAAATTTCTGCCGATGGTTTGAGGCTAGGGAATTTGCTGTTCAGCGCAACTGTTCCTCCGAATGCACCGTCGCCGTTGGTTGATGTCCCGACTCCGCGCTGCAGCTGTGCTCCTCCCAGCAGACTTCCGTAGCTGTTCATGTTTGCCCAGAACACACACTGGTCCTCAGGCGAGTTGAGTGCCACTCCGTCGAGAGTCACGTTGATGCGGCTTTCTGATGTACCGCGGATTCTCAGGTGGGATGTACCTGTGCCGATTCCGTTCTCACCCCATGCAATGATTCCAGGGGTGCGTGCAAAGAGGAAGGGCAGTTCCTTGCCAGTGGTTGAGAAACTCTGCAGGTCAGCTTTGCTGATGTTGCTCACTGCAAAAGGCGAATCCTTCTTCGCTCTCACTCCCACAACTACGATTTCATTGATTTCCTCCACCTTGGATGTGTCGATGTCTGCACCGTTCACCGATGCCATACATCCGAGGCTACTTAGCAGCATGGCTGCTGTCAAACTTGTTTTTGCCATAAATTTGATTTAACTAAAGATTAAACAACGTAAAGGAGTACGGAATCTATCTAATCGTCCCTACGGCAGCATTACCTGCATCAGGTCTATGGGTATATTCTCAGCTTGTCGCATGTGCGGCAGGCACCCCTTTAGTTAAAATTCGGCTGCAAAGTTAGCAATTTGTTCGTTAAGTTGGTGCTTTCTTCAGTGAATATTTTCGATTGCGCGGCTTTGACGGTGGTTTTGAAGCCAATTTGAATGGTGTGCAGTGAAAAAAGAAGAGGGCGAACTCACTTTCGAGTCCGCTCTCCTTTTGTTATAGACCTGCTAGAATGAGGTCTTGGTTGTGTGTTTTTTTTGATTGTCTTACTTTGCAAGGAATTTCCTTGCCTTACAAGTCCCGTTCTTACTTCACAAGATACTTCTTGCCACCCTTTACGTAGATGCCCTTTGATGGAGCTGCAACCTTGCGTCCTGCGAGGTCGTAGATGGCGCTGTCGTCTGCATTTGCCTCTTCAACTGAAGTGATGGCAGTTGCAGATTCGTTGATTGCTACGTTGAATGTGTAGTACTTGTTGTTGTACTTCAGGTAAAGAACTGTCTTGTAGCTGTTGTCAATGTTGGCATCGTCAACGATGTAAGACTTGATGAGGCCGTCTGCATATCCAACGTAGAATACTATGTTGGCTGCGTCAGCCACTGCATTGCCTTCAGCGTCGAAGCCGTAGCCGTACATATCGTCGAAGTTCTCTGAAGTGAGGCTTCCGTTTGCGTCCATCACAAACCATTCGCCAGCTTCGTTCAGTTCGTCTTCAGTGCAACCCAGTTTGTCGCATGCTGCTGTAAGGCTGAGAGTCTGCTCTGCAATGTCGTCGCCAGTTTCGTTGCGTCCTGCAACGTTCACGTCTTCAGTTCCGACTGGAGTGATGTCGATGATTTCGCTGACGAACTTGAGGGTTACGTTGAGTTTCACTGCCTTGCCGTTCCAGAGGTCAGCAATGTAGAATGTTCCGTAGCGTACGTCGCCTGCCTTTGCAAGTCCTGGTACGTTGAACCAAGTGATTTCACTCTGATAATACCACATTGCGTATGCTCCGTCGCCTGAATAGCTGGCTGCATAAGCCATGCCGTTGTCGTCAGCAGCTGACATCCAGAAGCCGCCGCCTCCGTAGCTTGATGCTTCGCTTACTGAATATGAGTCGGTGAATTCTCCTGTTGAAGTCACACCGTAGAGAGTTCCTTCGCTTGTGCCAATCAGAGCCTCGATGTCCTTAACGTCGGTGCTGCCGATTTCCCATGCGCTCTCTGATGGTACGAGCTGCACTGTGAGGTCTTTCTCAACAGTCTCGCAGTTTGCAAGTGTGTATGTAGGCTCGTTCATCTTCAGTGCGATGTTCAGAGCGTAGTAGTTCTTGCCATTGATGAGGTAGAGGGTGTCGGCAAATTCTTCGCCTCCGTCAAACATATCAGGAGTGTTGCCCACCTTCAGATACCATGCTTCTGTGTTTACTGAGTCGTTCAGCAGTTCTACGAAGATGTTGGCAGAACTCTCGCTGTAGCTTGTCACCGTGTTGTCGGCAGTCATCCAGAAACCGGCATTGTCAGCAGTGTAGGCATTGGTGATGCTTCCGTGATTGTCGAGTCCATAGAGTACGAGGTCTGCTGCGCTGAGTTCAGAACCTGCTGCGCTGAAGGCTTTCAGGATTGCAGCCATGTCAACAGCCAGACTGTCGGTAGTTGTCCATCCGCCGCGTGGGTCGTGTGCAATGTTGAAGTCTGCAGAACCAATCTTGGTGTAGTTGCTGATTGGGTTGAGCTCCATGTCGGTAGTGAGGTCCAGGGTGATGATGTAGGCCTTCTCTCCATATACTATATAGATGTCAGCCTGATGGTTCTCGCCAAGAGCCCATCTTGATGGGTATTGACCAATCTGACAGTCGATGGCATCAGTGCCGGTATTGTAAGCCATGTCGCAGATGTAGAACATGTTGGCTGATGAACCGTCGTAGCTGCCGAGAGTCAGTTCAGTGCTCTCGCTCTGAGTATCCTCGTCCCATACTCCGGTGTTGAACCAGAAACCTGGTGACGGGGTGCTGGTAAACTTGTGCACAAGTTCTTTCGACCATGATTCCTCGTTCGAGTCAAACTCTTTCACGAACACCATTGAGGCAAAGTGCTCAGCCATGTAGACTGAGTCGATGCCCAGAGCCTCCGAAATGCCTTTCACTGGGATGGAGTTGGCTTCTTCCAACCATTCGTCGAAGAGTTCCTGAGTGTGCTTGTATGTTGTCTGTCCCACAACCTGCAGGTTTGCGATGGTAGTCACCGGCTCCTTGTCGATGTCGATAGCCGGAGTACCAACCTGGAGGTTAGCGTTGAAGACCACTTGCTGACCGTTGTAGTTGATTGAGCACACGGCTTTGATGAGACCGTCTTCCACACTACCGGTCTGTCCGATGGTGATGCTGATGGTCGTGTCGTCGTAGTCGAGTCGGCAATAGCCAGCTGCGTCGCCCCATCCATTGTGGAAATCACCGTCCTGACCAATGTAGAAAGCTCCGTCGCCGGCACTTCCATGTTCCTGGCTCCATGTGCCGTCAGCCACTTTCAGCATAAAGAAGTCCGATGCATAACCTGCATTGTACCATTCATCGATTGCTGCGCTGAGTGTTGCTGCGTCGATACCGAGTTCTGCGGCTATTTCACTCATTTCAAAGCTGGTGCTTTCCGAAGCCCATGCTTGAGATTCGGCTTGCATCTCAAACGTATGCTCGCCGTTGGCAGATGCTTTCACGCCTGTAAAGAGGAGTGCCAGCATCATGATTACGAAAGTAAAGTTTCTTCTCATATTGAATTGATTTAAGAATATAAATGTTCCAGTTTATAGTTGTATGTCCAGCCACCGGAAACCCTTCAGATGGATTCATGTCGCAAAGGTATAATAATTTTTTTTGTAGTCCCAAACTTTTAAGCAAAAAACTTCATCGCAGGTGCGATATTTGTGGTTTGAACTTGCGTTTTTACGGGAAACGGCAGGAACGGAGCGGGGAATTCGTTTATAACATTAATCACCATGTAATGGGGCATTAATCTGGCATTAATCTTGCTTGAACCACGGATAACGCGAATCTTCTTATAACATTAATCACTATATAATGGGGCATTAATCTGGCATTAATCTTGCTTGAACCACGAAAATTTTCGATAAGCCAAGTGAGCAGATCCAAGCTTGCTTGAACTATGCCTTGGCGGGAAAATTTGCACGAAGTGAATCTTACTAATGCCATCCGGATGGGTGGGCTGAATTGCGGGCAGGAATAGGAGTCAGCGCTCTCCGAGCGCGTGGCCGGTTGCGCTCGAGCGTCAACTCGTAATGTTTGCGTCGTTCGAGCGAATGCTCGCTATGTAGGAGCCAGCGCTCTCCGAGCGCGTTGGCGGTTGCGTTCGAGCGTCAGCTTGCTTAGGAGTAGCGTTTCCGTGAAGCGCTAACCGATTGCTATTGCTTGAGTGCGCATTTGAGGCAAATGCGCCTCCTAGCTTTAACGCCCTCGGAGAGGGCTAGCTCCTAGCGCTTGCGCTTTCGTCGGGCGCTTATGCTCTTATTTGTCGTTCGAACTTCGTTCGCTAATATTTACAGCGTCTTTCCCATATTTGAATCCGGTCAACTGTATATGTCATTTTGATGATATTTGCTGAGTCTCCGCTTGCCCTTCATTTTGCCTCTTTTAGCCCGTTTTTTTTCTCTGCCTAGGAAAAACATTTTCTCTGACTGGGAAAATTATTTTTTCTGACTAGGGAAGCAGACGGGCTGTTTTGGGGCTTATGTTCCCCTTGGTGCGAAGTACGAAAATCTCCCGAATTTAACATTTCGTCATTCGTGCGTTTCTTGATGTTGCTTGAGACGGATTACGGGTGATGTCGGAGTGCTGATATCACAGTTGGGCTGCCGTATGGGCTGAATGTTGCCATTCTTCGAGGTGGGAATAAGTGAAAGTTTGGATTTACTACTAATAAGCAATATGGGCGAGCTGAAATAGGAGTTAGCCCTCGGAGAGCGCTGACTCCTATTCCAGCTCAAACCATCCGGTTGGCTTATCGAATTCCAGGATAAAACAAAAGAACGGCAGAGGTGTGCTTTGCACTGCGTCCTCTGCCGTTCCCGGTTTTATTGCGTGAGATCTTTCTTATTTCTGGTTTTCCACTACTGGCAACCAGATTTTTGACTGGTGTTCGCCGGTGTGGTAGATGCGGATGGTGCTGCTTTGGAAGTCGGCATCGTCGCAGGTGTAGATGTTGCAGAACTTCTGCGGGTTGCGGTCGATGATGGGGAAGAGGGTGCTCTGTACTTGTATCATCAGACGGTGGCCTGGCAGGAAGGTGTGGGACATGTCGTTGAGCTCGAACTTGAGGGCTGTCGGCTGGTTGGGCACGAAGGGTTCGGGGTTGCTGAAGCTGTTGCGGAACTTGCCTCGCATCACTTCCCAGCGGATGAGGGTCTGACGTCCGTCTTTGTCGACGTCGATGACTTTCACTATGAAGTCGGCATCGGTGGTGCTGGCGCTTACGGTGAAGTCAACTTCAGGTGTGCCGACGATGGCAAGCGGACGGGTGAGGGTGTCGGTCTGGAACACTGCTACGTCGGGACGCCATGAGGCGAAGCGCTGGTCGGCATTCATGTAGTCGGCTGTGCGGCTGTAGTGGGGCTCGACTCCGATGTATGGAACTGGACGTGATGGGTCGCTCACATACTGGGTGTATTCGGCTCCGGTACCTGGGCTCTTCGGGCAGTAGGTGACGTCGGAACAGAGAGCGCCGTCTGCCTGGAGTTCGAAGGCTGTTCTCTTGCGTGCCTTGGTCTTGATGCCCGATGTGAAGGTCTCGGCTTTCGGGTCCCAGCCTTCTTTGATTTTGTACCACTTGCGTGCTCCGCTGTCGAATATCTGTGCTCCGTATTCGGGTTTCTCGCCTTTGCCTTCAAGATAGTAGGCGAAGAAGGGGTATTCGATGTTGTGCATGTAGTATTCTTCGCTGGCGAGTTTGCCGTAGTCGATGCCTCCAAGGCTCTGTGCTTCGGAATATCTCCATGCGCCGTGGCTCCATGGTCCTTCGACGAGATAGACCGGTGTCTTTGGTGATTTTTCCTTGATGGCTTTGTAGGTGGCAAAGGCACCGAAGCAGTCTTCGGCATCGTAGAGTCCGCCGATGACCATGACGGCTGGGTTGGCTTTCTTGGAGCTGGAGAGGTACTGCACATAGTTGGTCACGGTGTGGGTGTACCACCAGTCGTCCTGGTTGGGATGGTTGACGGCGTGATTCCACATGTCGAGGCTGTCGCCGGTGATCTTGGTGAAGTTCTTCACTGCTCCGATGCGGAGATAGTCGGTGTAGACGTCGTGGGAGACGATGTCGGTGGGGTTGCCTTCGTTGCGTCCTCTGCGTCCTGCCCAGAAGTCGGGCGTGTTGATGTACTTGAACCAGTATTCGAAGCTGAACATGTCCATGAGGCAGAGCGCTCCGTTGTGGTGGTCGTCGTCGCCACGGAACCAGTCGGTGACCGGTGCTTGGGGCGTGACTGCCTTGATTGCGGGATGGAGGGAGAGGGCTGCCATGGTGGCATAGAATCCGGGGTAGCTTATTCCGTGTACTCCTATTTTATTATTAGAGTGGGTGTTGTGGATGAGCCATTCGGCAGTGTCGTAGGTGTCGCTTGCTTCGTCCACCTGGGTCTTGCCTTTCTTGTTGGGGATGTAGGGGCGCAGGTCTTCGAATGTGCCTTCGCTCTTGTTCTTTCCGCGCACGTCCTGGTAGACGATGATGTAGCCGTTGCGGATGTACTCGCGGTAGCCGATGTTGGCAAAGCGGTTGAACTGGCCGGGTCCGTAGGGCGCACAGCCGTAGCACTGGCGGTTCATCAGTATGGGGTGGGGCTTGGAATTGTCCTTCGGTTCATAGATGGCAGTGAAGAGTTTCACTCCGTCGCGCATCGGAATCATGACTTCTCTCTTGGTGTAATGGTCTTCGACCCATTGTTGGTCGATACTGTCTGGCTCGGCTGCATAAATTGCGGTGAAGAAGCACAGTGCAAGTAGTAGGGTGATGTGTCTCATAAATGAATTGTTTGTTTGTAATTACAGCGCAAAGATAGTGAAAACAAGCGGTATGAACGCCTGATTTCGGGGAAATGTTGATAAAAAGTCGATTATTTCTTTTGCAGCTGAGAAAAATTGTGTAACTTTGCACGCTGTTTAAAATCCCGACAAGAAATATAGCAGAGAATAAAAACAAAAGATATATGTCAAAAGTTTGTCAAATTACAGGTAAGAAGTCAGTGATAGGCAACAATGTTTCTCACTCACTTCGCAGAACAAAGCGCAGATTCGACGTCAATTTGTTCACTAAGAAGTTCTACTATGTAGAAGAGGATTGTTGGATTGTTCTGAAGGTCAGTGCAGCTGGTCTTCGTATCATTAACCGTATCGGTCTTGATGCAGCATTGAGAAAGGCTGTAGCCAAGGGACACTGCGAATGGAAGGATATCCAGGTAATCGCTTAAATAAGGAGGAATAATCATGGCAAAGAAAGCTAAAGGAAACAGAGTACAGGTGATTCTTGAGTGCACAGAGATGAAGGACAGTGGTCTGCCAGGAACATCTCGCTACATCACTACAAAGAACCGTAAGAACACTCCAGACCGTTTGGAGCTCAAGAAGTATAACCCTATCCTTAAGAAAATGACTGTTCATAAGGAAATTAAATAAGTAACTGAAGTAATATGGCAAAGAAAGCGGTCGCTACTCTCCAGTCAAAGGATGGTCGCGCTTATACAAAAGTTATCAAGATGTGCAAGTCTCCAAAGACCGGCGCATACGTGTTTGAAGAGAAAGTGCTCCTCAACGACGAGGCTAAAGCATACGCAAACAAATAAGAAGCGGAAACCGATATCTGCTTTTATAGTGTCACAGATAAGCGTCCTCAGTGTCAGGGCGCTTTTTCTGTGTGTGCCGGGCATCGCTCTGCAGCGGTTGCAAAATGCACGAACTTGGCATTTATGTAACCCGTTAGTTATCATTATGCGGCTTTCATTTGCAGGATTGAAAAAAAATCAATAACTTTGCAGTGAAATTAGTGTGCTATTCATTAACTCTAACTCTTAGCTAAAGTAGGTAATATGGGATTCTTCAACTTGTTTGGCAAAAAAAAGAAGGAAACTCTCGACAACGGTCTTGCCAAGACCAAGGAGAGCGTGCTTGATAAGATTGCGCGTGCCGTAGTCGGAAAATCGAAGGTCGACGCCGAGGTGCTGGATAACCTTGAAGAGGTGCTGGTGACATCGGATGTTGGCATCGACACCACTCTGAAGATAATCAAGAAGATTGAGGACAGAGTGGCAAGAGACAAGTATGTCAACACAGCAGAACTGAACACAATCCTGCGTGACGAAATAGCTGCATTGCTGACCGAGAACAATGTGGGCGACACAGAAGGATTCAAACTGCCCGACGACCACAAGCCGTATGTGATACTGGTGGTGGGAGTGAACGGAGTGGGCAAGACCACGACCATCGGCAAGTTGGCTTACCAGTTCAAGCAGGAAGGCAAGAAAGTGTACCTGGGTGCTGCCGACACATTCCGTGCAGCAGCCGTGGAACAGCTCTGCATCTGGGGCGAACGGGTTGGAGTGCCAGTGGTGAAACAACAGATGGGCAGCGACCCGGCATCGGTGGCTTACGACACCGTAAGTTCAGCCGTAGCCAATGGCGCAGACGTGGTGCTTATCGACACAGCCGGCAGACTGCACAACAAGGTGGGACTGATGAACGAGCTTTCGAAGATTCGCAATGTCGTGAAGAAACAACTGTCTACAGCTCCCGACGAGGTGCTGCTCGTGCTCGACGGTTCTACCGGACAGAATGCCTTTGAACAGGCACGCCAGTTTACTGCTGCAACCGAAGTGACGGCAATGGCAATTACCAAACTCGACGGATCGGCAAAAGGCGGAGTGGTGATAGGCATATCCGACCAGTTCAAGATTCCAGTGAAATACATTGGACTGGGCGAAGGAATGGAAGACCTCCAGCCGTTCAACCGGAAAGAATTTGTGGATTCACTGTTTGCCGGACAGCAGAAATAAAGGGGACTATACCAGCAGGAAACGGATAAGAGGAAATGTCCCGATAACAGAAGAAGGAAACTTTCGGATAGGAAACAGATGAGAAAGAATACAGTTGACATAATCACACTCGGATGCTCGAAGAACCTCGTGGATTCAGAACGGCTATTGGCCCAGCTCAGTTCACTTGGCTTTGACGTCACCCACGATTCTCCCAATCCGCATGGCGAGATTGCAGTGATCAATACCTGCGGTTTCATCGGCGATGCAAAGGAAGAGTCCATAAACACTATCCTGGAATTCTGCCAAGCAAAGGAAGAAGGCAGGATAGGACGGGTTTACGTCATGGGCTGCCTCTCCGAACGCTATCTGAAAGATTTGGGAAAGGCAATTCCGCAGGTCGACCGTTTCTTCGGAAAGTTCGACTGGAACAAGCTGGTGGACGAACTGAGAGGATGCAGTCCGCAAAAAACGCTTGACAATGCCTCCCAGCAGGATGATGTCTGCAAGCAAGGCAATATCTGCCAGCAGGATTACACTTGCCAGCACGATTATACCCGTATATTGACCACCCCCAAGCATTATGCCTATGTGAAGATATCCGAAGGCTGTGACCGCAAGTGCGCCTACTGTGCAATACCAATCATTACGGGAAAGCACCGCAGCCGTCCGATGGAGAACATCCTCGAAGAGGTGGAATATCTGGTAGGACAGGGCGTGAGGGAATTCCAGGTGATAGCCCAGGAACTGACCTACTACGGACTGGACCTCTACGGAGAGCGCCGCATTGCAGAACTTGTCGACCGCATGGCACATATCAAGGGCGTGAAATGGATTCGTCTCCACTATGCATATCCCCACCAGTTCCCGATGGAACTGCTTGGCGTGATGCGAAAGAACAAGAACGTGTGCAAGTATATCGACATCGCCCTGCAACATATCAGCACTTCGGTGCTTACCAATATGCAGAGGCATGTGACCTCGGAGCAGACCTACGAACTGATAAGTAAAATTAGGAAGGCTGTGCCGGGCATACACATACGCACCACACTGATGGTAGGTTTCCCGGGCGAAGGAGAGAAAGAGTTTGAGGAACTGAAGGAATTCGTGAAGTGGGCACGATTTGAACGTATGGGCGCTTTTGCCTATTCCGAGGAAGATGGCACATCGGCTGCACGCAAATTCAAGGACAGTGTGCCTGAGGAAGTGAAACAAAAACGACTGGACGAACTCATGGCTCTGCAACAGAAAATCTCAAGGGAAGTGCAGGCAAAGAAAGTGGGGGAGATAATGAAGGTGGTTATTGACCGCAAGGAGGGCGAGTATTATGTGGGACGTACGGAATTCGATTCACCGGAAGTGGACCCGGAAGTTCTCATCCCTGTTTGGGAAGGAGTGTTGCGCAGAGGATATTTCTATAATGTAAGAATAGCGGACTCAGATGAATTTGACCTCTATGGAACCAGAACCGCTATAGGACCATATCAAGATAGTAGGATATAATAATAGGAGAGAAAAAGATAAAGATGACGAACAATAAGTTTATTGCTGCGCTGGCAAAGAAATCAAAGCTGTCCGCTGCAGATGCTGAAAATCTCTTGAACAAGCTGGAGACTATCATAGTCGACAGCGTGAAGGAAGGAGATACTGTTGCCATGCAGGGACTCGGAAACTTCGAACTCAAGGTGAAGGCAGAACGACGGATGTATAACCCAGCCACGAAAGGCTATAGGATTATCCCTTCGAGCAAGACCATGGCTTTCCGCCCGAATGCAAACATAAAAGACAAGCTTAACCCGGCGAAATAATTGAAGCGTTATGACCAATAAGATTACAATGCAATTGCTCGCTGAAAAGCTTGCTGCATCGGCTGGAGTAAGCCGGGAAACTGCCGAGACATTCTTGAGGGCATTCCCGGATGCCTTGCTTGCGAGTGTTGCACAAGACCGGCTCGTGGAACTGGACAATTTCGGTAAGTTCTATCTTGTGGCTGTATCCGACAGAGGAAGTGTCGATGTCAATACAGGCGCACATATAGTGATACCGGGCTACGATAAGTTGACTTTTGCGGTGGACGACACGATAGTAGACCAATTCAATGGCGTCCAACCAAAGGTAGAGGGCAATGTGGATGAAAGCCCGGCTGAGACTGTAAGTGCTGCTCCAAGTGATACTGCAACATCAGAAGCAACTTCAACTGAAACTCCAACAGCAACATCAGAGGCTACTCCGACAGTAACTCCATCAGCAAAGAAAGCAAAGGCTTCGACATCTGCTGCTCCGACAACTCCAAAGAAGGCGCAGAAGAAGGTGAAGGATGAGGCACAGAAGGCTGAACCAGTTGAAAAACCTGCAGAACCTGCTGCAGAACAAACAGTTGAAAAGCCCGTACAACCAGCAGAGCCTGCCGCTACATCCGAACAAACGATTTCTCTTGCTTCAGAAGAAACCAAGGTGATTGTTGACCAACCAAAGGTAGAGCCTTCGATAAATGCTAAAGTTGAGCCTTCAGCAAATGAAACTGAG
>CAVISR010000006.1:38455-48616 GCA_963645405.1 Acutalibacteraceae bacterium
GCAACTGAAATCAAATACGAGCCTGTGGTTGAGCAGAATACAGCTGCAAAGGTGCAGCCCGAATCACCGACAGTAAATGAAACTGCAGCAAATGAACCTGCAGAGAGCGTTGTGGCAAGATTCTTCAAGAACCTTCCTTGGTGGGGATATGTCACGTTGGTCGCTATCATTTTCCTAATATTACTGTTCATCGTCTTGAGCGTAGGCGGCAACAAAGACGGGAATGAAGCAGAGGAACAAACTAATCCGGAAGCTACGGAACAGGTGGAAGGTCGGACTCCTGCTGAAACCAAGGCAAAGGAAACTGCAGAGAAGAAGGCTTCTCCGAAAGTACACATACTGAAGTATGGAGAATCGCTGACGACCATTTCCGTACAGTATTATGGCACAGAGGATTCTATGGGTGTGATTTGGCGATTGAACGGATTCAAGGACCCGAACAATATCCCACTGGGAACAGCCATTAAGTTGCCGTAGAATAACGTGCTTGTGGACCATAGTAAGGGGAGCTGTAAGGCATCGAAGAAGTTGCTTTATTGCTCCCTTTAATATGTTGTAGGATTAAAGACTATTAAAAAGCGGACTTTTTAGCATAAAAGACATTAAGCATCGGGATTGTTGTCATGGGAATGTCGTATTTTTGTTCTTCAAAGAATAACTAAAAAGAGAAGAACGTTTATGGCAGATGTTGTAGATATTCGCGAACTAAACGAGAGAATAGAAAGACAAAGCACTTTCGTCACGAACCTCATGACGGGAATGGACAGAGTTATTGTGGGGCAGAAACATCTTGTGGAATCCCTGCTGATTGGTTTGCTTTCAGACGGTCACGTACTGCTGGAAGGTGTGCCTGGTTTGGCAAAGACTAAAGCAATACGTACGCTTGCTTCATTGATAGATGCGCAGTTCAGTAGAATCCAGTTCACTCCGGACCTTCTTCCTGCTGATGTCATCGGTACAATGATATACAGTCAGAAGGACGGACAATTCGTTGCAAAGAAAGGACCGGTATTCGCCAACTTTGTTTTGGCAGACGAGATCAACCGTGCTCCCGCAAAAGTGCAGAGCGCTTTGCTCGAGGCAATGCAGGAACGTCAGGTGACTATCAGCACCAATACATTCGAACTTCCAAAACCATTCCTTGTGCTTGCAACCCAGAACCCGATAGAGCAGGAAGGTACTTATCCGCTTCCAGAAGCACAGGTCGACCGTTTCATGCTGAAGGTGATAATCGACTATCCGAAGATTGAGGAAGAAAAGAAAATCATACGCCAGAACATTTCCGGAGAGAACGTGAAGATTTCACCGGTCATGGGCACCAGTGACATTGAGGCTGCCCGCAAGGTGGTGCGTGATGTCTATCTGGACGAGAAGATAGAGCAGTATATTGCAGATATCGTGTTTGCTACAAGATACCCTGAAAACTATAATCTGAAGGAACTGAAGGGCTTGATTTCATTCGGCGGTTCGCCTCGTGCATCAATCAACCTTGCATTGGCTTCACGTGCATATGCATTCATCAAGCACCGCGGATATGTAATTCCGGAGGATGTGCGTGCCATTGCATACGATGTACTCCGTCACCGTATCGGACTTACCTACGAGGCAGAAGCAAGCAACGTCACTTCAGAAGAGATTATCAGCAAGATTCTCAATAAGGTGGAAGTGCCTTAATTTTCGGATAAGCAAAACAGATGATGAGATGGAGACTTCAGAACTGCTTAGCCAAGTAAGAAAGATAGAGATAAAGACCCGTGGACTCTCCAACAATATCTTTGCGGGAGAGTACCATTCGGCGTTCAAGGGCAGGGGAATGGCTTTCTCTGAGGTTCGTGAATATCAGTTTGGTGATGACATCAGAGACATCGACTGGAATGTGACTGCACGCTTTGGCAAACCCTATGTGAAGGTATTTGAGGAAGAACGTGAACTTACGGTCATATTGATGGTCGATGTGTCCGGCAGTCTTGATTTTGGAACCATCAGTACGACCAAACGGCAGATTGTGACGGAGATAGCTGCTACATTGGCGTTTTCTGCCATTGAGAACAACGACAAGATTGGTGTCATTTTTTTCTCCGACAGAATAGAGAAATTCATTCCGCCAAAGAAAGGCAAGAAACATATCCTGCTGATAATACGTGAATTGCTCAGTTTCCAACCGCAAAGTCCGAGGACAGATGTGGGACAGGCTGTGGAGTTCATGACCAATGCAATCAAGAAACGTTGTACCGTATTCTTGCTGAGTGACTTCTATAACCACAAGAACTTCCAGCAGCAACTTACCATTGCAAACCGAAGGCATGATGTCGTAGCAATACAGGTGTATGACCAGCGAATGACCGAGCTGCCAAACGTAGGACTGATGAGGCTGGAAGATGCAGAAACCGGAGAGGACGTGTATGTCGACACTTCTTCTTCTGTTGTCAGAAGGGCACACCACGAATGGTGGATTCGCCATCAGTCGGAACTCAATGACACATTCACCAAGTCGAATGTGGACAATATCTCGGTCCGTACTGACGAAAACTATGTGAAATCATTAATGAACTTGTTTAGACGAAGAAGCTAATGAAATGTAGACTACATACAATCGCAATATGTCTTCTGTCTCTCTTGTCCTTGCCTGTGTCAGCACAGGTGACAGTGGAGGCAAAGATTGATTCTACAAGGATTTTTATCGGACAGCAGGTAGGACTTTTACTGGAAGTCAGTACCGATGCCGGTAAGAAAGTGGAGTTTGCCCACTATGATTCGCTACAGCAGATAATACCAGGACTGGAGGTCGTGAAGTCGGAAGAACCGGACACGGATTTGCTGAATGATGGCAAACGTATGGTATTGACCAAAAAGTATGTAGTTACATCGTTCGACTCTGCGTTGTATTACATCCCGCCAATGACAGTGAAAGTCGACGGAAAAGAATACAAGTCGAAGAATCTTGCGCTGAAAGTGGTCACGTTTGATGTTGACACAACCAAGGTGGACAGTATCTTTGCATTCAAGCCGGAAATGAAACCGCAGTTCAGCTGGGACGACTGGAAACCGGTAATCTGGATGTCAGTGATATTGCTGCTGCTTGTGGCAGTGCTTGTTTATGTGTTTGTGCGTCTGGTTACCAACAAGCCGATTATGCACCGCATAAAATTCCGTCAGCATGTGGCTCCGCATAAACTGGCAATGCAGAAGATTGAGCATATCAAGGAAGAGAACCTCGTGCAGAGTGAGAACTCCAAGGAATATTATACGCAGTTGACCGATACTCTCCGTCAGTACATCTCAGAACGCTTTGGATTCAATGCAATGGAGATGACTTCGGGCGAAATCATCAAGCAACTGGAGGCAGAGAACGACGAGGCTGCGTTGAGGGAACTCAGGGAATTGTTCCAGACAGCCGACTTGGTGAAGTTCGCAAAATATACCACTCTCATAAACGAGAACGACCGCAACTTGGTTGCTGCGATAGAATATATCAATCAGACTAAACAAGAAGAGGAGGAAAAGACTGCGCAACCGGCGGAAGTTGTAGTGGAGGAACACCGTTCAAAGATGAGGAAGACAATCCTGATTGTGTGCATTGCAGTTTCCCTGATAGCAATAATCGTAGTGCTGTGCTTCCTCGTTTATAGATTGTATTATCTTTGGATTTAAAAAGTATTGTATCATGGTATTCGCTAATCCATATTTTTTCATTCTCTTGGTTGTACTGATACCTTATATTATATGGTATGTACTCAGAAGCAAGAAGAGCGAACCGACTATACGCATGCCAGAGGCAAGTAAATACAAGACTCTGCCCCGCTCGTTCAGATGTTATTTTATTCATGCCCCGTTCGCATTGAGAGTGATACTCTTTGTATTGGTTGTCTGCATACTTGCACGTCCGCAGAGCAAACATTCGTGGAGCGACACTGATGTGGAAGGCATTGACATAATGTTGGCAGTCGATGTGTCTACGAGTATGTTGGCACAAGACTTCCGGCCCAATCGTGTGGAGGCTTTGCGCGAGATAGCACAGCGGTTTGTAGAGAAGCGTATGAATGACAATATAGGCCTTACGTTCTTTGCCGGCGAAGCATACACCCAATGCCCGTTGACAACCGACCATGCGACATTGATGAACCTGTACAACAGTGCTGACACCAGGATGGCAGCCAACGGAACACTTGACGACGGAACTGCCATAGGCGACGGAATAATGAATGCTTTGTTGAGATTGCGTGAGAGCAAGGCAAAGTCGAAGGTCGTTATCCTGCTGACTGACGGTGTCAACAACGCAGGAAACATATCTCCTGTCACTGCAGCAGAGATTGCCAAAAAACAGAAAGTGCGCATATATACCATTGGCATCGGAACCACGGGCATGGCTCCTTATCCATTGCCTACTGGCGGGACAATAAGTCTGCCGGTTGAGATAGATGAACCGACAATGAGGAAAATATCATCGGAAACGGGTGGACAGTATTTCCGTGCCCAGCGCAATGCGGAACTGGATGCCATATACAACGACATCGATAAGTTGGAGCGTACGAAATTCAGTGTACGCCAGTACAGCAAGCGCGGTGAACTGTTTGAACCGTTTGCCCTTGCTGCATTCATGGTTCTGCTGTTGGAATTGTTGATGCGTCTGGTAGTTCTCAAGCGTTTGCCGTGAGTGTGAATAGATTGTTGAATAGATAAAACAAAGCAGAAATGTTTAGATTTGCACACCCTATATATCTGTATCTTTTGATTCTCATCCCATTGTTCACGGGTTTGTATGTGTACTTGAGATATCAGAGGAAGCAACGGCTGAAGAAGTTCGGTGACTTGCAACTGTTGGCTAATCTGATGCCGGATGTGTCCACAACACGCCCGATAGTCAAGTTCTCATTGATGATGCTTGCATTGGCACTGATCATATTTATCTTGGCTCGCCCACAATATGGAATGCGCAATGAGGAATACAAGCGTTCGGGCATAGAAGCCATCATTGCTGTCGATGTGTCGAATTCGATGTTGTGTGAGGACATTTCTCCGAGCAGATTGCAGAAGTCGAAGATGATTGTAAGCAAACTGATTGACCAACTGGATGAAGACAAACTTGGACTGGTGGCTTTTGCCGGAACCTCAGTCACTCTGCTTCCTATAACTTCAGATTATGTGTCAGCCAAGATGTTCCTCGACCAGATTGACCCCAAGACAATTTCTTTGCAGGGAACAGACTTGGGTGATGCCATAAACCGCTCAGTTGCCGGTTTCAACCAGAAGTCGACTACGGGTAAGGCTCTTATCCTTATTACAGATGCCGAAGACAATGAGAACAAGGCGATTGAAGCTGCCAAGGCTGCCAAGGAAAGTGGCATCCGTATATTTGTGCTGTCGGTAGGTACGCCTCAGGGTGGACCAATCCCGTTGGGCAACAACCAATTCAAGAAAGATGCGGATGGCAATGTCGTGACTACCAAACTCAATGAATCGGTAGGAAAGGAAATTGCAAAGGCAGGAAATGGAGTGTACATACATGTGGACCGCACCGATGATGCCCAGACAATGCTTGAGGGGGAGATTGCAAAGATGCAGAAGGAAGATTTCACCACTTCAATGTATTCTGAATACGACGAACAATTCATTGCAGTGGCAATACTGCTGTTTGTAGTGCTTTGCATCGAGATATGCATAATGAACAAGAGAAACCGTTTGTTGGACAAGATTCGTTTATTTAAGTAGAAAGGATTGATTGATGACTTGCTTGAGATATATATTGATATTGTGTTTGTTGCCTTGCTCAATCGCTGCGTTCTCGCAGAACAGCGACAGAGATTGCATCCGTATTGGCAATAAGTATTTCCGGGAAAAGGATTTCAATAAGGCGGAGACATATTACCGCAAGGCTTTGGACAAGAACAAGTCGTTGGAGGCATTCTATAACTTGGGAAATGCATTGACCTTCCAAAACAAGGATTCTGTAGCCTTTGCCCAGTATAAGAATGCGCTGGAACAAGTTGCAGAAACTCCGGAGAAGAAAGCTTGTGTGTATCACAACATGGGCAACATGTCGTATGTCGTTGGCAGAAATCTGATGAAAGCCAACAGCCCTGATGCATCGAAGTCGTTTGCCCAGGCAGTGGAACTGTACAAGAGCGCGCTCAGATGCAATCCGAATGACAATGAAACCCGCTACAACCTTGCCATGGCTCAGTATATGCTGAAGAAGAACCAGCAGAACCAAAACAATAATCAGAATCAGGACAACAAGAACCAGAACAAGGACGACAAGAATAATAAGGATAAGAACAAAGACCAGAAAGATCAGAATAAGGACAAGAACCAAGATAAGAACAAGGACCAGAAGGACAAACAGAATCAGGACAAGCAGAATCAAGACAAACAGAATCAAGACAAACAAGACCAGAACAAAGATAACAACCAGAACCAAAACAGACAACAGCAGCAACAGCCGCAGGAAGGACAGATGGATGACAAGACTGCCGAGCAGTTGCTTAATTCTGCCCAGCAGGACGAGAAAGCCGTGCAGCGAAAGGTGCAGAAAGCCGAGAGGGCTCATCGTGGCGGACTCGACAAGGACTGGTGATGAATCGTTCTGACAATTAAAATACTGTAGATATGAAGAGTTTGATTGCGATTGTTTCGCTGGTAATGGCTGGAACATCGTTTGCCAAGGCCGACAATATTTCGTTTCATGCTTCTGCACCATCCGTGGTAGAGGTCGGCGAGAGGTTCCGTGTACAATATAGTGTCAATTCACAGGATGTGTCACATTTCTCTTATCCGAACTTCGATGGGTTTGAAGTGATTTACGGACCAAGCACGTCGTCCCAAAGCAGTGTGCAGTTCGTCAATGGAAAGATGTCTCAAAGCAGTTCGCTCACCTATACCTTCACTATGGTTGCGCAGAAGACAGGAACTTTCACCATTCCTGCTGCAAGCATACAGGTGGGTGATGCAACGTATAAGTCCAAGAGTCTGAAGATTCAGGTGGTCGCATCTTCCGGTGGAAGTCAGCAGAGCCAGGGACAATCCATACGCAACAGTCAGACTGCATCAAGACCTCAGAGTTCAGGGATTTCCTCTTCGGATCTGTTCATGACAGCTACTGCCAGTCGCACGAAGGTGTATGAGCAGGAAGCCATTTTGGTGACATACAAACTCTATACTTTGGTAAATCTGACTCAGCTCGACGGTAAGTTGCCTACATTGGACGGTTTCCAAATCCAGGAAATCAACTTGCCGCGTACCAAAGAATTTACTACAGAGAGTTATAACGGCAAGATTTATCACACAGTGGTGTGGACACAATATGTGCTCTTTCCCCAGAAATCGGGCACTCTCGAAATACCTTCAATCACTTATGAGGGCGTGGTCGTGCAGCAGAACCGTGCCATCGACCCGTTCGAGGCATTCTTCAATGGCAATTCCGGATTGATTGAGGTGAAGAAGAAGATTGCAACACCCAAACTCACGATTCATGTAAGTCCGTTGCCTTCCAAACCAGCCAACTTCTCGGGTGCTGTAGGCTCGTTCAGCGTTTCTTCGTCTGTAAATACAGACAAGGTGAAGGCCAACGATGCCATCACACTGAAGATTCGGGTGAAGGGTACGGGCAATATGAAGTTGATTTCTGCTCCTGAAGTGAACTTTCCCAAGGATTTCGAGACTTATGATGCCAAGGCAAACGACCATTTCTCGCTCACCCATTCCGGTCTGACTGGTACCAAGGAGTTTGAATATCTAGCTGTGCCGCGCCATCCGGGCAAGTACACTATACCTGCAGCTGAATTCGTATATTTCGATACTGGCACCCACACATACAAGACCCTGAAGACCGAACCCTATACGATTACAGTGGAGAAGGGCAGTGGCTCGAACGGGTCGATGTCAAGTTACGTGAACAACCAGCAGGACGTGAAGGAACTGAACCAGGATATAAGGTACATCAAGACCAACTCAGTCAGACAGCATCGCCAGGACGACAATTTGTTCGGCTCTTGGAAATACTGGGGCGCATACCTCCTGCCATTGGCTATCTTCATTGTGATGCTGATTGTCGGGCGCAAACGTATTCAGGACAATGCCAACATCGCCAAAAGCCGTGGACGCAAGGCTAATAAGGTGGCGCAGAAGCGACTGAAGACGGCAGACAAACTCTTGCGCGAGAAGAACCAGACAGAGTTTTATGATGAGGTGATGCGTGCTTTGTGGGGCTATATTGCAGACAAACTGAATATCCCGCTTGCAACACTCAACAAGGAGAACGTGAATGTGCAACTGACCGGCAAGCAGGTTGACCCGGCGCTCATAGATGAGTTCATCAAGGCTCTTGATGAATGTGAGTTTGCCCGTTATGCTCCCGGAAATCCAAACGAGAATATGGAATCTGTCTATGAACGTGCCGTAAATGTAATTGAAAAGATGGAGAATTCAATAAGGAAAACACCCACTGCCAAGACTCAAGGCAAAGGCATGGCTGTTGTCATGGCATTTCTTGGACTGTTGATGTCAGTCTCTGCTACTGCACAAACGAAACAGCAGGCAGACAGTCTGTATGCAAAGGAAAACTACAAGGCAGCCGTGACAATGTATCAGAAACTTGTGAACAAGGGCGGAGTTGCTCCCGAACTGTACTACAACATGGGCAACTGCTACTATAAGCTTGATGAAATAGCCAAGTCAATCTTGAACTATGAGCGTGCACTGCTGTTGGACCCCAGCGACGGTGACACAAAGGCCAATCTGGCATTGGCTCGTGGAAAGACGGCTGATAAGGTTACACCGCCTTCCCAGATGTTCTTCATCTCGTGGTGGAAAGAACTGACAAACATGATGAAGATAAGCGACTGGATGCTTGTTGCCTTCACTTCGTTTGTGCTTATGTTGGCAGGAATCCTGGTCTATGCATTCATGACAACAGTCAGGTATCGGAAAATCGGCGCTTACGGGGCAATGGTTTGTCTTGTGGTGTCCATCGTGGCAAATCTGAGCGCCTTGTCCCAATACCTTACGATTATACACCGGGACTATGCCATCGTGATGACACCGGCGGTGACTGTGAAAAGCTCTCCGAGCGGCAGCAGCACCGATTTGTTTGTCATCCATGAGGGAACCAAGGTCGAGATTCTTGACTCTACCATGAAAGAATGGCGTGAGGTGAAGCTTGAAGAAGGTAAGGTAGGGTGGATTCATGTGAGCGATATGGAGGTCATTTGATAGTGTAGCAGAGAATTGGAGGAACTGTATGCTTGAATATTTGAATGGATTGGACACTAAAGCTACGCTGCTTATCAACGGCAGTGACTCGGTCTTCATGGACAATCTGATGGTGTGTGTCACCAATACGTTTTCTTGGTCATTGGTCATGCTGATGCTGCTTGTCGTAATCTTTCGCAACAACGACCTACGCAATGGCTTGATCATACTTGTCACCATCGGACTGATGATCTTTGTAGCCGACAGACTGTGTTCGGGCTTGGTGAAACCGATGGTCGGACGCTTGCGTCCCACGCAAAATCCGGAGATAATGTATTTGGTTGATGTGGTGAACAACTATAGGGGAGGGCGATTCGGCTTCTTTTCGGGTCATGCATGCAACACTTTTTGCATGGCAATGTTCCTCTCGCGCCTGTTTCATCACCGCTCAGTGACGTTCACTCTTTTCTTTTGGTCGACGACCACTACATTCACACGACTGTACCTTGGTGTGCATTTTTTGGGAGATGTGCTCGTCGGACTGATTATAGGCTGTTTGATTGGCTGGTTGTTCTACTTTATATATAATAAGGTAATGTCAAAACTGAGCACTTCGAGGCTTGTGTCCGACCAGTTCACTCCAACGGGCTATAGCAAGAAAGATATGTATCAGCTTCTTACGGTCATCTTCGCCAACTATATCCTCGTGCTGGTGTTCTCCATGATGCTGGGTGTCGGGTGATGGTCCGCTTGGCCGTTTCAGGTCCTGCAATTGCTCTGGAATGGCTTGCAATTGGGGTGCGAACACGTTTTTCTTCAAGTTTTTTGAAAAAAAACCTCGAAAAGATTTTGTGGTATCCGAGATTATGCCTAACTTTGCACTCGCTTTCGGAAAGGAACACCGGAGGCACCCAAGAAAGGGGCGTTTAGCTCAGCTGGTTCAGAGCGTCTGCCTTACAAGCAGAGGGTCGGCGG